>JBBDWZ010000148.1:0-28775 GCA_040902615.1 Gemmatimonadota bacterium | reverse complement strand
ATAATAGTCCGAACATGGTGGCGTTGGTCGGGGCCTGCAGTATACACTTCGGGCGTTAGAAGGCGGCTCCGCGTACGCCCCTGCGACGCCAACACATACTCTTGCTAATCAACCAACAGGTCGTGGCATGCTCCGCTTTGCCTGCTTCATTGTTCTGCTTGCTTTCCCCGTGAACGTGTCTGCTCAGGGAGCTGCAAACCGGTTTACGATTCTAGGGATCGGGATCGGTTCAACACAATTGCCGACCCCGCTCGTGGAAACTTGTGGAGGTAACCGCCGCACTATGCCGACCGTTGAACTCCTGGCTGGATTGCACCGCGGTAACTTTAGAGTCGAAGGCCGTGGCGCAGCTTTCCATGAGGGAGTGGTGGACTCCTGTTTGTCCATCGGCATCGTGCACGAAAACGGGACCCATACTGACGCGATCTATCCGTACGAACGCCGGCACGGCGACGTTTCGCTTTCTCTTCATGCGCACTACTTACCCGCTCACCTACCCGTTATGCTCGGCGTGGGTGCTGGTGGTCTAGTGTCGGCGCAGGCGCCGTTCGTTCTGGGCTCATTTGGATTTCGCGCGGGAAGGCGCGCCTCAGCAGTCCTTGAGGGTCAGAGTCGCGTTACTCTGCTACGCTACGCACTGGTTACTTCAGAATGGTTGAACTCCCAGTCCGTGCGTGAACTCGCGCGTGAGAACGGCCGCGAGTTGCAGGTCACGTACGCGGTTCGGGTCAGATTCGAGCTTGCTTTATAACATGGGATAGACTAAGGCGTGCCGCTTTGTTGCCTGGTCGAATCGGCCTGACAAATCGGTGGAGCGTCGCGCAGCTTAAAGAGGCGTCATGCGTCCGTCGGCTGGAGGACGCCATTAGCAGTATCGCGCCCTCAGCGGCGCGCAGCTTACCTTACTCCGTTAGGCCGCTTTGCGAAACCAGAAGACCCTACAGTTTCGACCTACCGGAGTATTTGACGTGACGTCTTGCGGCGGCAAGCACGTTCACCAGCATCCTCGATGCTAAACAGTTCGAGCCATCAAGGACCGCCCTACGTTGGACCTGCTGCGCCGACTCGTAAGCAGTAGTGCCAGGTGCGATTCAGTTCAAGCATGAGAACGACGATCTCTTCGTTCTGCAAACCACGATAATCGACGCATCTATCTTGTTGACCCGGCCCCTGACATACCATAGCGTAGTGAAGAACCCATTCAACCCACCGTACGTTCCCATCGCTCGGCAGTACATTTTCAGTAATAACTCTTTGAGCTCGGCCTCAAAGGAGGCCTCATGAACCGAACATTGGCCCTTTTGTTGGGAGGCCTGGCACTTTCCTCATGCGGAGATAGCGGGGGGCAGACCACCGAACCGGAACCGGACACTACCGCAACGGTCGCCGCGCCGGTCGCAACGGTCACGCTCTCCCCCGCTGAGTTAGCGATGGTGATTGGGGACACGGAGCTATTAGTTGCCACCACGCGACAACAAAACGGGACGACGCTAACGGGTCGGGTCGTTAAATGGGCGACGAGTGACTCGTCGGTTGCGTCCGTTTCAACGAATGGTCTGGTGAAAGCCGAGAGGGTGGGCGCTGCTACCATCACAGCTACCTCAGAAGGGAAGAGCAACATCGCTTCAGTTACGGTCAGCGCTATTTCGAATGTCGCATTTGCATTGGTTGCGACGGGTGGCGCTCACACCTGCGCACTCACGGCGGCCGGAGCTGCATTCTGCTGGGGACGTGGTGAGAGTGGGCAGCTGGGCGTACCGGCTCCGATATCCATGTGCAACACCGATGCAGGTCCCAGGTCATGCAGCAAGATCCCCATAGCAGTCGGTGGAGGTCTCACGTTTGCGCAACTTGCTGGAGGCGGCGCACACACCTGCGCGCTGACGAGCGACGGTTCCGCCTATTGCTGGGGCGACAACTCGAGTGGGCAGCTGGGCGTTAATTCGAATGCGTCGCAGACCGCGCCTGTGCGGGTGACGACGACGCTGAAGTTTGCCAGCATCGATGCCGGCGCTGTGCATACGTGCGCGCTGACAAGCAGTGGCACGGCCTACTGCTGGGGCAGCAACTCCCACGGTCAGCTGGGCGACAGTACGACGTTCCTTCGTTCGGTTCCGACACTCGTAGCCGGCGGGCACATCTTCAATGCGATACGTGCTGGAGGATTCGTGTTCGGCCATACCTGCGCACTCACTACCGACGGTGCTGCGTATTGCTGGGGCGACAATGAGCGTGGGCAGCTCGGGCGAGGCGGCTCAAATGTGGGAGCGCAGCCAGTTCCCGCTCGAGTTAATGGGCTCACGTTTGCGTCGTTGACGGTCGGTCTTGGCAGGCACAGCTGCGGAATCACGATCAGCGGCGCAGCCTACTGCTGGGGCGAAAATACCTTTGGTGCGCTGGGTAATGGATCGGCACTGGACAGCTCATTCCCAGCTGCCGTGTCCGCCGGCCTGGGCTTCGTTCAGTTGGCAGCCGGCGGCTTCATTGGTCACACGTGCGGGCGCACCAGCACCGGCGCGGCATATTGCTGGGGGGAAAACGAAACGGGTTCCGTTGGCGACGGGACTACGATCGACCGGCTGGAGCCGGTCGCCGTCTCAGGCGGTCACACCTACACAAGTTTGGATTCGGGCTTTCGTCACACCTGCGGCCGCGCGAGTACAGGCGTAGTTTACTGCTGGGGATCGAACGGAGCGGGTCAACTCGGGAACAACGCAAACCTGGCGAGCGCCATGCCGGTGAAAGTTGTAGGGCAGCAGTGAGCTGTCGGGTTCACAATGGAGCGTTAGGCGCTACTCGCGTTTACGATGCTTTGTGGAGGTGCGAATGTCGCTGAACTATTCATCTGCAAGTCGGAGCCTCCAGGACGCGTTCGATACTCTCCGCCTTGCCGATCGTCTCGCTGAAGTCAAAGTGCACAACCGTTTCACGTCGGACGATCGCGCCTTCATCGAGCGACTCGACATGTTCTTCCTTGCGACGGTAGACGCGACCGGACAACCCACGTGTTCCTACAAGGGTGGTGATCCTGGTTTCGTCACGCTCGTTGATGACAAGACGCTCGCGTTCCCAAACTACGATGGGAACGGCATGTATCTATCCATGGGTAACCTCGCCGAGACCCACGCGGTTGGCCTCTTGTTTATTGATTTCGAACTGCAGCGTCGAATGCGTGTTGATGGGACGGCGCGTTTCTCCATGGACGATCCGTTGATCGGACGCTATCCCGAGGCACAGTTTGTCGTTCGGGTGGAAGCGACCCGTATTTACCCGAACTGCCCACGTTACATCCACAAGTACCAACTTGTTGAGCGCTCGGCGTTTGTCCCACGTCGACACGTTCAGACCCCTATACCCGCATGGAAGCACGCATCGTGGGCGATTGATGCGCTGCCAGCTCATGATCCGGCGCGACCAGGCATAGTGGAGTGATTCAATAGGGCAGCGTTGGGCCGCCGGTGCAAATTGGTCTCGCCAATACGCGATGCACTGAACCTCGGTCCGGCAGGCGTCGTTGCAGTTGATACGGTCACCCAGGGCAACAAACGATCGGTGAGCGAAGCAACGCGCAGCGGAGGCACCACACTGGCCAGAACGGGAAGAGCGAGCGTAGCCAGGATCGCGACGGTCCATACTGCGTGACGGGTGGCCGCGGTGTGACGACGGAGGCACGCCGCCGACACTGCTGCGACCCCCAATAAAAGAGCGGGCTTGAGGATGAGCGACCCGACCAGCGCGCCGAGCGACGACATCATTTCCGCGCCCGCTTGTTGCGTCTTGCCTTATCGACTAACGCGGCCAGCCGGTCGAACTCAGCGTCACTGATATCCTGCGCTTTTGCACCAAGAAACGCGGCCATCGCGTCCGTCGGCGATCCTGCGAAGAAGGTGCGCACCACGTGCGCGATCGAGGAGGCTCCGGCAGCCGGCCGCGGCGTTCGGGGCAGGTAGACGTAGCGTTTCCCCTCCTTTTCGTGAAGGAGGTGCCCCTTCTCGACCAGTACTCGAAGCAATCCTCGAACGGTGGTGTAGGTCGGCGCGTCGGGCAACGCCGCATGGATGTCGATGACGGCGGCGCGTCCGAGCCGATAAACGACATCCATGATCTGTCGCTCGCGGCGGCTCAAGGCAGGCGGTTGACCGGCGGCGGGCATGGTGTCAATATTTTAACACTTTCCGCCGATGTCAAGGCGTAATGTGCAGGTTCATCTTAACCGCGCTTTCGGAGTTGCTCGGACTCAGCGGGCCGGCGGCGGTGACTGCCACATGACATGTGTGATCACCCATCTCCCATTATGCTTTGCCAGCAGGAGATAGTCAGTTCCCCACCATGCGGTGAGTTTGGCACTTTGAGAGCCCGCATATCCCGCGTCGCGCTTCGAATAGCCGTACTTGTAAACGGTCGGCGATACGCTTCGCACGAGTCTGGTGGTGTCCCGAGATAAAAGCCTTCTACGTAATCCAGTTCATGAGCGAGTCCTTTTCTGTAGGACGAGACTGGCGGCATGCAGGCGCCATCGTACGTGGTTTCCTGGAAGGCCTGTGCCGCAGCTAAGTGCTTGTCCTTGAAGGACAGCTCAGTGGGCGATTACCGATACCGGGACGGCGTTTGTCGGTTTTGGGCGGAAGGGCATGTCGATCTCCGACGGACTCGTTCGACGTGGTAGTGGAGCCTAGGTTGAGCCTGGCGCACTGAACCCGAAACCACGAGGAGTCACAATGCGATTCATGGTGATTGTCAAAGCGGATCCGCAGTCCGAAGCCGGCGTGATGCCCACCGAAGCGCAGCTGGCCGAGATGAACGAGTACAACGAAGAGCTGGTCAAAGCCGGCGTGATGCTCGCCGGTGAAGGCCTGCATCCCAGCTCGAAAGGCGCGCGCGTCAGGTTCTCCGGTGACAAGCGGACCGTGATCGATGGGCCGTTTGCCGAGACCAAGGAGCTGATCGCCGGGTTCTGGCTGATCCAGGCAAAGTCGAAAGACGAAGCGATCGAATGGGTAAAGCGCGCGCCCAATCCGTTCCCCGGCACCGAATCCGAGATCGAGATCCGGCAGGTATTCGAAGCCGATGATTTCGGCGCCGAGTTTACGCCCGAGCTGCGCGAGCAGGAAAAGCGGATCCTCGAGCAGGCGGCCGCCAACGCGAAGCGTTAACGCGAATTACGATTACGGGCTCCGACCATGGTTGACACCTGGCGAACAGCAAGTCGGCGATCAGCCTGGCTGGAGCCCGTAATCGTCCATCCTACTCGTGGTCGTGCTCGTGTTCGTTCGTTAATTCGTTGATCGTTCATTTCTACCCAGCGCTCACCTGCGTGGGGCCACCCTCCACAACTCACCCGCCTGCTCATCGGTGACGATGTACAGGTTGCCGTCCGGACCCTGCCGGACATCGCGAACGCGCTGGTTACGATCAGTGAGCAGGTGTTCCTCACCGGTTACGCGATTGTTTGCGCCGATGACGAGACGGACGAGCCGCTTCTCCTTCAGCGATCCGATGAAGAGGTTGTTGCGCCACGCCGGGAACGCGTTGCCGGTGTAGAACTGCGCGCCGGAAGGAGCGATCACCGGGTCCCAGTAGTAGACCGGCTGCTTGAATTCGGGCGGTGCAGTCGATGAGCCACCGATCGGCTGGCCCGAGTACTCCTCGCCGTATGCCTGAATGGGCCAGCCGTAGTTCTGTCCTTTCTCGCTCAGGTTCAGTTCGTCGCCACCCTGCGTGCCATGCTCGATTTCCCAGACACGACCCTGGGCATCGATGTTCATTGCCTGGATGTTGCGATGGCCAAGCGACCAGATCTCGGGCAGTGCACCCGCTCGTCCAACGAACGGATTGTCTCTCGGTGCCGTGCCATCGGTGTTGATGCGCAGCACCTTGCCGAGGTGACTGTCGAGCTGTTGCGCGTACCTGCGCATGGGACGGTCGGAGCGGTCGCCGGTCGTTATGTAGAGCGTGCCGTCGGGGCCGAAGGCCAGTCGCGATCCAAAATGCGCACCGTTCCGATAGCTCGGCAGCGCGCGGAAGATCACGCGCACATCACTCACGCTTCTGCGATCTGCGGAGAGCATACCGCGCGCGACCGCGGTGCCGTTGCCGTCTTCACGGGGCTCAGAAAAGCTCCAGTAAATGGTGCGGTCGGTCGCGAATGATGGACTGAGGGCGACGTCGAGCAATCCGCCTTGTTGGCGCGCCTCGACGGCGGGCAGACCGGTGATGGGCTCGCCGAGCTGGCCCGATGCCGAGACCATGCGCAAGCGCCCGGGCTTTTCGGTAACCAGGAAATCGCCACCGGGCAGCGGCTCAACCGACCATGGGTTCACCAATCCTCGAGCCATGACCGTCACCTCGAACGCTACGTTGGATTTGACTCCGCACGTTCGCGTCTGATTGGCGAACGCCGGCTGCTGGTCAGGCGCGTTGGGTGGCCTGGTCTCCAGCGCCGTGCATTGAGCCGGGGGTGACGAGCCACTCGCGCCAGCAGCTCCGGCGTTGGATTCCTCGGTGCGTGAGCTGCACGATGCAACCGCGGCCGCAGCGATGAGCGTGGCGATTCCTGGTATGCGCGCAACCAGCATGATTCCTCTCAGAGTGCGATTTGGTCGATTGGCAAGATGGGTTCTGCGGTCCATCGAGGCAAAAGCCAGTCCATTAGGGCCAACCGCCCCTTGCAACTCGGCCGTTGCTCTAGTCCGTTGCTGGTCATGGCTTACGATGCGCATGGCGCGATAGACGCCGTCTGGAGAATCGAATCCGCAAAAGTCATTGCGGGTGTTGCCCGAATGGTGGGCGATGTCGGGCTGGCCGAGGACTACGCACAAGATGCGCTGGTCGCGGCCCTCGAGCAGTGGCCGGCGTCGGGGGTGCCCAGGAACCCCGGCGCCTGGCTCATGGCGACCGCCAAGCGCCGGGCGATCGATGCGCTGCGCCGGAACACGCTGCACACCCGCAAGCACGAGCTGATCGGACACGAGCTGGAAGCACAGCAGGAAGAAGCCGTACCGGATCTGGACGCCGGAATCGACGATCACATCGGCGATGACCTCCTGCGACTCATGTTCACCGCCTGTCATCCGGTGTTATCGACGGAGGCCCGAGTCGCACTGACGCTGCGGCTGCTGGGCGGGCTCACTACCGATGAGATCGCGCGTGCGTTCCTGGTTCCCGAATCAACCATCGCGCAGCGCATCGTGCGAGCCAAACGTACGCTGCGGGATGCCGGTGTTCCCTTCGAGGTGCCCCGCCCCTCCGAGCTGGAAGCGCGACTCGCATCGGTTCTGGGCGTCCTCTATCTGGTCTTTAACGAAGGGTACGCCGCAACCGCGGGCGATGACTGGATGCGGCCGGCACTCTGTGAGGACGCATTGAGGCTGGGCCGGGTGTTGGCGGGGCTCGCGCCGGACGAACCCGAAGTCCACGGGCTGGTTGCCCTCATGGAAATCCAGGCCTCGCGTGCGCGCGCGCGCATAAACCCATCGGGTGAACCCATCCTGCTTCTCGAGCAGGACCGTTCGCGTTGGGATCAGCTCCTCATCCGCCGCGGGCTCGCGGCGCTCGGACGCGCCGAATCCCTGGGTGGATTGCGCGGACCGTACGCATTGCAGGCGGCGATCGCTGCGTGCCACGCCCGGGCGCGCACACCCGATGAAACCAACTGGCCGCGGATCGCCGCGCTTTATGAAGTGTTGGCTCAGCTCTCCCCATCACCCGTGGTCGAGTTGAATCGCGCGGTTGCGATTGCAATGGCGTTTGGCCCGGAGGCCGGTCTCGAGCTGGTGGACCAGCTGCTGGCTGAGCCGACACTCGAGAACTATCACCTGCTTCCGGCCGCGCGCGGAGATCTGCTGTTCAAGCTCGACCGCTTCGAGGAAGCTCGTGCCGAGTTCGAGCGCGCGGCCGCGTTGACGCGCAATGCCCGCGAGCGCGCGATCCTTCTGGGACGTGCCGCATCATGCGCCGCCGATGCGTAAGACCAGACTCGACGCCGCCTTTCAAGCCGCTGTAGCGGCGATTGACGCGGGCGATGTGGACGCATTGGAGCGATTGCTGGCCGCGCATCCGGAGCTCGCGCGTGAACGGCTCACAGCGCCGGGAAGCTGGCTGCGCGACCAGATTGGCGGGGCGCTCGAGGACTTTTTCAAAGCGCCTTACCTGCTTTGGTTCGTGGCGGAAGACCCGAAGCGGAACGGTACGCTGCCGCGCAATATCGCCGAGATCGCCGGCGCCATCATCCGGTCGGCGCACGCGCGGAGCGTGGACAGCCTGCAGCAGCAACTCGACTACGCGCTCAGCCTCGTGTGCTGGTCGGGAGTTGCCAGCGATGCAGGCGTGCAGATCGCGTTGATCGATGTGCTGCTCGATGCCGGCGCGTCTCCCATCGGTGCGTCGGACAATGCGCTCGTGAATGGCCACTTCGCGGCCGCCAAACACCTGGTGAAGAAAGGCGCGCCGCTGACCCTGTCGACCGCGCTTTGCCTCGGTCGTCTGGATGAAGTGCCTGCTCTCATGAAAGTGACGAGCCAGCGGGATCTTCAGACCGCGTTCGTTCTGGCCGCACTCAATGGCCAAGCCGATGCCTTGCAGTGCATGATCGATCTCGGTACGGACGTTAACCGCTCCAGCCAGGATCTCTACAATCATGCCACGCCCCTGCACCACGCGGTCTGCTCGGGCTCGCTTGAATCAGTCAGGGTACTGGTCGACGCCGGCGCGCGGCTCGATGTCCGCGACAGCGCCGAGCAGGCAACGCCGCTGGGCTGGGCCGAGTACTACGCAGGTGAGAATGCGAATGATGTGCGTGGCGCTCAATTCGCGCAGATCGCCGACTTCCTGCGGATGAAGCAAACCTGATGCGTGCTGAACCTCGCCGAAGTGAGTCCGTTAAATTTGAATTTGAATGCCTAATAATGCCTAATTTTAATTCGAAATTGAATTTGAAATTTCCTGCCCCAACAAAACTAGCCGCCGAAGATCTCACCCCGACCGGTTACGCTAATCAGCGCGGAGTGTCCTGACCGGATCGAAACGCGCCGCGCGAGACGCGGGCACTCCACACGCACCCAGGGCCACAGCGATCAGCAGCGTGATCACCGAGACATAGGTGACCCCATCCAGCCGTGAAACTCCGAACAGGAGCGTAGTGATGGCCCGGGTTGCGATGACGGCCGCGACCACGCCAATGGCGAGGCCGATGCCGGTGAGTGACATGCCTTGTCGAATGATCAACCGGATGATGTCACCGCGAGTCGCACCCAGCGCGGACCGCACACCGATTTCACGCGTACGTTCGGCCACACTGCCCGCGATCACGCCGTAGATGCCGGCCGCCGCCAGTACGAGGGCAGCCAGCGCGAAGGTCTCGAACAGGATGAGTGCGAAGCGCCGCTCAGCGGCGGAGTCCGCCAGCAGGTGATGCATGGTCGCCACTCGCACGATCGGCTGATCCCGGTCGACCGCCCAGACCGCTTGTCGAATCGCGGGCGTGAGCGCGGCCGCATCAGCGCGGGCTCGCACGACCAGTGTCATCGCGTTGTCGGCATAGGCCCACTGACTCGTGGTCGTGTACACGGCATCCGATTCGGTGAGCGCCAATGACAGTTGCTTGACGTCACCCACCACGCCAACAATGGTGTAGCCTTCGATCGGTCCAATGCTCAGCCGTTGACCGAGCGCGTCGGCTCCGGGGAATCTGCGTTTGGCGAGCGATTCACTGATCAACGCAACCAGCGGAGCGCCGGCTTGATCCTGCTCTGTGAGCAGCCGGCCCCGTCGCAGCGGTATACGCATCGTCTCGATGTATCCCGGGCTCACCGCATACCGAAATGTGTTGAACCCGTCCGTGCTGGATTCGAAGTGCACGCCGTACTCATCGCGGTCACCGCTCAGTGGCAACTGGCTGGTGAGCCCGGCGGCGGTAACGCCCGGCAGGCGGCGCACTGCAGCCAAGGTCTGCTTGAATGACCGATGCGCTGCGCTGTCGGACCAGGTCGAAGGCTGGGAGGTCTGTACCTGCATGGTGAGCAGATGCGACGCGTCGAAACCCGAAGGTATCTCGAACAGCGTTTGCAGGCTCCGGAGTAAAAGCCCCGAGCCCACCAGCAGCACGAGCGCGATCGCGACTTCCATGACGACCAGTGCGTTGCGCGCGCCGCGCTGACCTCCCGCGGTACGGCGGGACGCGCGTTCCAGATCGTGCCGCGGCCCGCGGCGAGCTGCCTGCAGCGCGGGCAGCAATCCAAAGATCAAACCGATCAACGTGGTGATGGTGAATCCGAATGCGAACACGGTGCGATCCAGGCCGATCGCACCTACCCGGGGCAGTCCGGGCGGGCTGAGTGCAACCAGCGCGCGCACGCCGACCAGAGCCACCATCATTCCGACGGCGCCACCCAGCGCGGCGAGGAGCAGACTCTCCGTGAGCAACTGCCGGATCAGCCGGCCACGCCGGGCGCCCAGCGCCGCGCGCAGCGCGAACTCGCCACGTCGTTGTGCGCCGCGCGCGAGCAGCAGGTTGGTCACGTTCACACACGCGATCACTAGTACCAGCATCACCGCGCCGAGCACCGCCAGCAGAGCCGGCTTTACCCCGCGAATTACGTCGTCCTGCAGGGAGGTCACACTGAATGCGACCGCGCTGCCGTAGGTCTCGGGCCGCTGGGTGTCCAGTACGGATTGACCGATCCCATCCAGCTCTTTGGCTGCCTGATCGGTTGTGACGCCGGGCTGGAGGCGCGCAATCGTCAGCAGGTGGTGACCCCAGGCACGTCCCTGCGACATGTCGTACTGAAGCGGCGCCCACAGCGCGGCCGCTGGAGCCAGCACGCTCTCGAAGCCTTCCGGCATGACGCCTATGACCTCGTACGGCTTATCGTCCAGCGTGACCTGGCGTCCGATGATCGCACGATCGCGGGCGAATCGTCGCTCCCATATCGCATCACTGAGGATGACTACATTGGGTCCGTTGAGCCGATCATCGGACCGCTCGAAGTCCCTTCCAATCGAGGGTTGCACGCCCAGCACGTTGAAGTAGCTGGCACTGACCCGCTGGCCGTCGAATCGTTCCGGCTGGCCCGCACCGGTCATGGTGGGCTGCCACGGCTTGAACGCGGCGACCGCTGACAACGTTCGATTCCGTTGCGCCAGCTCGCGGTACATGCCGAACGTGGCCTGACTGCGCGATCCGTCCTGATTCATCTCCCAGACCGCCGCGATCCGGTCTGCCTCCGGATACGGCAACGTCTCGAACAGAATCGGGTTCACCGCGCTGAAGATCGCGGTCGTGGCCCCGATGCCGAGCGCCAGCGTCAACACGGTTATGATCGTGAAGCCGGGCGCCCCACGCAGTCTGCGCGCGGCGTATCGCAGATCGGCGATCAGCGTCTCGACCAGGTTCTCCCACCCGTATTCCCGCACCTGCTCGCGCACACTGGTCACACTGCCGAGCTCGAGCCGCGCCGCGCGCGCCGCCTGCGCGGGCGGCAGCCCGCGGGCAAGGTGCGCCGCCGTGGCCTGCTCCAGGTAGTGCTGGACTTCATCATCGATTTCACGATCGGCCGACGGTCGATGCGTGAGTATCCGCAAACCACGCCTGAGCTGACGCCAGAGTGCCCTGAGCATGCGATCAGCCCTCGGCTTTCAGCAGCCGCGCGACCGCCGAAGAACGGCGTGACCAATCCGCCTTTTCGGCCTCGAGCTGCTTCCTGCCCGCACGCGTCAACGTGTAAAACTTCGCGCGCCGGGAGTTCTCCGTTTCCCGCCATTCTGCGTCCAGCCAGCCATTGCGCTCCAGCCGCTGCAACGCAGTCAGTAGCGAGCCCGGATTCACCTTGAACACTTCGCGCGTGATCTGCTCGATGCGGCGGGCAATGCCAAAGCCATGCATGGGCTCGAGACTGAGCGTCTTCAGGATCAACAGGTCGAGCGTGCCCTGAATGACATCGGTGTTGGGCTTGTCCACGGCACTTCCAGGTTCGGGTTATGGCTGGAGAGGATAGCGGGCTTACATCTTGATTGTCAAGAGGTGACTGTCAATAGGACAATGACCTGCTTAAAAATGGATCAACCGACGAGCACGAGCACGACCACGAGTACGATTGACGATTACGGGCTCCAACCAGGCAGCTTCGAGGATATGCCTTTCGTCAGGTCAGCCACGGTGTGAGCCCGTAATCGTCAATCGTACTCGTGGTCGTGCTCGTGCTCGTCGGTTTGTCCGTTGTCCGTTGGGCGCATGTCCCCGGGTCTAGGCGAAGCGCTTCAATGAACGTTCCTTCGCTTTGCGCGCCTCATCCTCTCGATTGCGCGGTGGCGCATTGATCGTGAGCGAGTGAATCAGCTTGTTGGCGGCAGCGGTGACTTCCTCGACGGCGAGGTTGAAAGCGGCTTCATTGGCCCGTGAGGGACGCGTTGTGCCGCTTAGCTTGCGGACGAACTGGAGCGCCGAAGCGTGAATCTCGTCGTGGCTGGCTGGCGGCTCGAAGTTGGCGAGCGTCTTGATGTTTCTGCACATTGGTAAGGTCCTGGGAATCAGCGATGATGCGGCCTGCACCTGAATATACCATGTGTTTCGAGTGAGCAAAGTCACCACAACGCCATCCGCCACGACGACACCGCCGGCGCCCCGGCCCCCTGGCCGGCGGTATGACCGGTCCATAATCGAGGGGCCATTGACCCCGGCGGTCTGGAAGCTGGCCTGGCCGACCATGCTCACCAACATCATCGGCGGACTCCAGGGTATCGTCGATCACGTGCTGGTCGGCCACCTGGTTGGCTACGAGGGCAACGCCGCGATCGGCGTGGCCCTGCAGATCTTCATTGTGGTCATCGTCTTCATCAATTCGCTGTTCATGGGCATGAGCGTGCTGGTAGCACGGTTCGCGGGTGCGGGCGATGAAGAGAAGGTGGATCGCACGGTATACCAGGCGTTCCTCACTGCAGTCGGGCTCGCACTGCTGGTGATGGCGCCGCTTGGGTACTTCTTCTCGCCCGCGCTGCTCGAGCTGGTGAACGCGCGTCCCGAAGTGCAGGCCGAGGCGCTTCCATTCCTGCGCATCATGTTCCTGTTCAGCAGCGGCATGCTGATCTTTTACATGCTGAGCGGCGCACTGCGTTCGGCTGGCGATGCCCGGACGCCCATGGTCCTCGGCATCATCATGACCGTGCTGAACCTGGCCTTCAACATCATCCTGATCCGCGGTCTCGGGCCGATACCAGCATTTGGCACGCGCGGTTCAGCGATGGGCACATCGATCGCGACCGGCATCATCGGCCTCTACGCACTCTGGAGGTTATGGCGCGGCGGGTGGGTAGTGTCCTTCCCGCGCGGTCATGGCTACGGGCCCGATTGGGCGATCATCAAATCCCTGTTCCGATTCGGCCTGCCCGCCGGGATTCAGGGCATCGCCATGAACGTCGGCGGCGTGTTCATGCTGGCCTTCATCGGATCGCTGGCCCAAAGCGCACCGGCGCAGGCTGCCTTCGCGGTTTCATACTCGCAGCTGTTTTCACTGATCACCTGGACCTCGCTTGGACTCATGGGTGCCGCGGCCGCCGTGGCCGGACAAAACCTGGGCGCCGGCAAGCCGGACCGCACCAACGCAGCCGTCCACGTCGCCGCCCGCTTCGGCTTCATGGGTGCCGCGCTCATCGGGTCGTTGTTCTTCTTCCTGCCGCGCCAGCTTCTCGCGATTTTTGGAATGGAACAGCCGGAGGTCGTCGAGATCGGCGTGCAGCTGCTGCGCGTGCTCAGCCTGTCCGGTCTCTTCATCGCCGTTGCGCTCACCTACACCGGCGGCTTGCAAGGCACCGGCGATACCAAGAGCCCGCTCTACATCTCCATTGTTTCACAAATCATCGTGCCGCTCGGCATCTGCTTCGTGATTCAGCAGACCGGTACACTCAAGCCCATTCATATCTGGGTCGCAATCCTGATCGGCCACGCAACGCGCTGCCTGCTCAGCATTTGGCGTTTCAACCAGGGCAAATGGCGGCACATTGCCGTCGATATCGATGCTGGCAGGAAGTGAATACGGCATTTCACGCAGGGCTCGCAGAGTTCCAGCGAGGAGGGGCGAGCGACGAGCGACGAGTAACGGATGGACGGCGGGCCAGTACGGGGGGAGACTCAGATTTCGCGAATAGAATTCTGCAATTCCCTTCTGGAATTCATTGTTGTGATTCTCAACTTCTTTCATCAGAAGTCGCTGGTTTATCAGCGGACGCTTGGTTCATCATCAGTGGCGATGAGGCGGCAGCTTCGGTTCATTGAACTTGCGATGCTAACAAGTGTCACAGCACCCGGGCGCATGACATGGCGCGCCCACCGTCCATCCGTTGCTCGTCGCTCGTCGCTCGCCCCTCCTCGCTGGCACTCTGCGAACCCTGCGTGAAACTTTGCTTTGGCAGACCCGTACGTAAGAGCAGACCCCCAACAGTTGAAGAGCCCGTGTTCTATTGGCAGGATGTGAAGTATTCGCTTCGTCTGTTGGCGAAGACGCCGGTGTTTACTCTGCTCACGATTGTCGTGCTGGCCGGTGGTCTGGGAGTCAGCATCTTCACGTTTTCGTTCCTGTATACTGCGATGGTCAAGCCACTGCCGGTGCCGGGCGGTGAGCGGATCGTCAGGGTCATGCGAGCTGACGGTGGCGGACTCATCGATGCTGCCGACTTCGCTGCGCTTCGGCGGAGCATCAGGACGCTTACCGATGTTGGTGCCTATACAGACCGGGAAGTCGTGGTCGGGACTGCGGAAGCATCGCGCTCGATCCAGGCGACCGTGACGGAATGGAATGTCTTTGCGGTGACGCGTACCCGGCCGTTTCTCGGCCGCGGGTTGCAGCCGGCTGATCAGGAGGCAGGCGCGGAGCCGGTGGTCGTGCTGAGCTATCCGATCTGGCACGCAGTGTTCGGCAGTGACACCAGCCTGGTGGGCAGCCACGTGACGTTGAACGGTGTGGTGACTCGGCTGGTCGGCGTCATGCCGGAGGGGTACAGCTTTCCGGTGGCAGCGGACGCGTGGGTACCGATTCGGCCCGACCTTCTCACGGCGCGGGTACCCGAGCAGTACTACGTGCAGGTGTATGCGCGCCTTGCCGCCGATGCCGATGCGGAAAGCGCGCGCGCCGAGCTCAGCGGCTTGCTCCAGCGTGTGCGTCAGGCGCGGCCGGCCACGACGCCGGAGCGGGCGCTACCCACCGGTATGACCGTGCAATCCTTTCCGATGGCACAAATCGGTGAGGGGGGACTATTGGCGCTGGCCGTCCTCAATACACTCGCAGGGCTCATCCTACTGCTGGCCTGCATCAACGTGACGAATCTGCTCATGGCCCGCGCCAACGAGCGCGCGCGTGAGACCGCACTGCGCCTGGCATTGGGCGCGCCGCGCGGACGACTGATCGTACAAAGCCTGTGGGAAACCATCATCCTGTGTCTCGCGGGTGGTCTGCTGGCTACTGTTATCGCGACCTGGGGACTCAGCGCGATCAACACGTGGGCCCATGCGCGGCTCGAGGGCAATCTCGTGTTCTGGTGGGTGTGGGGCTTCGACCGGATCGTGCTGCTTTCTTCGGGCGCGTTCGTTACGCTGACCATCGCCGTGCTCGGCAGCATCGTATCCATGCGCGCGACCAACCTCGAGCTGAACGCGGTGCTGCAGGAAGGCGGGCTCCGCGGTGGTGGCCGAAAGGAGGGGAAGGTCGCGCGTGCACTGGTGGTGACGCAGGTGGCCACCGTGTCGGTACTCATGTTCTTCGGCAGCATGTCGGCGATCGTTGCCTATCGCGTCGCCAACGTGGACCTCGGCTACGACACGCGGAATCTGCTGAGTGCATCGGTCGAGCTGCCAGCTGAACGGTATGCGGGCGCAGAGTCGCGCGGCTTGTTCTACCAGCAAGCTCAAGAGCGGCTCTCTGCCAATCCGGCTGTTGACGGCGTGCTGCTGCGCACCGGGCTCGCGGAGATGTCGAGTGCCGCGGGGCAGTTCGTGCTGCTGGACCGACCAACCACGGCGGTCGATCCACGCACCTTCGTTCTGGGCGTGCTCGGCCCGCTGACACCGCTGGGCATTCGACTGCATGAGGGGCGTTTCTTCGATACGCGTGATACCGAAGCTTCGGACGCCACAGTGATCGTCAGTGCATCTTTTGCCGCGCGCAACTGGCTCGGCAGCTCACCGCTCGGGCAACAGTTGCGGCTGACCGGCCTGGGCGAAAGCGAGCCAGCGCGCAGCGTAGTCGGCGTGGTCGGGGATGTGCTGCTGGGCAATCCGCTGTCTCGCGATCGAAGCCCGATCGCCGTTTACATTCCGCTGCGCCAGTCCAGTGCGGACGGCGCAAACGTTCTGTTCCGGCATCGCGGCAGTCTGGTCGGTGCACAGGCGGCGTTTCATCAAACCGTGACTGCCCTCGATCCACTGATCATTCCATCCAATGTGCAGAGTTTCGAGGAGGTTCTGGCCAAGACCTCGCTGATCGCCCGGTCCGTGGCCGCGTTGTTCGCCGCCTGCTTCGCATTCGCTCTGCTGCTCGCCGTGAGCGGAACCTATGGTCTCATGGCGCGTGCGATCGGTCGGCGCACACGCGAAATCGGGATCCGGCGTGCATTGGGCGCGACCGACCGCATGATTCTGTCATTGCTCGTAGGGCAGGGCGGACGACAGCTCGGCGTGGGTGCCGTGGTCGCATTGCCGCTGACCCTGTTGATCGCCTGGGGCTTCTCCAGCTTCTTTCCAATTGCGCTGGTCGTGTCGCTTGGCACTGCACTGCTGGTATCGGTTGCAATCACGATCGTCGTGCTCGCGGCAACCTGGATTCCTACGCGACGTGCAGTCGCGCTCGCGCCGCGCGACGCACTGTGGCGGGATTAAGGTAACGCCGGCTCACCAGCCGATTTGGATCCAGCCGCTCACTCTTGAGTGATCTGCATCGGCCGTTACAGAACCTACCGAGCAGCCTCCCGCTTCATGCGCGGGTTGCCTATCATTGAGCCACGTATGCTTTCAATCAACCTGACCAGGCTACGCATGGCGCTTGCTGCAGCAGCAGGCGTCCTGCTCAGCGGAGCACAATTTCGTTTCTTCGACTGCAATGAAGTGCCACTCGTTTCCTTCGTCGGCGGAGTCCTGACCATTGTGCTCCTCTACGTTGCCGGCGCGGCTTTGCATGGTGTCATTACGTCGCCTGAGCCCAACGTGACCAGACTGCGCAACGCTGCGGGTGTCGTATTCGTCGGCGGGTGGGTGGTTGGAGGGGTCGCATTCTTCACGTTGGTATCGCACATGTGCGGATGACGGTCTGCCGAACCAGGGCATGATAACCTCCTGGCAGCGGCTTCCGGTCACGGTGCGGGCTGTCATCAGCGGCGGCGTCATGGCTGCTGCGGGGACGTTGCCGTGGGCACTGCTCGCATCGGCCAACGCGCGGTATGTGGCGAGCGTGCCGTGGGCTGTGCCGGTGACGGTATTGTACCTCTGGTTCTTCTGGCGGTACGCTCGTGGTGAGGGCTGGCCGGCAGCGACCGCAGCCGCGCGGCGAACCAGTCATCGGGCCAATCGGTTGTCTGACGATGTGTGGGGTGCGGCCCTGTTTGCGGGAATGCTCGGCCTGATTACGGTGGTTCTTTTTCAACTCGTGATGAATCGGCTGGTCAGGTTACCGGCTCAGCCAGTCGACGACCTTGCCGGCATTCCTCGCCTGACCTTGCTGTTTCTCCTGATCATGAGCGCCGTTGTTTCCGGTGTCGTGGAGGAGACATCCTTTCGGGGCTACATGCAGGGGCCGATCGAACGGCGCCACGGACCCGTGATCGCGATACTGGTGACCGGGCTCAGCTTCGGCTTCGCGCATTTCACGCATCCGGAAGTCACGCTGATACTCATGCCGTACTACCTCGTCGTTGCCGCAGTCTATGGCATCATCACCCACCTGACCAATTCGATTTTCCCGGCGATGGTGCTCCATGCGGGCGGGAATCTCCTGACCAGCTTCGATCTGCTCGCTCGTGGCCAGGCCGAGTGGCAGGCATCATCGACTCCGACACCGCTGATTTGGGAGACCGGTGCTGATGCATCTTTCCTGCTGTCTTTGCTGGCACTGCTTTTCGCTTCTGCAGCGTCGCTGTGGGCGTTCAAGGGTTTGGCGCAGCTTGCAGGTCAGGACCTGAAGGCGGTCGAGACCAGCGGCTGAATCTGCCCGGACTTCGCTGGACGCCGGGTCCAGCGCACACTACACTGCCACACTACTCACCGCTCGACCGGTCCGGAGGTTTCCATGCACCACTCGCTCCGTTGGCTGTTTCAAGCCGCGCTAAAACGTTAACGACGTGAGCCTGCCAACCGAGCCCATTGGCAGCATACCGAGACCGCCAGCGTTGATTGCGGCGGTGGCCGCAGGAACCATAGTCGACCCCAACCAGGACGAGCAGTACGAGGCCGCGGTCCAGGACACGATCGAACGTTTCGAGGCAACGGGCTCTCCGATCATCACCGATGGCGAGCAGCGCAAGTACGACAATTTCTGGACCTACTCGGTGCACGGCCTGTCGAACACGGCGCCGGATGGATTCAAGATCCCGTTTGCGGCGGGCCACACGCGACGGATGCTGCGGCTCACGAAGGGGCCGTTTCGCTACAAGCGCTATGCGGACGCTTACCTCGACGTCGCAATGCGGTACGCGCACCGGCCATTGAAGCAGGCAGTGATCTCGCCGTCGGCATTGAGCCTGATGTATCCCGCCACCGAGTTGCCCGGCTACACCCGTGATGAGTTCATCCACGATCTGCTGCACGAGCACGAGACCGAGATCCGGCGCTGCCTGGCGAAGGGCGCGGCCAAGGTGCAGATCGATTTCACCGAAGGCCGGCTCGCGATGAAGATCGATCCGACCGGCTACCTGTTGAACAGCTTCATCGATCTGAACAACCTCGCGCTTTCACGCTTTACCGCTTTGGAGCGCAAGCTGATCGGGGTGCACACTTGTCCGGGCGGTGATCTGGATTCGACGCACAGTGCCGATGTCGATTATGCCGGGCTGCTGCCCCGGCTGTTCGAAATGAAGGTGGGCAACTTTTACATTGCGCTTGCGGGTGAAAGAGATCGCGAACGCGTGCTCGAGATCATTCAGCGATACTTGAAACCTGACCAGCGCGTCTTTGTCGGCGTGGTTTCCCCGATCGATCCGCAGGTCGATACTCCCGAAGAAGTGCGTGACCGCGTGCTCCAGGCGGCCAGGTATATTCCGCTCGATCAGCTTGGCACGACCGATGACTGCGGCTTCGCGCCGTTCAGCGACGATACCTCGACCAGCCGCGATACTGCATTTGCCAAGATCGAAGCCCGGGTCGTGGGCACCGCGCTGGCCTCCAGGCAACTTGGTGTCGGGTAGCCGTGAATCCGAGCGACGAAGAGAAACTGCTCCAGTCGACCGCGCTGCAGAATGCGAACAGCGTTTTCCTGGCGCGCCAGCGAGCCGAGCAGGAACTGATTCGCACGAAGGAAGTACTCCAGGCCAGAACCGACGAGCTGGTCGCGTCACTGGCCCGCATGGAAGAGACACTGCAGGAGCGCGATCGTGCGCGCTCGGACGCGGATGAAGCGAGGCGAATTGCGCAGGAAGCCAATGAAGCCAAGGGCCGGTTCCTCCGTATGATCAGTCACGAATTGCGCACGCCACTGGGCGCGATCGGCGGATACGCCGCCTTGATCGAGGAAGGCATTCATGGTCCGCTGACCGACAAGCAGCGTGAATCGGTCGCTCGAATCCGGCACAATCAGCAGCATCTGCTCGGGCTGGTGAATGAGCTGCTCGATCTTGCCCGGATCGAGTCTGGCCGTGTGTCGCTGAACCTGGAGCGGCTTCTTTTTCAGTCCGTGATCGAGAGCGTGCGTCATATGATCGAGCCACAGATCGCGGCCAAATCACAACACCTCGATGTCCAAAGTGATGATCCGGACCTTGTGGTGCGTGCGGACCGCGAGCGCGTCGAGCAGATCGTGCTCAACCTTCTGTCCAACGCGGTCAAATTCACGGGACAAGGCGGGACCATCACCATCAGCACCACACATTCCGGCGATAAGGTCTATTTGCACGTCCAGGACACCGGCATTGGGATTCCGGCGGACAAGCTCGAAGCGGTATTCGAATCGTTCGTTCAGATCGAGCCCGCCTTGAGTCATACCCGTGGATCCGGTCTGGGCCTGGCCATCAGCCGGCAACTCGCACGCGCAATGCACGGTGACCTGACCGTGGAAAGTGTTCTGGGCACCGGCAGCACGTTTACGCTCTGCTTGCCGCGGGCGACCGATTCGACTGCACTGACCTGAATCGGCAGCTTTTCCTTCATGCAAGATCTGACTACCGGCCCGGTCACTCGGCATCTGCTGAAGACTACGAGCTTCATGCTCGTGACCATGATCTTTCAGACTCTCTACTTCCTCATCGATCTGTACTGGGTAGGCCAGCTCGGCACCGAGGCGGTCGCCGGCGTGGGCATCGCGGGCAATCTCACCTTCATCGTGCTCGGCCTGACCCAGATGCTCGGCGTAGGTACCACCACTGTGGTTTCCCATGCAGTCGGACGAAAGGATCATGAACAGGCGCTGCTCCTGTTCAACCAGTCGCAGGTCCTGGCCATGGTGACGGGCGGGCTGTTCCTCATCGTCGGACTGGCCGTCCGCACCGGCTATTCCAACGCGATGAGTGCCGACTCGAGAACCGCTGCGTTGGCCGCTGATTACCTGCTTTGGTTCATTCCGGCAATGGCACTGCAGTTTGCCATGGTTGCGATGGGTGCTGCTCTGCGCGCAGTCGGCAATTTCAAGCCAGGCATGGTCGTGTCATCGGTTACGGTCGTCATCAACATGATCCTCGCGCCATTCCTCATCTTCGGCTGGGGCACCGGCCACGCATTCGGCGTTGCCGGTGCGGCCATGTCGACGCTGGTCGCGATCGTCATCGGCATCGTCTGGCTGACGACCTACTTCTATCGCAAGGACGCATACCTTCGCTTCGTGACTCGCGACTGGAAGCCACGGCTCGATCTGTGGAAGAAGATGCTGGCCATCGGCCTGCCCACCGGCTTCGAGTTTGGCCTCACCGCATTCTACATGATCCTGGTCTACTCGCTCACGCGCCCGTTCGGCGCAGCCGCGCAGGCCGGATTCGGTATCGGTATGCGCATCATTCAGGCTGGCTTCATGCCCGTGGTTGCCCTCGGTTTTTCCGTGGCACCGGTTGCCGGCCAGAACTTTGGCGCCCGACAAGCGCAGCGGGTCAAAGACACGTTCAAGGACGCCGCGCTGATGGCCGCGGGCGTGATGCTGCTGTTGGCCATCGCCTGCCACACGGCGCCAACCGCACTCGTAGGAATCTTCACGCGTGATCCGGCCGTCATCGCCTTTGGCGAGGAGTATTTGCGTATCATTTCCTGGAACTTCGTGGCGTCGGGTTTGATCTTCGTTGCGTCCAGCATGTTCCAGGCGATGGGTAATACAGTGCCCTCACTCGTTGCCTCCACGGTCCGCATCGTATTGGTCGCGATTCCGGCCTTGATCATGTCACGAATGCCGGGATTCCAGGTGCACTGGATCTGGTACCTGTCGGTGGGAACCATCCTGGTCCAGCTCGCCGTCAGCCTGTACCTGCTCAACCGGGAGTTCGAGCGAAAACTGAACTTCGCAACGGTTGGCGCGTGAGGAAGTTCGGTTGAAGGGCGAGAACTCGAACACGCGTGGCGCGACGCGTTTGGGTGGTTTGAACTCGGTCAGCTCTGAGCGCTCTCCCTTCGCAAGCGCTTCAGGCCAAGAATCGTCGCGCCCAGAGCGGCGCTGCCCACCAGCAGCAGCACGCTGCCGAACCGGGGTCTGCCGAGCAGCAGGTGCCCGACGCCAAAGGTCAGGCCGAACACGGCCACGTTGCCGGCCAGCCACGCGCCGCCGATCCGCAGCATGGTTCCGCGCGGCGCGGCGCCGGGCAGTCCCGCCCACGAGCCGGGTGGCCGTACTCGCTCGACAAAGGCCGCCAGATGGGTGCGCGGCACCGGTTTGGTCGCGTAGGTCGCGATCACTGAGGCAAGTGTAGCCAGCCCCACGATGGCGACCAGCAGGTGCTCGTCGCGCGCGTCAGGAAACATGCGATAGAGCACGAGCGCACTCAGGCTGGCCACCACCATTCCGGCAATCTCCGTCCAGGCGTTGATGCGCCACCACAACCAGCGCAAAATGGCAGGCAGGCCGAGACCGGCGCCCAGCGCCACGAACAACCGCCATGCCTTCTCGATGCTCGTGATGCGCGCCGCGATCAGGATGGCGAGCAACGAAACCAGCACCACCGCGATGCGGCCGGCCAGCACCAGCTCGCGCTGCGATGCGCTCGGCCGCAGGAAGCGGCGGTACAAATCATTGACCAGGTACGCCGATCCCCAATTGATGTGCGTGTCGACGGTGCTCATGAATGCGGCGAGCAGGGACGCGAAGAGCAGCCCGAGCATGCCAACGGGCAGGATCTCACTCATGAGGACCGGATACGCCATCTCACGGTCGGCGCCGACCATCCGTGCCGCATCACTGGTTCCCGCGCTGCCCAGCGGGTACACCACCAATGCCACCAGCCCGATCAAGACCCATGGCCAGGTGCGGATCGTGTAATTGGCAATACTGAACCAGAGCGCTCCAGCTTGCGCATGCGCCTCGTTGCGCGCCGTGAACAATCGCTGTGCAAGATAACCGCTGCCATCGCTGAAGTACTGCGCCCACCACTGCACTGCGATGTAGATCAGGAAGACATTCAGCGGCAGCCAGGCAGCCGAGCTAGCCGGAAGGAACGAAAGCAGAGCGGTCGCGTCGTATTGCGCGTCGAGCGCGGTGCGCATGGCCGCCAGGCCGCCGACGTGATTGACCGCAGCGACGGCGAACGCGATGCTCGCGATAATGGCGATGCCGAACTGGAGCAGGTCAGTGAGGATGACGCCGCGTATGCCGCCGAGCGACGAATACACGGCGATGAGCGCGAATAGCGCAACCACGGTCAGCGTATCGCTGACGTTGCCGATCAGGAGCCATGAGGGCCAATGCAGCGCGAGCGCGCTCATGGTCTCCGCACTCAGCCAGCGATCCCACTGCACAAAAGGCGCAGCGATCTTCGACATCGCGCGGATGACCCAACCGAGCACGATGCCGTTGATGACGACCGCGAAGAAGAATGCCTTGAAGCCGCGTAGCAACGCGGCGCTCCGGCCGGCATAGCGGTACTCGATCAGCTCGGCATCGGTGAGCACGCGTGCGCGCCGCCACAACGGCGCGAAGATCACAGCCATCGATACGTGTCCGATCGCCCATGACCACCAGAACCAGTTGCCGGCCACGCCATGCGCCGCTACCAGTCCGACCACCACCAGCGGTGTGTCGGCGGCGAACGTAGTCGCGGCCATGGAAGTGCCCAGCCACCACCAGGGCAGGTCGCGTCCCGCCACGAAATAGGATTCGATGGATACGCCCGCGCGGCGCGCCACCAGCACACCCGCGGCCAGGGCAACCGCGAGATACGCGCACACGATGCCCCAGTCGAGCAGAGCGAACGATCGCACGACTACAGTGAGAGATGAACGCCGAAGGAAGCCACCCGCGCACCATAACAATCGACCGGTGTGGATGCAAACGGGACGCACAGTCTTCAGCGCTCCGCTACGATCGGGTTATCGAAAACTGAACTTCTGAACGGTTGGCACCTGAGGAGGTACGGATCGCGTCTGGGACAATCTGCGAAACCCGGAAACCGCTGGCTCCGTAGAGCACGGGACTTCCGGTCAACGAGGGGAATATGGTATTCGATACTCTGCGTCAGGATCTGCGCTTCGGCGTGCGCCAACTGCAACGGGCACCGCTGTTCACGGTCATCGCCAGTTTCTCGGTCGCAGTCGGCGTGATCGTCGCGGTGAGCGCATTCTCGCTCATGAACACGCTGCTGTTCAAGACTCTGCCAGTACCGAACCCGGACGGCATCTATCACCTCTACACAAGCGATTACGACGGCCGCGAGGATCCCTGGGGTTCCTCCTCCTACCGCGACTACGAAGACTTTGTCCGTACTGGTTCCTTTGCCGGCCTCGGTGCCAGCGCCGCGCGTGAAGTCGCGGTAGCGGTTGGAAACGAGCCTCCCATCGAACAGTTCCTGACCTTCGTCTCTCCCAACTTCTTCGACGTACTCGGCCTGCGACTCGAGGGTGGATCCTTTTTCCGGGGCGGCCATGCACTCGAGATCGTGATCACGTATCCGTACTGGCAGCGATCGTTCGGCGGCGAGGCCAGCGCGATTGGCCAAACGGTGCGCGTCAACTCGATGCCATTGACCATTGTTGGTGTCGCTCCAGAATCATTTCGCGGCGTAGATCTGGGTCCACCCATCATCGGCTGGACGCCGGCCAGCGTGCTGCCGATGCTGGGACGTGACGCCGGTGCGCTGACCCAGCGCGGCGAAAGGGGATTCCGAGTGTTTGGTCGCCTGCGCGCGGGTGAAACCGCCGAACCTGCCACGCAACGACTGAACGCCCTCGCTGCTTCCCTTGCCGAACAGGAGCCTGATTCATGGGTGGATCGGAATCGTGAAACCCGGCTCGTGTCGGTTCTGCCTCATCGGGAGAGCTACATCCCGCCGCAGATGCGCAGCGGGCTCTGGCTTGCGTTCGGCATGGGCATCCTGCTGGTTGCTTTTGTCGTTCTGCTCGCGTGTACGAACGTTGCTGCGCTCATGCTGGGCCGAGCGGCCGGCCGCGAGAACGAGATTGCGGTTCGACTGACGCTTGGTGCAACGCGCGCTCGTCTCGTCCAGCAACTGCTCACCGAAAGCGTTTTGATCGCCGCGATTGGCGGCACCCTGAGCTTCCTCGGACTGCTCTGGACGCTCAGTCTGATCCGACGCCAATACCTGACGGATCTGATCGATCTCAGCCCGGACTGGCGGGTGGTCCTGGTCGCGGTCGGCGTCTCGTTGCTGTGCGCGTTGGTTTTTGGACTCGCGCCGGTGCTTCAGAGCCGGCGCGTGGACCTCCGATCCCGCTTCGGAGGAACCGCTACGGTGCAAAGGAATCGCATGCGTGGTGTGCTCATCGCGCTGCAGGTGGCGATCGCGAGCGTGCTCATTCTGCTCGCCTCGAGCGCCGTGCGCGGTGTGCGTGCTTATGTCGCCAGCGATCCGGGCATCGAGCTGGATGGACTCGTCGCCATGGAGATCGATACGCGCCTGTTCGGGGATGACACGGCGAGAAGAAGTGTCTACCTGACGCAGGTGCGCGAGCTGCTTACCGGCCTGCCTGCGGTCAAGAGCGCGGCGAGCACGGTGCTGCTGCCGCTGGGCGACGGGAATACCGGCGCCTACGTGGACTTCCCGAGTGGCGAAGAGCGGGTCGTAGTAGAGGTCAACACGGTGGGTGCTGATTTCTTTGCCACGGTCGGTGTCTTGCCGCTGCGCGGTCGCGCGTTCCAGCCAACCGATCGGCGCGGCAGTGCGCCCGTTGCCGTGGTGAACCGCGCATTTCTGCAGCGCTACGGCGGTGCACTGTTCGGCGGAGTGGTCAAGGTCGAGGAGCAGGCCGGCATCCAGATCGTGGGCGTCGTGCCGGAGATCCACTACCACGATCCGCGTGCCGCGGCGCAGCCGCTCATCTATCTGGTGGACGAGCAGGTACCATGGGGATCGAGCCGGCGGCGGTTCCTGCTGCGCGTTGCTCCCGGTAACGAGCGGCTGGTTGCGAACGAATTGCGCCGGGAGTTGCTGCAGCGTTTCCCCGATCTCGTGATCCCATCGATCGCGCCCATGCGCGATCATACGGCCCGGCAGACCATGCCTCACCGGATGGCCGGCCGGGTAGCGCTCGGTATCGGCGGTGTCGAGCTCGCCCTCGCCTCGATTGGACTCTACGGTCTGCTCGTGTTTGCCTTGTTTGCGCGACGCCGCGAGATCGGCGTGCGGCTGGCCCTCGGCGCCACCGCGCACGAAGCAAGCTGGGCCGTCATGCGCGACGGCGTACGCTACGCCGCATTCGGCAGCGCGGCCGGCATCCTGCTGGCCATTCCGGCAACGTTCATTGTGCAGCAGGCGATACCTGGCGCGCGCGTGAGTGATCCAGCGCCTTTCATTGTAGCCATGGTTTCCGTCCTGGCGGTGGTCGGGGTCGCTGCCTATCTGCCGGCGCGCAAGGCGGGCCAGGTACAGCCGGCCGACGCGCTGAGGCACGATTGAGTGTTTGGCTGAGGGACTACTGAGTATTGGCTGATTATTGCGGTACGCCCGGAACAGCGAACGGCAATTCAAATTCAATTTCAATTTCAATTTCAAATTAGGGGTAAGGGTCTCGCTACGGAAACATCGACGACGGGGCATACGGGATCGCCGGGGCGAGAAACTTCCTTGAAAAAATCGACGGCGTAATGGAGGGAGCCGGGGGATTAATTTGAAATTGAAATTGAAATTGAATTTGAATTGCTGTTTCTGGCCTGATCGATTCCGTGTCCTCGATGGTCGACCAACTGGACGCAATGCCTCCCGCCGCCGTACACTCCACGCAGGCAGTCCCCACCCTCAGCCGATGAGGAACCCATGACACCGCACAGACCCGTATCCGCCCTCCTGGCCCTCGTTTTCGCGACCCAGCTCAGTGCGCAGAACATACGCTTCGATCCCGATGACATCGCGGGCGTAGTGACCGGTACAAGGGGACCGGAAGCGGGTGTGTGGGTGATCGCGGAGACATCGGACCTGCCGACGAAATTCGTCCGCATTGTGGTAACCGACGATCAGGGCCGTTACCTGATTCCGGATCTGCCCAGAGCGAACTACAGTGTATGGGTGCGCGGGTATGGGCTGGTCGATTCGCCGAAGCAGCAATCGGCGCCGGGCAAGCTCTTGAACCTGCGCGCAACAACTGCTCCGAATGCGCGTGCGGCTGCTGAATATTATCCCGCTGGTTACTGGTTCTCGCTGATGCAGATACCGGACAAGAGTGAGTTCCCCGGGACCGGCCCGACCGGCAATGGTATCTCGCCCAACGTGCGCGGACAGGCGGATTGGGTGCGCACGATCAAGTCGGGTGGCTGCATGGCGTGTCACGCACTCGGCAACAAGGCGATCCGCGAGCTTCCGCCCGGACTCGGACACTTCCCCAACTCAGTCGCGGCCTGGGATCGTCGGATCCAATCCGGCCAGGCGGGTGGCGGCATGAGCAACGCACTGAACAACCTGGGCCGCCAGCGCGCGCTGAAGATGTTTGCGGACTGGACCGATCGGGTAGCCGCGGGCGAGGTGCCACCTGCACCGCAGCGGCCGCAGGGTGTGGAACGGAATATCGTCATCACGCAATGGGATTGGGCGGATCCCAAGGTGTACCTGCACGATGTCGTGTCGACCGATCGCAGAAAGCCGACCCTCAACGCGAATGGTCAGTTGTACGGCGCCCTCGAGGCCAGCGCCGACTACCTGCCAGTGCTCGATCCGGTGAACCACGTCGCCAGCAAGGTGCCGCTCACCGTGCGCGATCCGGCGACCCGACCAGCAACCGGGCCCACCATGCCGGCACCATCACCGTACTGGGGTGATGAGCCGATCTGGACCAGCAAGAACAACGTACACAACCCGATGTTGGATGCGGCCGGCCGCGTGTGGATTACATCCGCGGTGCGCCCGCCGGAGAATCCGGCGTTTTGCCTGCAGGGCTCGAGTCACCCCTCGGCCAAGCTCACTCCGGTCGCGCGCGCAGGCCGGCATCTCCAGGTCTACGATCCGAAGACGAAGAAGCTCACTCACATCAGTACATGCTTCAGCACACACCACCTGATGTTCGCTGAAGATGCCAACAACACGCTCTGGACCAGTGGTGGCGGGCCGGTGGTGGGTTGGCTGAACACGAAACTCTTCGATGAAACCGGTGATGAAGAACGATCGCAGGGGTGGACTGCACTCATCCTCGATACCAACGGCAACGGCAAGCGCGATGATCACGTCGAGGCGAACCAGCCGGTTGATCCAACCAGGGACAAGCGCATTGCGAACGGCTTGTATTCAGTTTCGCCCGCGCCGGATGGTTCGGTCTGGGGCACATCGCTCGGCTACCCGGGCGCATTAATCCGCATCACTCCCGGCAGCAATCCGCCCGCAACCACGCTCGCCGAGATCTTCCAGCCACCCATGCGGGAGGACAATCCCGTGCAAGGATTCTCACCGCGCGGTGGCGATGTTGATCGCAATGGCGTGTTCTGGGCCGCGATGGCGAGTGGGCACCTGGCCAGCTTCGATCGCAGGAAATGCAAAGGCGCGCTCAACGGTCCCGCAGCCACCGGACAACACTGCCCGGAGGGCTGGACCTTCTACGCCGAGCCACTGCCCCAGATGAAGGGTGTGACCGAATCCGGCAGCGCCGAGGCGAGCTACTACACGTGGGTCGATCAGTTTAACACGTTTGGACTCGGAGCCAACATTCCGATCAATACCGGTAACGCATCGGAAGGCCTGCTCGCACTGAAGGATGGCAAGTGGGCGATCCTGCGCGTGCCGTATCCGCTCGGCTTCTTTACCAAATGGCTGGATGGCCGGATCGACGATCCAAACGCGGGCTGGAAGGGCAAAGGTCTCTGGACCACGATCAGCACACGCGCGCCGTTCCACATGGAAGGCGGCAAGGGCACGACCAGTAAAGTGATGAAGTTCCAGCTGCGGCCGGATCCGCTCGCCAGGTAGCAGGAACGGATTAACGGATTAACGGACGAGCACGAGCACGACCACGAGTACGATTGACGATT
>JBBDWZ010000147.1:0-28861 GCA_040902615.1 Gemmatimonadota bacterium | reverse complement strand
GGATCGAGGGCAAGCGTCTGGCTGCGCTGACTCGCCTGGCCGAGGCGCACCCCGGCGACCGCCTGCTCGAAGTCGGCTGCGGCGGCGGGCACGTGCTCGAGCAGTTCTCTCAGGCGCGCCGCTTCGGTGTCGATCTATCGGAGACCATGCTGGCGCGCGCGGGCAAACGGCTGCGCAGCAACGCCGTGCTGCTGCGCGCTTCGGCCGACGCGCTGCCGTTCCGTGCCGGATCGTTCGACATCGTGCTTTGCACCGAAGTACTCGAGCACGTTCCCGATCCGGCCGCCGTCATTCGCGAGCTGCTGCGCGTCTCGGCACCGGGCGCACGGATCGTGGTTTCGATTCCGAATGAGCGTAACATTGACCGCGCCAAGCGTGTGTTGCGACGCACGCCCGTGCTTTCACGGATGCTGCGCACCCTCGCGGCGGAAGGCAACGAGTGGCACCTTCACCAGTTCGACTGGCCGATGCTGGAGCGACAGGTGACCGGAATTGCCCGCATTCGTGATCGCATCGCGATCCCGAACCGTATCATGCCCGTGCGCTACGTGGCCAGCCTGGAGGCCAGCCGCTGATGGAGAAGCCACTCGCGATTTCGGTTGTGATCCCCGTCTTCAATGAGGAGGCCAATGTCGATGAGTTGCATGCGCGTCTGGCCGGCGTTCTGGGTGACGGCGTCGAGTTCATCTTTGTCGACGATGGCAGCTCCGATAAGACCTGCGAGCGGCTCGAGGACATCGCCCGCGCCGATGGCCGGGTTCGGTTGATTCGGTTCAGGCGCAACTTCGGACAGACCGCGGCGCTTTCCGCCGGCATCGACCATGCCCGCGGCCGTATCATCGTGCCGATGGACGGTGACCTGCAGAACGATCCCAAGGACATTCCGCGCCTGCTCGCCAAATTGGATGAAGGCTACGACGTAGTCAGCGGCTGGCGCGTGAATCGGAAAGACCCGCTCCAGAAACGACTGCCCTCGATGCTGGCCAACCGGATGATTTCATGGATCTCGGGTGTGAGGCTGCATGACTACGGTTGCTCACTGAAAGCCTATCGTCGTGATGTGGTCAAGGATGTGAAGCTCTACGGTGAGATGCATCGCTTCGTGCCCATTTACGCCAGCTGGCAGGGTGCACGGGTCACCGAACTGCCGGTCGATCACCACCCGCGCACACGCGGCAAATCCAATTACGGCATCGAGCGGACAGTCAAGGTCGTGCTGGACCTGATCGTCGTGAAGTTCCTGGCCTCGTATGCGACCAAGCCAATCTATGTATTTGGCGGTTTTGGACTGTTCTCCCTGATGCTTGCTTTCCTCAGCTTTGCCTGGATGCTCCTGTTCAAGCTGGCGCCCGAGCCAATGCACCGTGACTTCGTCGAGACACCGCTGCCGCTGTTCGTGGTCATGCTGCTGCTGGTTGGCTGCCTGAGCCTGCTGCTCGGTCTGGTCGCCGAGCTCACCGTGCGCACCTACTACGAATCGCAGGGGAAACGCACCTACCTCATCCGCGAGGATGGAGGCGGTGAATGAGGCAGCGCGCCCTCGCGTATCTGGCTTGTCCCGATTGCCGTGCCGAGCTCAACGTCGTCGCCACCAAGACAGAGGGCGATCACATCATGGAAGGTGAGCTGCGCTGTACGGCCTGCCGGCGCAGCTTCGCCATCCGCAATGGGGTGCCGCGCTTTGCCGAGCAGATCGGCGAGATCGAGCAGAAGACTGCGGAAGCCTTCGGCTACGAGTGGACCAACTACGCGGAGCTGGCCGATCGGTACCGCAAGCAGTTTCTGGATTGGGTCCGCCCGATCACGCCCGATTTCTTTCAGGGCAAAGCGGTACTCGAAGGTGGCTGTGGCAAGGGCAGACATACCTCGGTCGTGGCCAGCTTCGGCGCACGCGATGTCGTGGCCCTGGACCTGAGCGACGCGGTCGATGCGGCTTTCGCAAACACGCGCCAGCTCCCGAATGCCCATATCATCCAGGCCGATCTCACCAGGCCGCCCGTGAAGCGCGTTTTCGACTACGCATTCTCGATCGGCGTGCTGCATCACCTGCCCGACCCGGAGAAAGGCTTTCGGGCGCTGGTTTCACGACTGGTCATCGGCGCTGCTATCTCCGCGTGGGTGTATGGACGCGAGGGCAACGGCTGGATCGTGCACATCGTCACGCCCGTGCGCGAGCACGTAACCTCGAAACTGCCGCACCGTCTGCTCGATGCGTTGTCTGCGCTGGCCACGGTACCGCTGTTCCTGGCGACCAGGCTGGTCTATGGGCCCCTGAAGGGTCGCGGTCTGCCCTACGGCCCGTACCTCGCCTACATCGCGCCGTTCCCGTATCGGGAGCAACGCTCGATCGTGTTCGATCACCTGGTCGCGCCGGTGGCCTATTACATCACACGCGCCGAATTTGCGGCGTGGTTTGCCCGCGCGAATCTGACTGATGTGACCATCGAACATCACAATGCCAACAGCTGGCGCGGCTTTGGCCGCCTGCCTGGAGACCGCTGAAATGTGCGGCATTGCCGGCGTCGCCGCGCTGGATCTCGGCGTACCGATTGATGCCTCGGCTGTGGGTCAGATGCTGCGGTGCGTTGCCCACCGCGGGCCGGATGATGAAGGCGTGTACGAGGCGCCCGGACTGGTGCTGGGGCATCGGCGGTTGTCGATCATCGATGTCGAGGGCGGACACCAGCCGCTTCTGGGTGCTCGTGACAGCACGGCCATCGTGATCAACGGTGAGGTTTACAACTATCGCGAGCTGAGGAAGGAACTGGAAGCCAAAGGACATCGCTTCCGCTCGAACTCCGATTCAGAGGTTGCCGCGCACGCGTACGACGAATGGGGCATCGACTTTCTGGATCGTCTGGATGGCATGTTTGCGCTGGCGCTGTGGGACGGCGCAGCCGGGCGGCTGATCCTGGCGCGGGATCGGCTGGGTGAAAAACCGCTCTTTTACACGCTGGCCAATCGACTACTGGTGTTTGCTTCGGAGCTGACTGCGGTGCGCGCGCATCCGGCGGTACGTTCCGATCTCGACCTGCGCGCATTCTCACACTACCTCGCTCTCGAGTACGTGCCCGCGCCCATGAGCATTCTCTGGGGTGTCTGGAAGCTCGAGCCTGGTCATGCGGTGATTCTCGAGAACGGCACATTGCGCGCGCTGCGCTACTGGGAAATTCAGGCGGTGTCGGATGGCAAGGCGGGATTCTACCCCGATGCCGTGGCCGAGCTGCGAGCGCGGCTGGATCGCGCCGTGCACAGCCGCCTGGTCAGCGATGTGCCTCTCGGCGTTTTTCTTTCGGGCGGCATCGATAGCAGCACGATCGCTGCACTGGCGGCCAGGCACGGTCCGGTCGACACGTTTTCGATCGGGTTTCAGGAGAGTACGTTCGATGAGAGCGCACATGCCCGCCGGGTTGCACAGCATATCGGCAGCCGTCACCACGAGCGCATACTGCCCGGCGCCGAAATGCCGGCGCTGGTGCCGCAGCTGCCGATCATGCTGGATGAGCCGATCGGCGATGCGTCCATCATCCCGACCGCGCTGCTCAGTTCGTTTGCGCGCGAGCACGTTACCGTAGCACTGGGCGGCGATGGCGGCGATGAGTTGTTTGCCGGATACCCGATGCACCAGGCGCATCGCGTGTCGCGCTATGCCCGCGCGCTGCCGGGCTTTGTTCTGGGCGCGGCCGAGGGAATGGTGCGCGCGCTGCCGGTGAGTCACGGCAACTTCTCGCTGGGATTCAAGGCGCTGTCTTTCCTGCGCGGGGCGCGACAGAAGCCACCACTCAATCACGCGCTCTGGATGTCATCGTTTGCGCGAGGCGAGCAGTTATCCCTGCTGAGCGATGACGTGTGGGCGACGCTGGGTGCCGAGTTCGATCCGTTCGAACCGATCAGTGATGCCTGGCTGCGGTCGCGCGGTGCGCCGCTGCTCGCGCGTGCGACGCACCTGGACGCTACCACCTATCTGCCCAATGACATTCTGACCAAGGTCGATCGGGCCGGCATGCGCGTAGCACTCGAGGTACGGGCCCCGTTCCTGGCACGCGATGTGGTAGAATTCGCGTTCGGCGTTCCGGACTCCTTCCGGATGGCCGGCGTCACGGGCAAGAGAATGTTGCGCGATGCAGTGCGCGATCTGCTGCCTGCGGACATTCTGCGCCGGCCCAAGAAAGGCTTCGGCATTCCGGTCGCCGCCTGGCTCAAGGGCCCGCTGCGTCCGTTGCTGCGCGACGTGCTCGATACCAGCGCGCTGTCGCAAACCGGGCTGTACAAACCGCAGGCAGTCCAGCGCATGATCGAAGAGCACGAGCGTGGTCGCGCCGATCATCGCAAGCCGCTCTGGACCTTGTTCGTATTCGAGCTTTGGCGCCGTCATCATCAGCCGCTGCTCAGTACCGCGCCTTCGCCGGCCAAAGTCGCGTGAGTCACGCGCTGCAACGGCTGCGGGCCAACCACTTCCTGGAGATCGCGCTGCTCTGCGCGCTCGCGGTCGGGGTCTACGCGCTCTCACTCACACTCGGTTTCGCCTATGACGACGTCGTCATCGTCAAAGGCGACGTGAGGGTCACGCAGTTCCAGCTTGCCAACATCCTCACCAAGCCGTACTGGACCACGCCCGGCTTTGCACTCTATCGCCCTCTGGTCACGTTGTCGTTTGCGGTGGATTGGGCGGTTTCCGGTGGCAACGCAGCATGGTTTCATGCCGTCAATGCGCTCTGGCACGCGCTTGCGACCGCAATGCTCTTCGTGTTTCTGCTGGCCTGGTTCCGGGTGAGGCCCGCCTTGCTGGGTGCCGTGCTCTTTGCCGTGCATCCGGTACATGTCGAGGCGGTGGCCAATGTGGTTGGCCGCGCAGAGTTGATGGCCGGCACGTTGTTCCTTGCCGCTGCCGCATTATGGGCGCACCAGCGGCCGGTCGCACGCTGGCCGAGGCTGGCCTTGGTCTGTGCGCTGTTTGCGCTTGCGATTCTCTGCAAGGAAATCGCGGTGACGTTGCCGGCCATTCTCGTGCTGATCGATGCCGCCCGAGATCGCTGGAACGCTGCCGTGCTGCTGCGCTACCTTCGTGAGCGCGCGGTTGAATACATCGCTCTCTCGGTTACCCTGGCAGCGGTGCTCTTTTTGCGCTCCTTCTATGCCGGTGGTGCAACACCCACCCAGCTCGATCCGGTCATGGAAGTCACGCGCAACGCGGGTGACCGCGCGCTCACCGCGCTCCAAATGTGGCCGCACGTCATGCGTCTCATGCTGTATCCCGACCAATTGCTGGCCGACTACGGGCCGCGCGTGTTAATGCCGGCAGACGGCTGGGGTCAACTGCCAATTCTGGGTGCGGTGATTCTCGGGTCGCTGATCGCGGGCGGGCTGCTCGCCTGGGATCGCGGAAAGGGCCTGGTTGCTCTGGTGCTGCTCTGGCTGCCGATCACGCTGCTGCCGGTTGCCAATCTGCTGTTCCCGATAGGCGTGATGCTGGCTGAACGCACGCTCTACATCCCGTCGATTGCAGTGTCGATCGGGCTCGCATGGCTGGCGACCGAAGCAGGCGCGCTGAGTCTGCCGATTCGGCGCACTCTCGGGTTCGGACTGGCCGCCGCTCTCGTGTTGATGGCGGTGCGCGTACAGACACGGACGCTGGACTGGGACTCGACCGATAGTATTATGATGGCCCAGTTGCGCGACCGCCCCGACTCGTTCCGCGCGATGTGGCATGCGGCGCGCATGTCCCGGCGCGACGGCAAACCGCAGATCTCAGCGCAACAATATCAGGATGCATTGCAGTTGTGGCCCTATCGCCAGCGACTGGTGGTCGAAGCCGTGGCCTATCTCACCTATCGGCGTGACCTCGTTGGCGCGCAACGGATCGCCCGCTGGGGTTCACAGCGCTGGCCTGCGAATATCGAACTCCAGAGACTGCTCGCGGCCAATGCACTGGACTTCGGCGATACCGTGAGCGCGCGCGCGGCAATTGCAGCCGGCTTGAAGATCAGTCCCAGCGATTCCCTGTTGAACCGGATGTCCTCGGCACTCGAAAGCAAGAGCAGCAGCCGGTGATGCAAATGCCCCCAGCGCCGCCGAGATTCAAACTGCTCCTGGCCGGCGTCGCGCTGGCCGCGATCCTGGTCTATGCCAATTCGCTCTGGAACGGATTTGCCTACGATGATGACCTGATCATCAAAGGGAACCGCCGCGTGCACCAGCTCTCGAACCTGGGCTTGATCTGGGCCACGCCCTACTGGCCGTCGTTTGGTTCACAGCTTGGCCTCTATCGGCCGCTCGCAATCTTCGCGTATGCGCTCGAGTGGGCAGCCGGCGGCGGCGCGCCCTGGGTCTTTCACGTTGTCAACGTCGTTCTCCACGCACTGGTCACCGGCCTGGTCTTCATTCTCATGAGCGCACTGTTCACTACCGGTGCGGCAGCAGTCGGTGCCTTGATCTTCGCGGTACATCCGGTCCACACCGAGGTAGTCGCGAACTCGGTTGGACAGGCCGAGCTGATCGCGGCAGCGTTGATGCTCGCTGCCTGCGTGACCTACGTGCGTCGTCCAACCGCAGGCGGCGCCCTCAGCTGGCCGCGCATGCTGATCATTGTGGGGCTCTACTTTGGGGCGCTCCTGGCCAAGGAAGCTGCCATAACGCTGCCCGCACTGCTGATACTGCTGGACCTGACGCAGAAACGACTCACGTTCAGCAAAGCGAGACTGCGCGCGTACATCGCGCACACCTGGACGGTCATGTTCCTGTTGATTTCGGCCGCAGTGTTGTATTTGGCAATTCGGGTCGATGTGTTGGGTTCGCTGAGCGGGCTGGATGCCGGACCCGGCCTGCCTTTCCTGCGCGAGGAGCATCGCATCCTGACGGCCTTGCGAACCTGGCCCGAATACGTGCGTCTGCTGTTTTTTCCCAAGGACCTGAGCAACGATTACTCGCCTGCGGTCATTCTGCCGGTCGAATCGATCACACCGATGGCCGTGCTCGGTGCGCTCATACTCGTTTCCATCATAGGTCTTGCTCTACTCACGACCCGGCATCCGGAGGCCGGGTTTCCGGCTGCCTGGTTCTTTATCACCATCCTGACCGTTTCGAACCTGCTCTTTCCGATCGGCGTCGTGCTCGCCGAGCGCACGCTCTACACACCGTCGGTTGCGGTCGCCGCCGTAGTAGCTTACGCCTGGCAGCACCTGCAGCCCCGCTGGACGCCGCAGCGGCGCAGGCTTGGTTACGCCGGGTTGATCCTGGTGGTTGGACTCCTGTCCTTTCGCACTGTGATCCGCAATCCGGAATGGAAGAACACGGACACTATCCTCACCACGATGATCCGGGAACATCCGGAATCGTATCGTTCGGCGTGGCTGGTTGCCGATCGCTATTGGCGCCTCGGTGACCTGAACCGGTCGGCTTTCTACTGGGAAGCAGCCATGCGGCTCTGGCCGCGTGATTCCCAGCTCATGGGCGAATTTGCCTACTTCAACATCAGCGTGCAAAACTGGCGGCGCGCCATCGAGCTGCTCGAGCAGTCACGCGCCATGCATCCATGGGTGCCCCGTACACACGAGATGCTCGCGTTCAGCTATATCAGCGTAAGCCGGTACGAAGATGCACACAGGGCGGCGCAAGAGGCCATCCGGTTCGGCGGATACCGCGGCGAGATGCTGGCCGTGATCGCGAAAGTGTATGAGGAAAGGGGCCGGTTGGCGGAGGCAGCGGGTGCCTGGCGCGCGGCCACCCATGAAAAGGGCACTAAACTGTGGGTCTACCGCGCAATGGAAGCCCGCGCATTGGCGCGTTATGGCGATGAGCCTGCCGCACTCGCTTCGGCGGATACCGCCCGGAGTCTGCACGCCCGGGACTCCATCGCGGTACGCACGATCTCCGACTTGCAGATAGCCATTCGGCGCGGCTGCTATCGTGCGAATGCCGACCCCGAGTGTACAGATCCGGTTGCCGGTTGGAAATTGACGGGCGTTGGACCGCCGACCACGACGACAGCCGTTACGGGCTCGGCCGGAGTGTCACGGAACTAGGTTTCGGATTCTTTTTCACGCCGCCCAGTCAGGCGCGCCAGCCCAGGAGAGCACCATGAGTAGAATCAGATCCGGATTCACGCTCGTCGAGCTGCTCACGGTCATGCTGATCCTTGGTCTGCTCGCTGCCATCGCGCTTCCCCTGCTTGGCAGAACTCGCGAGCGCGCGCACTTCCGGGCCATGCAATCCGATTTACGCAACCTCATGGCACAGCAGGAGGCCTATTTCTCCATGCCGGTCAACCAACGCTATGCCAGCAACGTTGCGGCAATTGCCAACTTCAATACAACGCTGGGCGTGTCGGTCGTCATCACAGCCTCCGGTGTGACCGGCTGGGCCGCGACCGCCGCGCATGCCTCGCTTCAGCCGAATCAAACCTGCGCCGTCTTCTACGGCACCGTACTCGCCATACCGGCGCCGGCGGTAGGTGCTGGCGTGCTGGCTTGTACCGGTGAATGAGGTCGCTGTCCTGTCATTTTACGATACAGTCGCAATTTGCGGCGCGTGCAGGCTTCCCGATTCGCGGTTTGTCAGGCTGATCGACGGCCTCGTCAAGAGCGATAACTCATGCAGTACCTTTGTTTATGACCAATCATCGCGCGGTCGGGAATGGACCTTGCCATTTACCCTCCGACCGACTTCCCGACAACCTGTCACCGCCAACGCTATGAACGTGTGCGGCTCTCTTCCGCCGCCGGCTATCTGCAAAGGGAAAGGGTAATGAAGCCGCGACCGGGGTTTACGCTCCTCGAACTGCTGACCGTGCTCGTGATCATCGGCCTGTTGGCGACGATCGCGACCAACCGCTTTTGGGCCGTAAAAGAACGCGCCTATAAGGCCGCGATGCGCAGTGATCTTCGTACCCTCGCTACCCAGCAAGAGCGGTATTTCGAGAGCAACTACACGTATGCGGCTACCGCTGCGGCGTTGACCGATTTTTCGGCGTCGTCCGGTGTAACCGTGACGGTGACCTGGAATACCAACCAGGGTTGGGCGGCCATCAGCCAGCATCCGAGTGTGCCAGGTGAGCAGTGTGGTTATTTCACCGGGCCCGCGCCTGCGGCCATTGCCACGCCCGCCATCGCCCAAGGCATCATCGCCTGCGAGTAATCTTCACAAATCTTAAAACACGGCCGATTCGTTTCTTCTCGACAAACATACCGGGGCCGCTAATTGCGACAGGGTCGCAAAATGCGATGTGAATCGAGGCCCTGACCGCCCGTTACCACCAGCCATCAACCGGATTACAACCGCCAAAAGTCGCGTTATTCCTGCACTTGTAAGGTTTTGGCCGATGACGGGAATGGAGCTTGCCTTGGTATTGGTGGAATGAACCGTCACACCGTATCACCCAATCACACCATCGCAAGGAGCGTTGCATGATCAAACGCAGACAGGGTTTCACACTGATCGAGTTGCTGATCGTAATCGTAATCATCGGCATTCTAGCCGCGATCGCGATTCCGAAGTTCGGCAAGACTCGTGAGAAGGCGTACTTCAAGGCCATGCAGTCGGACCTGCGCAACCTGAGCTCGCAGCAGGAAGTCTACTACTCGAATCCGGCGAACAACTACCAATACGCAGACCCCGTCACAGACCTGACTGACTTCTCGCCCTCATCGGGTGTGGTAGTCGTGATAAGTTACGCAGCGTCAACCGGCTGGGGTGCCGAAGCGTCTCACGCGGCGTTGGGAGCTACCCAGACCTGCGCACTGTTCCAAGGCAGCGGCTCGGCCGTGGCACCGGCGCTTACCCAGGGCCTGGTGACGTGCACGAACGAGTAACCAGAGACCCACGCTCCTTGACGTCCGAAAGGGCGACGACATTGTTCGTCGCCCTTTCGCTTTTTATGCCCAGCCTGCGTTGCGCGTCAGTTGCTCTTGAATGCCCGAGGCCACATCGTTCTCGCCCACATGCCTAGGAACGACGTTTCGAGCGATCGCTCGACATTCGAACGCAAAGTCGATTTCACCGGTTCGTTCGCGGTGGTGCTGGCGGTAATCGGCTGCGGACTGTTCGCGCTGAGTATGCCCTCCGTTCCCGATCATGGCTACCAGTTCTACCTCGCGCGCAAGTTGCTCGGCGGCGCAACGCTCTACGTCGACGTCGCGGCCGCGGACATGCATCCGCCGCTCTTCACCTGGTTCGCGACGGCGATCGAAGTCGTTGCCCGACCGTTCGGGATGACTGGACTCGACATCTATCCAGCCACCATCGTCTTTTTCATTGCCGCCTCACTCTACGCGCTCTGGCAAATCGGCCCACGCTCTCCGTTTGTGCACATGATGTATGCGCTCGCGCTGCTGCCACTCTCCGGACCCTACATGGGTCAGGGTGAGCACCTCGCAATTCTATGCGCTCTGCCTTATATCGCCGCCAGCGTAGCGTCTCCTCGCGCCCTGACAGCGCGCCCGGTTGTGCGCTTCCTGCTTGCGACCGCCGCTGCATTCGGCCTCGCGCTGAAGCCCTATTTCGTCCTGGTCTGGATCGGTACTGAACTGTACCGCGCAAATGCACATGGGCGCCGTTCACTGGTTCGCCTCGAGAGCGTCACCATTGCCGTCTGGTTTCTCGTTTATGTGCTTGCTACAGTCGTGATCACGCCGCAGTTCTTTGGAATGCTGCCTTGGCTAATGGAGCTGTACCCTCGGTTTGGTCACGCTCCGATACGCGCTTTCGTGATGGACCCCCGGTTCCTGCTTCTGATCATTGCCGTCATAGCGGGGCGGATCTCCAGGCTCGAGCCAGAATGGCAACGAGTCGCGGACATCCTGTCGATTGCTGCAATCGCGATGTACGTCGCTCTGGTTGTGCAAGCGAAAGCCTGGGGCTACCACTGGTACCCGGTCACCGCGCTCTCCGTCGTCCTGATCGGTATCACTCTTCGGCCTTATGCGGAGCGAGTGCGGCTGGCCATACCGATCCTCGCTGTGGTCGCGGTATTCTGGATGAACCGCCAGGTCGACCGTACGGCCACGTTACTCGTGGCGGCGCCTGGCTACCTGGGCCGGCTGTTGGAGCTCACCGAAAAGCACGCGCGGGGTGGACCGATCGTAGCGTTTGCGGAAAACATTCACGTTGGCTTCCCGCTCGTGAACTACGCCGGCGTGGAATGGGCCTCGCCGTACGCGCACCTCTGGATGATCCCGGCCATCTATGCGGATTCATGGTACCACGGCGCACCGTGGCACTACCGAGAATCCGGTGAGTGGCGTGAGTTGGAGCAACAGATGTTCGATCGTTTGTGGGCTGCGATCGAGAACGAACGACCGTCGTTGATGATGGTGCAGGTCCCACTTACGAATGGTTTCAATACCACGGCTTATTTTGTCACCGATCCGCGTTTTCGCGACCTTTTCCGGCGATCCACGCCGATCGAAACGGTGGGGCATTACATTGTCGTGACCGTGCGCTACGAGAACTGAGTGCCCGAGAACTCGAATGGGTGTGGTCATCCCTGACCGGAGCTATTTCGGCAGGCCGAGCGCTTGCGCTCGTTGTCTTTCGATACATTTTTCGGACACACGCCCGGCGTCCTCCACCTGTCGACCCAGTTGATGAACGGTTTGCCAACTCTGCGGCGCGAGCTGATCACCGCGTTCGCGCTGGTGTTTGCGGGCGCCCTGCTGGTAGCGCTGATCGGCTTTGTCCTGCTGATCCCGGTGTTCGCCTCGCCGATCCAGGCCTTCGTATATCTGGCCGTGCTGGTGACCTGCGATGTGGTCGTCTTTGCCGTGTTCGGGCGGCTGATGGTGCAGCGGCGGATCCTGTCGCCGATCGCGGAAATGGTGCGTGGCGCGGAGACGATTGCGCATGACGATCTCGAGCACCGGCTGCCGGCGGCCGAGACCTCGGAGCTGAACCGACTGGCCGAGGCGATCAACCGGATGGCGGAGCGTCTGATTGCGGACAAGGCGCTTCTGGCCGAGAACATTCGCTCATTGGACGAGACCAACCAGCTGCTGACCGAGGCGCGCGACGCCATGGTGCGGACCGAGAAGCTGGCGTCGGCCGGCCGGCTCGCTGCCGGCATTGCCCACGAGGTGGGCAACCCTTTGGGCGCGATCATCGGCTATCTCGGATTGGTTGGCCGTCACGCGGAAGGTCGACAGAAGGAGCTGATTGCCAACGCGGAACGCGAGGCGCATCGCATCGACCGGATTGTGCGCGGGCTGCTGGATTATTCACGGCCGCATGAACCGCGCGCTCGCGCGCTCGATGTAAACACAGTTGTACGCGATACCATGGATCTGGTCCACACCCAGGGCCGCTTCCTGGAGATCGAGCTGAACGTGGACCTCTCGGAGCCGCTGCCGCCTGTTATTGGCGACCCCTATCAACTGCAGCAGGTATTGGTCAATCTGTTTGTCAACGCGGCGGATGCATTGGAATCGGCGGGTACGAAGCCGGCACGCGTGAGTGTGCGCACCCGGCTGCGCGAGGCGCAGCAGAAGCTGCATGTACGGGCGCGCCGAAAGGATGACCCGCCCTCGGTGAACTACTCGCACCGGCGCCGGCTGTGGGCAGCGCCGGCGCACAATGATCCGGCACCGGTCGGCCAACCGGTGGTCGAGATCCTGATCACCGATAACGGACCCGGCATCCCTCCGGAGATGCTCACTCAGATCTTCGAGCCGTTTGTGACGACCAAGGAGCCCGGTAAGGGTACCGGACTCGGCCTGGCGGTATGTGCCCGTCTGGTGGAAGGGATGGGTGGCGTGATTCGCGCGGAGAACCTGAATGGCCAGGGCGCGCAATTCAACATAGTGTTGCCCCTGGCTGATTCCGAACCACAGACTACGGTGGCATGAACGTCCTGATCATTGACGATGAGCCCGGCCTGCGGCAGACCGTTTCGCTGATTCTGAGCGAGGACGGCTACCAGGTTGCGGCCGCGAGCGACGGCGAAGAAGGTCTCGCCAAGGCGCTGGAACAGCAGCCGGACATCATTCTGTGCGATGTCAAAATGCCGCGCATGCCCGGTCTCGAGTTCCTCGAGCGTTACAAGGCAGCCAATGGCACCGGCATGGTGATCATGATGACGGCGTACGGCAGCATGGAGCTCGCCATCCAGGCCATGAAGAAGGGCGCCTACGATTATCTCTCCAAGCCGTTCAGTCCGGACGAGCTGATGCTCACGCTCAAGAAAGCGGAGGAGCGCGAGTCGTTGCGGCGGGAAGTCTCACGGCTGCGCGAAGAGGTCACGATCTCGAAGCGGTATCGGCAGATTATCTCGAAATCGCCGGCGATGACCAAGGCACTCGAGGTGGCGGCAAAGGTCGCGAAACATCGCTCGCCGGTGCTGATTACGGGGGAGAGCGGAACCGGCAAAGAGCTGGTTGCCCGCCTCATCCACGACGAGAGTGATCGGGCCAAGGCGGGCGCCTTCGTGCCGGTGAACTGCGGCGCGATTCCCGAGAACCTGCTCGAGTCCGAGTTGTTCGGCTACGTCCGGGGCGCGTTTACCGGCGCCGATCGTGAAAAGCCCGGCCTGTTCGAAGTCGCTTCTGGCGGGACGCTACTGCTGGATGAAGTGGGCGAAATGCCGACCACGCTCCAGGTGAAGTTGTTGCGCGTTCTGCAGGAGGGCGAGGTCCGCCGTCTGGGTGACACCCGTTCCCGGGAGGTCGATGTTCGACTGGTTTCCGCAACCAACCTCGATCTCGAAGAAGAAATCCGGAACGGCAATTTCCGGCGCGACCTCTTCTATCGTATTGCGGTCGTTCCGATCCACTTGATTCCATTGCGCCAGCGCCGGGATGAAATCCCGATTCTGGTCCATCATTTCATCGAGCAGTACAATCGCAAGCTGCGCCTCGATCTCAAGGGTATTGAGCCGGAAGCAATGCGTGCGATGCTGGAGTATCCCTGGCCCGGCAATGTGCGCGAGCTCGAGAACACGATCGAGCGGGGCATGGTGTTGGCCGACGGTCAGAAAATCACACCGGAGGATCTGCCGACCCACGTTACATCGCCGGTACTCGCGATCGATGGGCCGGACCTGCCTGACGATGAACTGAGCGTCAAGAAACACAATACGCTGCTGGAGAAGCGTTTGATCAAGCAGGCGCTCGAGCGCACGGGCGGCAATAAGACGCGTGCGGCGGATCTGCTCGAGCTCAGCTCGCGCGCGCTACTCTACAAGATTCGCGAGTACGGCCTCGAATAAATTCCCATCCTGCCATGGTAACGCCCCGCACGAAGCAGTAGCGTGCGGCTATGCCTCATTCCCGCCGCCTGCACGGCTATTCACTACCTGAGCTGCTGATCGTCGTCGTAGTACTGAGCGCGCTCTTGATGATCGCGTTGCCGGCCGTTGCGCGGGCACGGGATGTCTTCTCGATTCGCGCCGCGCGCGAAACCATCCTGGCGGCAGCCACGCGTACCCGGTCGCTGGCGCTCAACCACGGTGGTGCCCATCTGCAGATCGATGCGCCCAGCGGAGCGCTCAGCCTGAGCACCGGCGACAGTACGATCGTGGCTGACTGGAGCTTGCGTGACTTGCACGGTGTCACGCTCACCATTGAACACTCCCCGCGCAATACCGCCGTGATTACGTACGACCGGCTGGGCGTCGGCCGGCTCGCGAATCTGACCTTGCGCATTTCCCGCGGCAGCGCTGCGGGCGGTGTCACCTTTTCCGCCTATGGCCGGCCGCGCGCATGGTGAGCCCGAAAGGATTCAGCATGATCGAGGTTCTGATCGCGATGACGCTTTTCGGTATCGCGCTGCTCGGCGTAGCCGGCTCCGCGATCCTGGCCGGGCAGGTCATGAATCAGGCGCATGCTCGCGAGCGCAGCACACTGGAAGCCCTGCAGATCATCGACTCGCTGACCCGCGTGCGGGAACCCAGCTCGGGTCAGCGACTGATCGGCCGGATGCAGTTGCGCTGGACCGTGAGCGCATCGTCCAGCGGGCCAGCCGAAATTGAAGTCATCGTGGAATATCCTGATGGCGGCGCTTTGCGCACGGCGCGATTCCGCACGACGCACGCACACGCGGGATCATGAACCGCTCCGGCGGTTACTCGCTCGTCGAGCTCCTGACGGCATTGACACTTGCCGGATTGCTTGGTTGTGCGGCGGCGGCGCTGCTGCAGGCACAGGCCGCGTTGTCAAGGAGCGCCGCACACCAGACAGAGGCCGCGGATGCACTCCGTACGTCGGCCCATGTATTGACGATGGAAACGCGCTGGTCCGATGGCGTCAAGGATGTGCGGGCATCGGCGCCGGATTCGCTCGCGCTTCGCGCGTTCCGCGCATCGGCGGTGATCCTGCGCATCGAGCCTGATGGACGCCTGTTCACGCGCCTGCAAGCGCTGCGCGCGCCCGACCCCACTAAGGATTCGGTGCTCGTGCTCATGGAATTTGGCCGGGAAGAGACGGCCCAGCTGACCGAAGCCACGGCCAGCCACCTGCCATGTGGCCAGGGCGCCTGCTACCTGCTGCGGATTTCACAACCCGTACAGCCCGGCAGCGTGTTGCTCATCTTCGAGAGCGGCACCTACTACCTGACCACACGGGCGCTGCGGTATCGGCTGGGTGCCGAGGGCCGGCAGCCAATCACAGCCGAGTTACTCGACGATCGTCTGACGTTCTTCGACCTCTCACTCTCCAAAGGCGCCTGGCTGAGCATTCGCGCGCGCACCGGCGGCTATCACCAGCTGAGAGTTCGTTTGCCGTTTCTCAACCAGACCGAATGAGTGTGCGCGCCGATCATCCGCCTGGAATCATCCTGCCGGCAGTCGTTTTTGTGCTGCTCATTATCGAGCTGCTGGCGGTAACGGCACTCACGATTGCCTACCGGGAATCGAGTGTCGCCAACCAGATGACATCCGCTGCGCGGGCGGAGCTCGCGGCCCGCGCCGGGTTGATGCAGCTCACCCGTGACAGCACCTTGCACGTGCAGGTGCTGGCTCCGGGAGCTCGGTTGAACTTGCCCGCGCGTGCGAGTGATGACGGCGCGAGCCATGTGATTGTGCTCGAACGGTTGAGCTCATCCCTGTTTCTCGCCCGTGCAACCGGCAGCCACGGCCCGGCGCAGCGTCGGATCCGGGCTGACGCCGTTCTGCTGTTCACTTCACCCGATCCGCTAGCGATCCTGGCGCAATTTCACAGTGCACTGGGCAGCGCAGGACCCGTGAGCCTCTCTGGCGGCGCGCTCGCCGATGGCTCGACCGGTGCGGATGTACCCAACCAATGGACGGCGGCGGACTGCACCAGCTGGCTTCCCCCATCGATGGCACTCACGGGGATCACCATCGAACCGATCACGTCATTCGATCGCCTGGGCGGCTGGTCGCTGAGCACGGTCGACAGTTTGGCCGATCGGCACGAAGCCGGTGCACTCGATCTCGTGAGTGTAGCATCGGGTGACGCGTGTTTACGCAGCAGCGCCGGCAACTGGGGCGCGCCGCTCGTTCATGCACACCCATGCAGCGGCTATTTCCCACTGATCTACTCGGCCGGTGATCTCACACTTGGGGCAGGGGCCGGTCAGGGCATCCTTGTTGTGAATGGCGATCTGGCGTTGAGCTCCTCGACAAGATTCTTCGGATTGGTCCTGGTACGAGGCCGCCTTCTGATGGCGGGAAATTCGGAGATTGTCGGGGCGGTCCTGGCACAATCAGCCGCGCTCGACGGAGCCCACGTAGTACGCTCTGATTGCGCGCTCGCGCGCGCGCTCCAAAACGCACCCGCACTCAATCGGCTCACCCCTCGGCCGGGTCGTGCCTGGCTGCCACACTTCTAGAAAGCCGCGAACACACTTAGGTTCAAGGCGTATCCTGTGTCGGCGAGCGGGCCCTGTGCCGCGGAAGCCAGCAGGTCCAGCACCCTCCCGGCACTATTCTATTGACGATCCGCAAAGCTTTCCGGATCGACCTGTCGACCACACTCGGAAAGCCTTGCCCTGTAATGGTTTCAATACCGGCACGGAACTCGTACTGGTATCACCCAACGTTTCCGATTGTGAACCAAAAAACCATGGCGACTCCAAGGACACGGCTGCCATCACGAGCCGGCTTTACACTGATCGAGACCTTGGTGGTCATGATCATTATCGGCATCGTTGTAGGCATGGTCCTGCCCCGCTGGAGCACCATGGGCACGTCGACCAAGGCGAATGCTGCGGCGGGAGTCGTAATGACCGACCTGCAGCGCACGTTCAACGAGGCGCAGAAGAACAAACGGCCGGTTCGACTGGTGGTCGACGTTGGAAACCGGCTTTATACGGCCACCGATCGTGCCACTGGCGCGGTGATTTTCACCCGGCGGCTGACCGGTGCGACTACGACCGAATACCAGGTGAGCGGAATGACTTCGGTTCCGGCCACCATTGATGTTTTTCCGAACGGGTTGGCATCGGCCGGTATCGTGATCACGATCACGGTGGCGGCGCAGACCCGAACTGTCACAATGACTCGAGTGGGGCACGTACGGATATCATGATGAACCATTCTGATTCGAAGCTGGCACCACGCGACGGCTTCACGCTGGTCGAAGTCGTGGTCGCGATGATGATCCTTTCCGTGGTGATGGTATCGCTGGCCGGATTGACGTTTCAAACGGCGCAGCGGGCAATCTCCTCTCAGGGTATCGATCAGCGGCAGGCCGTCATGATGCAGCAGGCCAACATGCTGGCCGCCGTGCCTTACGACAGTCTCGGCAACTATACGGGCTGCACGACCGTCACAACGCCTTTTGCCTACACCCGTTGCGTTACTATGACAACGCCGGTCACCGATGTGCGCCGGATGACCGTGATCGTTACGCCGACCATGAACAACAAATGGGCGCCGGACACGATGCAAGTCGAAAAGTCGAAAAAGCCGGTCAATCCTCTGAATATGACATGAAGATGCTACGCTCACGTCCTGGTTTCTCACTGGCGGAAACGCTGGTCACGATGGCGATCATGGGAATCATTGGTGTCGCAGTGACCCAGCTCATGGTTTCGCAATCGAAGTTTTTCAACGAACAGAGCTCCCAGATGAACGCGCGCTCCGTGTCCCGCAGCGCGACTTCCATGGTGATCCAGGAGCTGCGCATGCTTGACGTAGGTGGTGGCGTGGTTGCCGCCGCCAGTGACTCGATCACGATTCGCGTGCCGTATCGCATGGGCATTGTTTGTTCGAATTTGGGTGGCGTGACTACGGCCAGCTTCCTGCCGGTCGACTCGTCTCTGAACGCGATCGCCGGCCTGTCCGGTTATGCCTGGCGGGATACGACTACCGGCAATTACACGTACGAGGAAACTGGCGTGACTGCGATCGACGGCGTGGCAGCAACTTGCACAGCGGCCCAGATTCCGACGATCGCCGCGCACAAGGTGCTCGCCATTACGCCGACCGCGACGAGTGCCCCATTAGCCACGCCGATTTTCCTGTTCCAGCGCGTCACCTACAAGTTCAAGAACTCCACATCAGTTCCCGGATCGATCGGGCTGTTCCGACGTGTGGTGGCAACCAACACGGAAGAGGAGCTGGTCGCGCCATTCGACACGGCCGCGAAGTTCCGGTTCTACGATCTGAACAGTACTACGGCTCAGGCTGCGGTGCCTTCACCGCTGAGCAATTTGCGAGGTGTGGAGCTGGTGCTGACGGCGCGCAGCGAGAGGCCGACCAACACCGGAGCAACTACATCTCAGTACACAACCGCGGTCTGGTTCAAGAACCGCGTCAACTGACCAGGATTTTATGAGACAACGTCGCGAAGGTTTTGCCATACCCCTGTCGATCATGGTAATCGGCTTCCTGAGCGTGAGCCTGATGGCCGCGTTTGCCCGGGTCGACAGTGAATACAAGGTGACGACCAATCGCAGCATCATGGTGGATGCATTCGGCCTGGCGCAGAGTGGACTCGAGCGCTTTGTCGTGCAGCGCACTGCATTGGGATTCACAACTTCTCCGCCTGCCGCAAGCGAGTCGACTCGCATTGCGCTACCCGGCGGATTCGCCGACGTAATCCTGACCAAGGTGCGAGATACGGTCGGCGGGCTCGACCCCGTATACGTGGTCCGCTCACGCGGAACCACGACACCGCCAAACCTTACTGGCTACCTGCCTGCGCGGCACACGGTTGCCATGTACTACGCATGGAAACCCGGCACCATGGACGTCCACGCAGGCTGGACCAGTCTGGGTGGATTGCAAAAGAACGGTTCATCGGGAACGCTGACTGGCGTGGACAATTGCGGCGTGGCCGGGAACGTGGCCGGTGTGGCGGTTCCGGACGGCACCTGGAGTGTGAGCGGCGGCACCTTCACGCCCGGCGGCACGCCGCCGGTCGACGAAATGGGCACGCAGGCCGATATGGCCGACCAGATCGACATTGACTGGGCCGGCATCGTCGCCGGCACCACGCTCACACCAACCGTCTCGGTTCCGCCATCGGGGTGGCCCTCTTCGTTTCCGTCAAACTGGTGGCCTGTGATCTACGTCAATCAGGTGGGCAGTTTCTCTTTGCCTGGTAACGGTCGCGGAACACTCGTCATACGCAACGACCTGGTCGTGAACGGCAACAAAAACTGGGATGGAATCGTGCTGGTCGGTGGCGCATTGATCTCGGATGGTAACAACACATTCTCCGGTGCGGTCATCAGCGGACTCAATGTGAAGCTGGGCGAGACCGTGGCCAATTCCGACTTTGGTAATGGTACGAAGACCTACCAGTATGACTCGTGCGCGATAAAGAAGGCGCTGTCCGGCTTCGGCGTGTTGGCTCCACTGAACAACACCTGGATCGACAACTGGGCCTGGTAACGAGCAGCCATTGAAGACACCCGGTATCCGGCGTTGACCGGATACCGGGTTTTTCTTTTTTTTCAATCCGGCGAGTTACACACTGTTAAAAGTGGTTGAACTTCGCAAAAAAGGTCTTGACAACAAGTTACGAGGTGTTTAACGTCATCCACCGCCTTCTAGGCCTCCCCCCCTAAAACGAAGCGGTCCGTAATGGGACTTTTCGGCCGAAGCAAAGTCACTGCCGGGCTAGACATCGGCAGCGGCTTTGTAAAGCTAGTTGTCATCGACCACTCCAAGTCGGAACCAGAGATCGTCCAGGTGGCGACCAGTCCGCTTGTTCCCGACGCCATCGTCGAGGGCGAGGTCATGGACCCGGTGCTGGTGGCCGAGACGGTGCGTTCCGTCGTGGAGAGCAGTGGTCTGAAGGCAAAGGACGTCGTCGCCGCAGTCGGCGGCCATGACGTCATCATCAAAAAAATTCCAATGGACCGAATGAGCGCGAAAGACGCTCAAGAGGTGATCCGCTGGGAAGCGGAACAGCACGTTCCATTCGATATGGAAAACGTGCAGCTCGATTTCCAGATCCTGGATCCCGAAGGCAGTGGCGCGCAGATGCAGGTGCTGCTGGTTGCGGCCAAGCGGGAGCTGATCGAGAACCGATTGAGCCTGCTGGCGGACGCTGGTTTGTCGCCGGCGATCATCGATGTCGATGCTTTCGCCTTGCACAATGCGTTCGAACAGAACTATCCCGACTCACTGACCGGTCTGGTTGCATTGGTCAACGTGGGTCATGAAACCACCAACGTGAACCTGCTCGAGAATGGCGTGCCGATCCTGGTGCGAGACATTCCGTTCGGTTCGCGGAGACTGCGTGAGTCCCTGCAACGTGAGCGTGGACTGACCGCGGATGCGGCAGAAGCGGCGCTCCAGGGCAAGGACACCAGTATCGATCTGCGCGCGCTGGTTGAGGATCGCGTAGACGAGTTGGCAGTGGGCGTGGAACGTGCTGCTGCTTTCATCCTCGCCCAATCAGGTGGCGAAGGCGTTGGTCGCGTATACGTGTCGGGCGGCGGCGCCTGCGTTCCCGGATTGGTGCAAGGTCTTTCGAATCGATTGGGTGTGCGGACCGAAGTAGCCAATCCGCTACACCGTGTTGCCGTGCGACCCGAAGTCGCGCAGGCCGTACCACTCGATGAGTTCGCGCCGATGCTGATGCTGCCGGTCGGTCTCGCTCTGCGAAAGCACTAGGAGAGTCCGAGCCTTGATCGAAATCAACCTGCTTCCCGGTTCCGCAAAACGCTCACGCCGGCGCATGCCCAAGCTGGCGATGGGCGGACTCGGGAAAGCCAAGCTGCCGAATTTCAACCAGGGCCTGGCCATCATGGTCGGTGCCTGGGTCATTGGCCTGGGGCTGCTCGCCTGGATGTTCCTGGGTGGCCGCAATCAGCTGGCGACGCTCGACGAGCAGATCGCAGCCGCTCGTTTGGACTCGGTGCGCCTGGCCCAAACCATCAATACCGCGGATACGCTGCAGAGACGCATGGCCGCGGTGGCGGGCAAGCTGGAAGTCGTGCAGCAAATCGATGCCAGCCGCTATGTCTGGGCACACCTGCTGGATGAAGCTGCCCGCGCTCTGCCCGAGCACACCTGGATGACTGAAATCAACAATATCGCGGTGGACTCCGGTGTGATGAATCCGAAGTTCAGCATTGAAGGCCGAACCGGAAACAACCTCGCGCTGGCGCAATACCTCGCGCAGCTGGAACAGTCGCCGTTCATCCGAAACGTTCGGTTGAGGGACAGCCAGCTGGTTCGCGAGGATGACAAGCTCGTGTATTCGTTCCTGCTGGAAGCGGATTACGAGCCGCCGCCGCCGGACGTGATCGAGACGGTTCCGCTATTCACGCCGGGGACCGAGCCGGATTCGGCGAACACCACGCCGCAACGCGGTACGACCGCGCCGCAGCGTGGAGGTCAGCCTCAGCGGGCGGGCACACCACGCACGCAGGAGCAGAGATAATGGCACTCGGACTTCCGAAGGATCCGGCGGGCCAAAAGAGATTCCTGATTGGCGCGCTGCCGATTCTGGCCGCGGTCGGCTACTACCAGTTTGTCCACACGAAGACCACGGTAGAGATCGACAATCAGACCACGACGCTCGAAACGATCGAGTCGAGCAACGATCGCAACCGCGCGCTCTCCAGTCCCGCGTCGATGAACGCCATGCGGCAGAAGCTCGCGTTGTGGGAGCAGCACATGAAACGGCTGGAGCAGCTCATCCCGTTGCGGGAAGAGGTGCCGGCTCTGTTGCGTGATTTCACGCAGCGTGCATCCGAGTCCGGTGTCGACGTCCGTCAATACAAGCCCGAAGGCGAAGAACCAGGGCAGTTTTACACGCAGCAGACCTATGCGGTAAGCGTGATCGGGAGCTATCACTCGATTGGCCGATTCCTGGCGCAGGCGGGCACGCTTCATCGGATCATAACGCCCACGCAAGTCAACCTGGTCAAACCGCCCAACCCGCAGCTCAATCGCCAGGGCGGTTTGCGAGTGCAGGCTGACTTCAAGATTCACACGTACATCATTCCGCCGGATACTACCGCGCGGCCTGCACCTACAACGCCACCGGCCAATGTCGGCAATTAAACGATTCTCGATCATGAGTGCGCTGTGGTTGAGCGCGTCAGGCGTGGCGGCACAGGCTCCGCCGGCAGGCCCGCCTCCGGGAATGCCAGCCAGGCCGGTGGCCGATCCCAAGCTCGTATTCGACCGCGAAGTCTTCGCGTATCCGGCCCAGGGCCGGCGCGATCCGTTTGTGCCGTTGCAAGGCACGGATGCGATGGGACCGCTGTTCGAGGATCTGACGCTGCGCACCATTGCCTGGTCGCCGACTCCGCAGAGGAGTCTGGTCCTGATTCATGATGCCAACAAGAAGAGCTACCTGAAGCGATTGGGTGACGTGATCGGCAATGCCCGCATCATCGGCATCGAGAAGGACCGCGTGCGCTTCGCCGTGCAGAGTTACGGAATTCTGCGCGAAGAAGTGCTGATCAAGGCACCGCGTGCGAGTGTTGCGGAAATTCGCGCAGCCATGGAAGCCGAAGCCGGTGCTTCCCGCGATCGCCAGTTCCAGGAGCAGTTGATTCGCATGTTGCGCGGTGACACTGCCCGCGCAGCACCACCGGCAACGCGTCCGGATACGACGCGTCGAACCACACCACCGACAGGACGTACCCCGCCGGTCAGGCGGGACACGATGGAGTCAACTCGATGATATCGATCCTCGCATTATTCCTGGCCGCGGTTAATCCCGCCGCCTCGATCAATCCCGTCGCCGAGGTCAAGAACCTCAGCGTAACTCCGGCCTCCGGTCGCACCGAAGTCGTGATCCGGATGGACAACGAGGTAGCGGTCAAGCCGATGTTCCTGAGTGAAGGGAACCGGCTGGTCCTCGACTTGACCACCGCGCAACAGCCCACCGGCCTCGACTTCCAGGTGAATCGCGGCGGTGTTCGTGGCCTGCGGGTAGGGCAATTCAAGCCGGGCGTCGTCCGCGTGGTGATCGAGCTCGCGCAGCGGGTCGACTACAAGGTCGACAGCAACAACGGCGAGGTTCGCGTTTCGTTCGCTAATCCGGGCGAGGAGTTCACGGCCTGGAACATGGCGCTGAACGCGACCAAAGCCTCGGCGCCAGCCAGGACCGAGCCCAAGGCCGAGACCAGGGAAGTCAGCACCTTCTCGCCGGCGCAGCAGCGGCCGCAGGAAGAGCGGCTGACCTGGAGCTTCGTCGACCAGCCGATTCTCGAAGTCATCGCGGTCTTCTCAGAACTGACCGGTCGCAGCATAATCGCATCGCCGCAGACCCGCACCGTGATCATCAACGGTGAGATCAAGGATCAGCCGTGGGATGTTGCGCTGCAGGTGCTCATGGGCGCGCACGGCATGGTGGTCACCGAACAGGAAGGCGGCATCCTGCTGGTCGAGCCGACCTCGGTCGTGCAGGAGCGGCTGGCCGCGGAGCCGGTACAGACGCGCCAGATCATAATCGAAAACATTACGGCCGACTCGCTGCTCGAGGCTGTGCGCTCCTTGCTGACCGCCGATGGCAAAGTCGCGGTCAACCCGGCTGCCAACTCGCTCCTGGTCACCGACGTTCGCTCGTCGATCGATCGTCTGGTCCCGCTGATTCAGTCGCTGGACGTGAAGGTGCCTCAGGTCTCCATCTCGGCCAAGATCGTGTTCGTCGATCGCACTGCGCTGGAAGATCTCGGCTTCGTTTACGACTTGAAGGACTCGCGCGGCAACCAGCTCAATTCAGTCGTGCCCGGTTTCCTCGATACAAACGGCAACGGGGTGTTCGAGCCAACCGAGCGGACCGACAACAACGTGATCGCGCTGGGCGGTAATTCGATCGCGGGCCTGGCCAACGCGAACTTCCGCGTGGCGACCCCTGCGCTGCAAATCCTGACCTCGCTGGTATTGGGCCGTCACTCGCTGTTCACCTTCATCGAGGCGCTCCAGTCGGTCAGTGTGAGCGACGTGCAGGCCGCGCCGGTGGTTACCACGATTGCCAACCGCCAGGCTCGCATTCAGGTGGGTGAGCGCACGCCGATCCGGGTGATCGACGCGGGCGCGGCGGGTGCTCAGTCGACTGCATCGGTCCGACTCGAGCCGACCGGTATCATCCTGCGCGTGACGCCCATGATCACAGGCAACCAGGTGACGCTCGACATCCACGCAGAGCGCTCGAACATCGGACTCGCGCCGGCCGACATTGGCGCGACCTTCAACACACAGGAAGCCGATACACAGGTCATGGTCGAGAACGGCGAAACGGCCGTCATCGGTGGCCTGACCCTGATTGAAAAGCTGCAAGTACGCGCCGGCATTCCATTCCTGATGGACCTCCCCGTGTTGGGCGCCCTCTTCCGCAATGAATCGTCGCGGGAGACCAAGCGTGACCTGCTGATCATGGTTACGCCTCACATCATCCGGGACGGTACGCGATGACCGGTTTTGGGGTTGTTCATCTGCTGAACGAGCCGAAGGCTCCAGTTACCAGACGACGAATGAGTCAACGAATGTTTGAAATGATCTCGCGCGGACGCACCGGTCGAGTCCGCAACTGGCTGGCCCTCAGCCTGCTCGCGGTCACCGTGCCCGTGCTCAGTGCGTGCGAAGGGGACAACCTCTTCTCCGGCAACGCGGCCGACCAGCAGCCCAGGGCGATTGTCGAGGGACCGTCCTTCGTGGAGGCCAGCGACACATTCCAGATCCGGGTCAATGCATTTGCCCCGTTCGGCATCTCACGCGTTGACATTTCGCTGCGCGGCGCGGTGAACGCAGACTCCAGCTTCACCGGTAACAACCTCTCGGCGAGCGCGTCACCGGTCTTCACGTTCAAGGCGCCCGATTTCCTGGCCGACAGCTTGATCATCGTGACCGCGCGCGTAACCGACCGGTTTGGCAATGTCAGCCGCCTGCAGGTCGATACGATCAACGCGTTCGGTGCTCCTGGCCTGTTTTCCGTGGTCAAGCCCGATAGTGTGCGTCCCGGCGAGACCGTAAACCTGCGGGTGCGGCTGTTGGGCTCACGTCGGATCACACAGATAAACGTCCAGGTGCGCGGCGCGATGGTACAGGACCTTACGTTTCCAGTCGTTCCACCTTCCTTCGATGTAACCCAGGATATTGTGCTGCAGCTGCCGGCCGTGGTCACCGATACGGCGCTGCGCGTGTTGGTCTCCGCGCGGGATGAGGCCGGCGTTGAAAGCACGCAAAGCCTGATTATCGTGCCGGTCACCGGCCAGCTGGCCACCGTCACGGTGACTGCACCGGCCACAGCCACCGCTGGCGGCACGATCGACCTGAGCGTGCGGGCGGTATCGCCTCGCGGCGTCGCCTCGATCAAGGTCGAGATGCGCGGCGCAACGACGCGTGACACAACAATCGTCATCAATCCGCCGCGTACGGACGTTACGCAGTTCATAACGTTGCGGGTACCGGCCGACGTGCTGGATTCGCAGCTCACACTGCGGGTATTTGCGGTCGACGCCCGGGGTACACCCGGCACGATCCATAGCTCGTTGGTAACGATTGCAACCGGTCCGCCGGAGATTCTGTCCCTCACGCCGACCAGTACTTCGGCGAGCGGAGGCCGGCGCTTCGATGTTCGAGTCGTAGCACGTGGCAGCCGGCCGCTTACCAGGATTGATCTCCGGTTCCGGGGCGCCGTGGATGCTGACCAGGTGATCACGGTCACGCCGAACCGCACCGACGTCACGGCGGATGCATTCGTGGATATTCCGCTCGTGGTGCGAGATACCCAGCTGACTGTGTTTGCGACTGCCACCGATGCGGCCGGCGTAGTCAGCGCAATTGCATCGTTCCGGGTTTCGGTCGCGGACGTAACCGATCCGACCGTAACGGTGACCGCTACACCGGCATCGGCGCCTGCGGGCAGCACCGTCGCAATCCGGGTCGTCGCGAGCGACAACGTCGGGTTGGCGTCGATTGGGTACGAGGTACACAATGCCGCTGGCCAACTGATCGGTACTGCATCGACCAGCGCGTCGGGGCTGAATCAAACGTCAACCCTGAGCTTCACGATCCCCGGGGGTACCCCGGCGGGTCCCTTGACCGTGACTGGCTTCGCCACCGATGGAAGCGGGAGACGTGGTAACGGCACCACCACGCTGACGGTTACGTAACAGCCACACGTGGCCTGGTTGCGAGAGAGCTCGGGTGTTTTGCCCGGGCTTTTTCGTTTTTGGCCGGACTTCATCCGCTTGCATGCTGCGCGATATTGACGCAGGTTCGGCCGCGGTCAGATATCAGCTCAACCCCAGGATCGGAATGCACTTCGTTTTTCGAACGGCAGGTGAATCACACGGCAAAGGCCTGGTCACACTCATCGAAGGTGTGCCGGCCGGCCTCTCGCTGGAAGCGGAACGCGACATCAATCCCGACCTGCGCCGAAGGCAGGGAGGTTACGGGCGCGGTGGCCGCATGCGCATCGAACAGGATGCGGTCGAATTCGTGTCCGGTGTCCGTTTTGGTGAGACGCTCGGTTCACCCATTGCGCTGGTGGTCTGGAACCGCGACTGGCAGAACTGGCAGACCGCGATGTCGTACGAACCGCTGCCGCCCGATCTGGATGATGAAGCGCGTTCACTCAAGCGCGTACACCTGCCGCGGCCCGGGCATGCAGACCTGGTTGGTGTATTGAAGTACGACCGCGATGATGCCCGTGACATCCTGGAGCGCGCATCCGCGCGCGAGACGACCGTGCGCGTCGCGGCCGGAGCAGTCGCCAAGAAATTCCTGGCCGAATTCGGCGTCACCATCGGCAGTCACATCGTCATGCTGGGAGGCGTCGATGCGCGCGTCCCCGATGACCTGCCCGACGACATCAATGCGGTTGCCGACGCCTCGCCGTTGCGTACACTCGATCCCGATGCCGAGCGCCGCATGATCGAGGCGATCGATACCGCCAAAGCGGAAGGCAACACGCTGGGCGGCTGGTTCGAAGTGATTGCGCGTGGATTGCCGGTCGGCCTGGGCAGCCACGTGGCCTGGGATCGCAGGCTGGATGGACGGTTGGCCCAGGCGCTGATGTCGATCCAGGCCATGAAGGGCGTAGAGATCGGCATGGGCTTCGAAGCATCGCGGCGCCCGGGCTCCGAGGTACACGACCAGATCGAACGCGACCGCGCGGACGCAGTGCGCGGTGGCTTTCGCAGATCGAGCAACCGCGCAGGCGGCCTCGAGGGCGGCATGACCACGGGCGAACCACTGGTCGTTCGCGTGGCGATGAAGCCGCTATCCACGCTCATGCAGCCGCTCAAGAGCGTGGACTTGCGGACCGGTGATCCGGCCGAGGCCGTGCGTGAGCGCAGCGATGTGGTTGCCCTGGCGGCGGCCGGCGTGGTCGGTGAAGCGATGGTCGCGATCGTATTGGCCGATGCGTTCCTGGAGAAGTTCGGCGGCGATTCCGTAACCGAAACCCGGCGTAATTACGAAGCGTACATGACACGGCTGACGGAACGGCAGGCAGCGCTGCAGCCACGTGATGCATGAGCTGCCGCCGCGAGTCAGCCGCATCGTTTTGATCGGTTTGATGGGCGCCGGGAAAACCACGGTGGGCCGGCTGCTGGCCGAAAAGCTGGGCTGGGCGTTCATCGATCTCGATGCAGCAATCGAAGAACGTGTTGGTTTGCCGGTGCCCCGCATATTCGCCGAAAGAGGCGAAGAAGCATTCCGTCGGCTCGAAGAGCAATTGACGGATGAGCTAGCTTCGAGCCACCGTGTGGTTCTGGCGCCTGGTGGTGGCTGGATCACCAATCAAGCCGTGACACGATTGCCGGCGGACAGTGCGCTGTTCTGGCTCAAGGTATCGCCGGAGGAAGCGGTCCGGAGAGTGCAGAACGATGCTGTGGAGCGGCCACTATTGAATCGCCCTGGTGGCGCACTGGCGGCAGCCCGGCAATTAGCCGGGCAGCGCGATGCGAAATACGCGGCGCACGGCATTGCGGTTGAAACGGAGCACCGGGGGCCGGATCAGATCGTCACAGAAATCTTGAGCACACTCGGCGATCGGCATCTGCAATGATGCGCGATTGCATGGAATCAAATGGCTGAACGCAAGACAAAAATCAAGCTGGTGGTCGTGGAATCACCGGCCAAGGCAAGAACCATCGGCAAGTATCTCGGTGCTGGCTACCGCGTGAAAGCCTCAGTTGGTCACATCCGTGATCTGCCCGAGCGCGAGCTTGGCGTCGACGTAGAAAACGGCTTCGAGCCGAAGTACGTCACCATTCGCGGCAAGGGCAAGATCATCCAGGAACTGCGCAAAGAGGCCGAGGGTGTGAGCGAGGTGCTGCTCGCAACCGACCCCGATCGCGAAGGCGAAGCGATCGCGTATCACGTGGCCGAGCAGCTCGGTTACGAAGAGAAAAACGGAAACGGAATCAAGTTCCGGCGAGTGCTCTTTCACGAGATTACGCGTGAGGCGGTTCAGCGCGCGCTCGAGCATCCAGGCGAGATCGACATGCGCAAAGTCGAAGCGCAGCAGGCTCGGCGTATTCTCGATCGGCT
>JBBDWZ010000146.1:0-28949 GCA_040902615.1 Gemmatimonadota bacterium | reverse complement strand
CGTCTCCGCGCGTGACCGCGAGTTGATTGAAACCAGTCTGGCTGGTGCCCGCGAGTACGGCGCCGACGCGGCCGTGCTGGACTGGCTGGGCAGTGTGATACTGCCGCCGCAAAACGAGGCGCAGCGCGAGTTCGCACTTCGCTGGCAGCAGTTCAGCGCGCCGGTCATGGCCAAGGGCCTGGAGGATACCGCTTTCTACAACTATCACCGCCTGATCTCCACCTGCGAGGTCGGTGCCGATCCTCGACACGCCATTTGTTCAATCGACGACTTCCACGCACGCATGATCGACCGCCAGCAATCTTGGGCGGCTACCATGAATGCCAGCTCGACTCATGACACCAAGCGCGCCGAGGACGTGCGTGCCCGCATCAACGTGCTGTCCGAGCTGAGCGGCGAATGGCTGGAGCTTGTCCAGCGCTGGCAGGAGTGGCATCGCCCGTTCAAGCGCGAGCTCGAAGGGTTGGATACTCCCGATGCGATCGATGAGCTGCTGCTCTATCAGACGCTGGTCGGTGCCTGGCCTTTGGCTGAAGACGAATTGCCCGGCTTTGGTGAGCGCATCCGCAATTACATGCTCAAGGCAGTGCGCGAGGCCAAGCGGCGTACCAGCTGGCGCGCGCAAAACCCGGAGTACGAGAAGGCAGTCACGGATTTCACGGATGCCGTGCTGGATCCTGAGAACCATCGTTTCCACGAAGACCTGCCGACACTCCTTCACAAGACCGACTTCTACGGCGCGCTGAACGCGCTCTCCCAGCTGGTGATCAAGCTCGGCGCCCCTGGCGTGCCCGACTTCTATCAGGGCAATGAGTTGTGGTCGCTCGCGCTGGTCGATCCGGATAATCGCCGGCCGGTTGATTTCGATCGCAGGCGTTCAGCGCTCGAGGACCTGGATCTGGACGGAGCAAAACGGAACTGGCGGGACGGACGTATCAAAGCGCTGATCACAGCGCGCGGGCTGGCGGTACGGAATCAGATGCCCGACCTGTTTGCGGCTGGCGAGTACAAGCCCGTGAAGGTGACCGGACCTCGCGCGCGCAATCTGATCGCATTCGAGCGGCGACTCGAGGGCCAGCGTGTTCTGGTCATTGCAGCGCGCTTCTTCAGCGAATTGACTACGCCAGCGGTGTGGCCCATAGCAGATATCTGGACTGGAACGACCCTCGAGGTAAGCGGCCAGAAGTGGGTTGATGTTTTGTCGAAGACAACCATCGATGCCGGCGCGGCTCTGCCAGTGGGCCACGTACTGCAGACACTGCCCCTCGCCATTTTGACGGGCGGGTCGTAACAATCACTCCAGGCGAGTTCACGATCCAAGCTCGGCATCGATCAGCTTGATCACCTGGGCAACTACCGACGTCAGGGCCGCACGGTAGTCTGCAAGGCCACGCTCCATCCGTCTTCGCACTGCGATGAGGTTGCGGAACTCGAGCTCACTGCCTTGCGCCCGCAATTTCGTATCAGCGGCTCTGAAGAGGGCGCTGCAGCCTGAATTCGCGCCCCAACGCCCGGCTGACTGCTGCCTCGAGCAGTTCATCGCGCCCGCGCTGGACACCCTCGATGGTCGGCCGAACCACGAAATCCGGTTTGATGCCAACCCGTTGTGTAGGCGTGCGATCCGGATAGAATACACCAATACCGCTGATCATCGAACGGAGCCCGCCGGGCAGCATTATCGGTGAGACATTGCCGTCCGCGCCGGCGGTCGTGCTTCCAACTACGATGGCGTTGGGCGCCGAGCGAAACGCCATGGCGGTGTATTCCGCCTGACTTTGTGACGTCTCATCGACGAGAATGACGATCGATCCCGTGAAGCGCGGCGCGCTGGGAGTCAGGCTGACGGGCTGCGTCCACGCGAAAGCGCCCGGATTCGCGCCGTTGGCCTTGGTGAAACGCGCGAATGGTGTTGGCGCGGCGACCAGATGCTGGCCGAGCGCAAACACCACGAATTCACTCGGATAGTTCCGAATGTCGATGACCAGCACTTTCGCTCCCGCGGCATCGTTGATGTAAGTCGCAGTCTGAGCCGCCGACACAGCGGAGAGCTTCAAGTAAGCGACTTCGTCGGTCAGACGCTGGAAGGCTGGGCCCGGAAGGTCACGGGGCAATCGGACCGTGCGATCGCCCTGAATGTGTAGTACCCGCGCAGCCTGCACCACAAACGCGCGACCACCTCGCGAGGCGTCGACCCTGACCAGGCCGGCAGGTCCAAACGTGAGCGCGCGGCCGATGTCACGCAGACGCGCAGCCTGATTCGACGCCGCGTAATGGGGTGTCCAGGCGGTCACGAGCGAGTCCACCTTTTTTCCGTCTATCGCCGTGATGACATCGCCGAGCTGGAGACCGCCGATCACCCCCTGCGTGTTATTCGAAAAGCCGGCAACCACGGCTTTGCCATCGATGAATCGAATGCTGACTGGCAGCACGTAAACTCCGACCGGCGGCCGAACCGCCAGCGCATTCCACAGGTTGGCATGACCATCATGAATGCGCGCAATGAGCGCCATCATGGTCAGACGATAGTCAGCCGCGCTGCTCGTATTCCAGAGACGCGGCACGAACGCGCGCAACACACCGTCCCAATCTTCCTCGATCAGGTCGCGATACGGAAACCAGTACTCGATCATGTTCCAGAAACGGAACAATGCGAGGACTCTGAGCTGCTCATCGGGCAGTGGCGTGCTGGCGTAATCGGCTTCGTTCCTGAACACCGGATTGCCGGCTACAGGCGTGAACGACACGTACTGCTGGGCGGCGGAGGCGCTACGATTGTCATAGATGTGCACGAGGAGCCGGCTCAGCTCACGGCCAACCGTTCGATCGTCGCGAATCCAGTCGATGTCCGGCTTCAGGTGCAGGTCTGGCGGCAGCGAAGCGCACGGACTGCAGGCATCGAAGCGGTCGAATGGCTCGAGCCACTGCGTAATCGCCGCTATAGCTGAAGTCCTCTGGTTTGCAGCAAGCACGGTCGGCAGCACTCGCCGCAGTTCGGCGTCCCAGTCGACGCCGCCGCCGGTGATTCGCGGGTGATGATACTTTGCGAATCCCCAGACCTTCCCCAGCAACACCAGATTGTCGATCTGGATCGCGGCTAAGGATTCACGTCTCGTCTGCGAGCCTTTGCTGTCTTCCTCACTTCTCCTGACATCGAAGGCAAGAGCAAACGGCAGAATCGACAGGGCCATACAAACGCGTAATGTGGATCGCATCCGACGTGCCTCCTGCAGTGAAGTGGCCGCGTGCTTCTCAATCCGGCCACGTTGTCAAGTTGCAGACATGGGCGAATATCCTGCACTGCCGCATTCCCTGCTCCTCGGACCAGCCCGCCACGAGTTCCGCCGCATGCGCAGGTCGACGGTGCTCCAACAAGCTGCGCGGTCCCAAAGCCGAGGGCAAACACCGCAGCATGAGCGGCGTATCCAGCAGTGCCTTTCACCACCTGCAGCAGCCTTTGGTACCGCCACCCTTTGCGTAACGTGAGCCGTGGTCTTACATAGACCGGGCCAAATTTCGAGGAGCGACTAATGAGCGTAATCGTTGCGTTGGTTCTGGCACTCTGGAGTTCGGAGCTTGCGACCCACCAGCAGGGCAGACCGGCCGCGGACACCTTGCGGCTCGAGGTCGGAGCCAGGGAAGTCGACGGGCGCGTGTACACGAACCATGCGGCGCGCGTGCGTGTGTATGTGGGCCCGGGCGAGGGCAGAGTGCGCTCGGAATGGACCAATGAGCTCACCGTTGGCGACTCCGCCGGTCGCAAGGTGCACCGCTGGGTCACCATTGGGACGCAGGTAACGCCGGCGGGTGATACGGTAAAATGGGAGCTGCGTCAGACCTACGACGCGATCACGCTGCAGCCGTACGCAATGTCACGCACCGCGAGTAACGGCCAGGCCTATAACTATCGGATCGCTGATCGGCGGGTTCAGGGCACGAGACGCTTGAACGCGAACGCGCCCGTCGAGCAGATCGATTACACGATCGATCGTCTGGGGTTTGTCGCTTCTGCATCCGACCTGGTTCCCGCTGCGGTCGGCTTCAAGGAGGGCCTGGTCATCAGCGTGCCGATCTGGGGGCCGAACATGCGGGCAGCTGAACAGCGCGTGTTCACCGTCATCGGAAAAACCGACATCACCGTGGAAGGCACGGTAGTGAACGCATGGAAGGTCGCAGAGCATCGTCACGCGGATAAGGCGCTGCTGGCCACGTGGTATCTGCTGGATAAGTCGCCCTACATGGTGTACGGCGAGGTACCGCTGCCGGACGGGTCGATTCAGCGCATGACCGAGGTCGAGATCCGTCGCTGAGACGCGCCCGTTTACTTCGGTGTCACGGTCATGACCGATCGGCCATTTGTGGTGGGCCGCTTCATCTCGCGCACCGATTCGACCTCGGCCTTCTGCTCGACCTCGATGAGGTCGTTATCGATAAAGATGCGGTGCCAAAGCTCGATGTTCAGCCCGATCCAGAGTTGGCCGGGCCGTGTCGTTTTGCTCCGTAATTCATCGGGGTCGAGCACACCGCGGTCGAGACAGCGGGGCGAGAGCAGAACGGCTCGAGCCAGTGGTGGCAGGTCGGTCTGAACCCATTCGCGAATCGGTGTCGCAAAATTGACTTTGGTCTTCCGTTGCATGATTTCGGCGGGCAGGAGGGGGCCGATCGCATCGCACAACAGCGCCTTGGGTTCCAGACGCGGCAATTTTTGGCTGGGTGGGACCGTCGCCAGGAATTCGATGATGTGATGATCGAGCAACGGCACTCTCGATTCAAGTGAAAACGCCATACTCATGCGATCTTCTGCATGCAGCAGACCGGGCAGGTACGACTTGAGATCGTGATAGAGGCAGCGGTCCAGCGTCTCCGCGTCCGAGACTGCGCGGAGCGGGCGCAGGTAATCGTCGATGGGCGAATATCCTGCGAGCGAGCGAAGAAACGCGGGATTCAGCACGGAATTCTGAGGCATGACACCGGTGTGCAGGTCGATCCAGAGCTTCTCGAACTGGTTGCTAGCCGGTTTTAGCCGGTTTTGAAGCCGGTCGACCAGACCTCTCACTCCCTGTCGTCGCCACAAGCGCCCGAGTCGTTGCACCCATGAGGCAGATCCGCCATTCGCCTGAGCATGCGACCCGGAGACCTGACTTCCGAATGCAGCCTGCAACTGCGCGGGATATCCGCCAAAGAGCTCGTCACCACCGTGACCCGTCAAGGAAACCTTGACGTGCTGAGCCGCAAGCCGGGAGGCGGCGTAATACGCGAAGCCAGTATCGCCCGCCAGCGGCATGTCCATATGCCAGATCAATTTCGGCAATAACGCCGACAGCTCGCCCATTTGAGGCGAGGCCTCGATGTACTCCGTAGCAAAGGCACGCGACACGATTTTCGCGTACGGCGTTTCATCGAATGCTTGGCCCTCGAATCGGATCGTGAACGTCTTCAATGGCTCCCGGTATCGCGCGGCATGCGCAACAATACCACTGGAGTCCAAGCCGCCACTGAGGTGACAACCCAGCGACGCATCACTGCGGCAATGCACCCGTATGGATTGATCAAGCAGGTCTCGCAGCTCGTCCACCGTACGGCTCAGTGACCGCGAACGGTTGTAATTGTACTGCACGTCCCAGTACTGATTGATCTCGAGCTGGCGGCCTGTCAACGTGAGTGTATGACCTGGAGCCAGTTCCAGAATGCCCTTGAACGGCGTTCGTCCCGCATTGGAGCTTCCGGCAAAAATATATTCGGCGAAGTAGGGTGGATTCGCCTCGCGTGGCACGGAGGGATCGGCCAGGATTGTCTTTATCTCGGACGCGCAGATGAATCGGTCCTGACCGAGATAATAGTTGAAGGGCTTGATGCCGGTTCGATCGCGCGCGCCGAACAGCACTTGCCGCCGGGAATCCCAGATGGCGAAGGCGAACATCCCATCAAAATGATCGACGCAGCGCTCTCCTTCATCCTCGTACATGTGCAGGATGACTTCGCTGTCCGTCCTGGATCGGAATTGATGCCCGCGCCGGCGCAGATCCGCGGCCAGCTCCACGTAGTTGTAGATCTCGCCATTGAAGACCAGCCACAAACTGCCGTCCTCGTTGGTCATCGGCTGGTGGCCGGCGGGTGATAGATCCTGAATCGACAGGCGCTGATGGCCGAGTCCAACGTTGCCGTGCACATACACGCCCGCATCGTCCGGTCCGCGATGCCGCAACGCGTCGCGCATGCGCAGCAAACTCGCGCGCTCTACTGGCCGTCCGTCCAATCGCACTGTGCCGACGAACCCACACATGGTTGATCCCTATCCTGAGAAAGCTACGCGCAAATCGTGGGTGAGTTGGCGATCACTAAGGTACAGCCCGCCGACATAGACCACCGATCCGGCCAGAATCAGAATGCCCAGGCGGAACCAGCCGTCGAAACCGGCCGGCAGGGTCTGGTCAACAACCAGGACCGTCAGCGACATCACGACCGAAAACAGGATGCTTGGCGCCAGGGACGTCACCAGGTCACGACCTCGGATCGCGAGCGCACGAAGCGAAAACCACGTTGTAATCAAAAAGACGATCGGAAACATTATGGCCCAACTCAGCGCGAGACCGAGTACGCCATACTGGACACCAACCCAAAAAGCTCCACTCATCAGCGCCAGCGACAACAGCATGTTGCCGAGATTGACTCCGGCGCGCCCGGTGCCGAGCAGCGCAGTCGAAATCACGGCGCTCAAACTTCTCAGCGGGAGAATCAGACAGATCACCTGGAAGGGTACGATCACAGCAGCCCAGCGGTCCCCAAGAATCAGCGGAACCATAACCGGCGCAACCACGGCCATACCAAACACCGCAGGGAACGCCGCCGCACTGACTAACCGGACCGCGCGCAACAGGTTGCGCCGCACTCGCTCGGGTTCGTCTTGTATGCGAGCGAACGCCGCAAACGAGACTTGCGTCAGTGTTGGCACCACCTTTTGCAGGGGCAGTGCTGCGAGCGTGAGTGCCAGCGTGTACAGACCCAGCGACGCCTCGCCCAGGACCTTGCCCGCCAGCACAGAATCGACGTTACCGTAAAAGAAGAACAGGATGCGATCGACCGAAACCAGCGCGCCAAACTGCAACATTGGCGACAAAGACTGCAGCGAGATGACCGGCCAGATGCGCAACGGGCTCGCCATCAGGTAGCCAACCGCACGAACCAGATTCTGCGCCAGCAGTCCGATGACCAATGCCCAAACGCCGCCGCCACCGAATGCCACCAGCAGCGACGCGACCGCGCCTCCCACCGTCGCGGAGACATCGACTACGGACTTCACTCGGAAATCCAGCTCGCGAATGACCCGCGCCTGAGACAGCGAGCTGATCGCACAAACCAAAAAGTTCAGCGATAGAACGCGGACCAGGAGCGTGATGCGCGGATCATCAAAAAAGGCCGCTACCAGCGGCGCACCCAGGAATGTGACGCCCGCGGCAATTACGTTGGTGACGATGATGACACCCAGCACCTGCTGGTAATGTCTGGACTCGACTTCTTTGGCCTGAACCAGGGCCGAACTGACACCGAGATCGGCAACCAGGAGCATGAAATTGACGAACAGCATCACCATCGCCATTAAGCCGTAATCGGCTGGCGACAGCAGTCGAATCACGACCAGCGTTGCTACCCACGAGATCGCCTGGGCCAGCAACTGACCGCTCCCCTGCCAATAAACAGAACGGAGCACACGCGTCGCGAACCCGTGCTGCAGCGCTACCGCAACCGGCGTGTGAAGCGTTTTGCTGTCCAGCCTGTCTATTGGCGTCATCGCCGCGCGAATCTGAAGTGTGAAACGACTACGATTTTGCGGACCAAACTCTGCTTGATTATGCGGTCGTGTCGTAACGGTGTGTCGACCTGCAGGCTCAACTCGTTATGACCTAAAAGTGTAACGGAACGATAAATATCACGCAATTGGTTTTCGCCGCGATTTATTTGTTTTCTGAATGCGAGGACTCTCCCCCATTGTACGGGGTCTCCCCCTTCCCGGTTATTAGCAAAGTCAAAATCGACGAGTTGTGTGGCGATCGCGATTTCTGAATTCGGCGGTGTACGACCCAGGAACATCGAACTCATCGCGCATGGTCACACAAACGTATCGCCAGTGGCGGCACAGGTTGGCGGATCGATGCACCGCACCGGCGGAGGTGTACGCCCGGGTGGCTGTGTTCGCGGGAAATGTTGATGGTGCTTGATACCACCGTGTGCATTGGGCGGGTTTGGCGGGTTGTCGGGGATCGCGCATTGCTCGCGGTCAGGCTAGGGAGGTTCGTCCGCGCGAAGACTCGAATACGTTCACTGTGACCTCAAAGTGGAAGCTGGTGAGCGCAGCACGGCTAGCGACCGGGCTTCTCGCGTCTAGAAACGATGCCAAGCGAGTAATGAGTAAGGTGTCTGGTGGCAACACCGCGGTAGCACTCCAGCCAATCCAGCAGGCGAGCGATGTAGAGTTTGACGCTAGACAAGGCAAGAGTACGAAGATGGGTCTGCTTTAAGACACGTTCAAGCCGCCCGCCCCGAGCCGACGAAAGCAGATGGTACGGGCTAGGAACACCAACGACGTTGGGTGCTCCAGCTTGCCACGCAGGTGAAACCATAATCCGGATCCGTCAATGCGTTGCAAATCGCTCCTGCTGCTGACGCCAGTTTTCGCGTTGAACGCGCGTGAGACTCAGTCGGTCAGACGCTCCGCGACCATTTGCCGCAATGTCCCATCCTCGAGGTATTTCCGCAGATGCGTTCCCGGACAACTCGTTGACGCGTAATTGTAATGCCCCCCGATTCGATCGAGCGGCAGGTCGAACTCCCGTAGTGCCCACGCCATCAGACCGGCGATCGCTTCGAGCTGTGCCTGGCTCGGCTCCTGGAGCGCGTAGTTGCCGATCATGCTGATCAGGAAGTGACCGCCCGGATCGTAGGCGGTGTTGGTTTCACCCATGTAACGGTAGTCGCGACCCTCGAAGATCCTGCCTTCGAGGTCCAGCAGGAAGTGATACGGTACATCCCACCAGTTACGATCGCTGGCACCCCATGCTTGCAATCCACGCAGCCGCTGTACGGGATCCTCACCTGGCACGAGTGGCCGCGCATCTCCCGTATGATGCAACGTGACATGCGTAATACGATGCGGAACGCGCAGGCGCATATCCGCACTACCCGCAATACTCGCATTGGCAATCTGCGGCGGCAGCGACGCGACCGTTGCAACTTCGAGTGCGACCAGCCCCGCACCCAGCTCCTGCGGGCCGTAAATCGCGACCACGGCAACGTGAAAACCACGCCAGTTGAAGGCAGCGCCTTCGTGCACGATTCGTTCTTCGGTTGTCCCGCCATGAGCTAGACGGAGTTGTACGACATCGCCCGGCGCGCCGCGGGTCGAATCAACCGTCGTACTCAGCACGTCGATCCTGAAGTCATGAATGGCAAGCGAGCCGCCCGCGCTGATGTTGCGGCGCGTTGCGTCGGCAGCGTAGCCGAGTGACGGCTTGACCTGCCATTGCTCATGGGGAATGATGGCTGGACGCGGTACGGCCGGCGCGTGTTGACGCGTGGCGCAGGCAACCAGAACTGCCGTAATCACCGGGATGGCACGAGCTGTTTTCATCGATGCTCTGGTAGACCCCTAGCAGGCTAGTCGTCGAGATGGCGCGGACACGGCATGCCCTGGCTGCTGATCACCGCGCACATTGAGACCGCCTAAGCCGCCGCCTATCTTCGCACCTCGTAACGAAGCTCAACCATGCCGCTCTCGTAGGCTTTGACCTCCGCGAGATGGAGGGCGATGTCTCGGTCGAGCTTCTCGAAGAATGGGATCCCATCACCAATCAGGATCGGCAGGATCGAATAACGAACTTCGTCGGCTAGCCCGAGACGAAGGCATTCGGCGGAGACTACACCGCCTCCAACAAACCAGATGGTACAGAACGTGGGCCGCAGGCGCCCATTTACGAACTGCGCGAGATCGCCTGCGTAGAACTGGATGGTATCCCGGGTGCGCGGCAGCTCGCGACGAGTGAGGACGAAGGTGGGTTTGTCGCCATACGACCACCCCAACCCTTTGGCCTCAAAACTCAACGCGGTCTCATAGGTTCGCGATCCCATGACGTAGCAGTCGATCGTCTTGAGGAACGCCTCGACGAATCCTGGGTCAATCGTGTCCCCGCCGACGAATTCATCTGAGGTCTCGAGCCAGTCGACGCTCCCGTCCTTTCGAGCGATGAAGCCGTCCAGGCTCGCCGCCATGTGGATCGTTACGTGAGAACCAGTGTTTGCCACCGCTTCGCCCTGACGTCGAGTGCGACGGCTCGCAGCATTGCCCGGAGCCGTCTCCGGTCTAAGTCCATCTACCGACAAGGATAGGCTGAGACCCCGCCAGTATCCAGATGCTCGAACTACTTTACGAATTCTACTCACGCAGCTTCGCTCTGGAGCGACCCGTCTGTCAGCTTCATCCGGATGGTACGCCGCAACCATATCGAAACCGTTCGTGCCGCGCGGATCAGTCGGGAGCGCCCGGCGAAATGGCACGGACGTCACTCAAATGAGGTCCGGGTTGCCGCCGTCAGCGCAAACCAGCCGGTCCATCATCAACTTCAACGTGCTCGGCGCCATGTACCAGTAGACCGGCGTCACGATCATGATGCCGTGTGCGGCAACCCACGCGGATACAGTTCGTTCATCCAGTCGTTGACTTGACCGAGCGCGTGATTCGGATAGCAGGAGCAGGGCCAGGGACAGAGCGGCGCGTTCTTTCCGTGGTTCGCGATGGCACGGAACTGGGTAAGCATTTTTGCGCACATCCTGTTCGGCGCCCTTGCTGGCTGGGTGTACGTGAGTCGCCGGCGAGCGGCTCTCGTGTCAACCGGCGGTGTGGGCGCGACGCGCGATCGCATGGCGGCGGACTGATCGCGAACTGGCTTCCAGGGCGCGTTATCGGACGCGTGCGGTACCGGTAGGCGACGAGGTCGCGAAGTTGGCAAGCGTGAAAACCACGTGATCGGCGGCGGTGGCGCTCACAGTCGCGCGCAGGGGCTTGAGCGTGAACGGCGCCGGACTATCGTCCGGGTCGGGTTCGGCCGAGATGACGACCATCTGGTTGCGCAATGAAGTCGGGAAGGTCAGCCCGGTCGGTGGATTGCGAACGAAATCCTCGCCCGGGAAGGGCGGTGCGGGCGCGGCCGTTCCACTGAAGGGGGCGGACTCATCCGCGCCATTAGCGCTGCGAAAGCGGCCGGTGGTGACCGGCGTGTTGTTGATCACGGCCCAGCCTTCGTACTCCCAGCCACTGGGTAGCGTGGGCAGTGTCAGGCCTGTGGCCGGGTTACCGCCAACCAGATCGAGAAACCAGACGCCACTCAACTCGTTGTTGTTCATCCCGTCGGTGGGTGTGGCCAGGATGAACCTGCCGGCCGCGGTCGCGAAGCTGTTGTTCAAGGCTTCGGGCGCGCTGATGCCGAGCGTTGCGCTCCCGGCGGTCAGATTGCCGGCCAGAATCTTGGTCGTGGCGGGGATCGCATCCGTGTCGCCGGTCGGCTCGATCGTAATGACGATTGCACTGGCGCCGGCCAGGTCGCGCTGGGTTCGGAAGCTGCCGCCGCCGATCACGGTGCCGTTCAGGTCGACGACCTGGCCGGTACTGTTGAGATCGAACTTGCCGGTAGATACCGGTGCGCCGCCGATGATGGCCCAGCCTTCGTAATGGAACCCGCCGGCCAGCGGTTCGAGGCCAGTGAAAGCGAGTTCGAGCGTGCGGCTGCCATCGTCATCGGTGCTGCTGTCGCAGGCGGCAACCATCGAAAGCACGAGGATCACGCGAATAGCGGTCTGAACTCGGAACATGTGGCCTCCTCAAAGATGAATGGGCACCCTTGGAAAGCACGAGGCATGCGCGGTTTCGGACTGGACGCACAACGCGGAAACCCAAGTGACGGTGCGGAATCACCGTCGCTGGACGGGCCGCTGTTCGCCGCCCACGCGTTTCATGAAACACTCTGAAACGTTCCATGAGAGCGACCTGAAACGTGCAGCGGGCGGATGCCCGGTGCCGCGGAACCATTCGGAGAGGAACGGGAATTGACCAGCCGTTGGCTCGCCCAGCAGACCCAATTCGAAAGGATGTCACGGTGACGCTGCAGCGGGCCCTCTTCATCCTGATCGCCGCGCTCCTGCTGGCGGCGTTGATTCCCGGCGGGATCGCACTTGAGCGGCGCGTGGCTGCCGCGCTCGAGCAACGCGCGCGCGAGGACATGAGCCTGATGCCACGCGTGCTGCGCGCGCGTCAGGCCAGTGCGGCCGACGCGATGATGATGCACGCAAAGGAGCTGGCCTCGACGCCGGGCCTGGCCGAAGCGCTGCAGCGCGGCGATCGCGCGCGTGCCATCGAATTGCTGGAGAGCGCGCGCGGCCAGCTCGGGCACGCCAGCGTTCTTGTCGCGGCGGATGGCGTGTGGCATGGTCCGGATCCGGGCACCGCACTGGTAGACCACACGCGTGCAGGCGAGATGCCTGTGCAACTGGTCAGTGCCGCCGACACGGTGCGCACCTTAGCGCTCTCACCCATCATGGTAGATGGGCAGTGGATCGGCGCAGCCGGTTACGGTGTGAATCTGGACCGCACGGAAGCCGGGATACTGGCGGGCCTCACACGCGCGGATGTGATCGTGCGATCGGCGGCCGGCCGGTTGGCAGCCACCACGCGGGATTCCAGCGATGCGGCCGCGATCCTCCGCTCAGTCCCCGGCGTTGCTGCGGATCGTGTACTACAAGTGCGCATCAATGGCCGCCGACTGCTGGTAGCCACCGCGCCGGCCGGCGCGAATACGACTGTATTCTTCGTGCGCGAGCTGGATGCCGAGCTCGCAGTGTTGCCGCGGCTACGGCAGATTGCGCTGGCCAGCATTGGCGGTGCTCTGATCGTCGCTCTTCTGCTCGCCGCACTGCTGGCGACCATGCTGTCGCGGCCTGTAGTTGCCTTGGCTCATGCGGCGGATCGGTTGGCGGTCGGCGATTTCGCTGCGCCGCTGCCGCGACCGGGTGTGCGCGAATTCGGCCGGCTGGCTGCTGCTTTCGACCAGATGCGGGGCGCGCTGCAGCATCGTTTGGAGGAGTTGCAAGGGGCCAATCGCGAGCTGGCAGACCGGCAAGCCCGACTGGGTGAATTGCAGGCCGAGCTGGTACAGCGCGAGCGTCTGGCCACGGCCGGCCGGCTGGTGAGCCAGCTCGCTCATGAAGTGCGTAATCCAGTCGCGAACGTGCGCAACTGTCTCGAGTTGCTGCGCCGGCGCGTGGGCAGTGATACGCGCGCGCGCGAACTGGCGGACATGGCTACGGATGAGTTGTTGCGCATGCACGAGCTGGCGGAACGACTGTTGGACCTGCATCGACCCAATCCGCGGAATCAGGATACCTGCGATCCGCTCCAGGTGAGTTACGAAGTGGCTGCGCTGGTTCGCATCTCCACGACGGCGGTATCGATCGACGTATGCGGTGACGATGGTCTCACTGTAGCGCTGTCGCCCGATGCGTTGAAGCAGGTCTTGCACACGCTGGTGCAGAACGCGCAGGAAGCGATGGCGGGCCAAGGCCGGATCGAGATCCGGGTCACGGGCGCTGCTGACCGCGCGACCATTGAAGTCACAGATAGCGGGCCGGGTATTGCCGCCGATGTATTGCCGCGCGTGTTCGATCCGTTCTTCACGACCAAGTCCGGCGTGCACGGCGTGGGTCTCGGCCTCTTCGTCGCAGAAGGCATCGTACGCAGTCACGGCGGCCGGGTCCAGGCGTTGAACGTCCGGCCGAACGGCGCCTGTTTCAGCGTCACTGTGCCTCTGGCTGCGACTGAGGCCGTGCCCATGATCGCCGCCGAAGGAACCGTGTCCGCTTGAAGGCGCGCATCCTGATCGTGGACGACGATCACGTCTTCCGCATCACGACCGAAGCTCTGCTGCGCGATGACGGCTACGACGTGGTCGCGGTCGCCGACGGCCAGCAGGCGGTCGCTGCACTCGAGAGCAGCCAGTTCGATCTCATGATCCTCGATCTGCGCATGCCGGGCACGAATGGCCTGGGTGTGCTCGAAGCGCTCCGCCGCTGGGGGAATGACGTACCCATTCTCATGATCAGCGGGTTCGGCACCATCGCCGATGCCGTGCAGGCACTGCACACTGGCGCCGACGATTTCCTGACCAAGCCGGTCGACCCCAGTGTGCTGAGCGATCGCGTAGCGCAACTGCTGCAGCGCCGCCCGAAGTCGCTCGGCGCGGAGGCGGAACCGTCCGGCCTGATTGGACGTTCCGCTGCGCTGCAAACCGTGCGCGAGGCGATTCAACTGGTCGCGCCGTCCGAGGCGACCGTGCTGATCACAGGTGAAACCGGCACCGGGAAGGAACTGGTCGCGCGCGCCATTCACAATTTTTCTGCGCGTGCGCGCGGTCCTTTCATCGCCGTCAACTGCGCGGCGTTGGCCGAAAGCCTGCTCGAGTCAGAACTGTTCGGCCACGTGCGCGGCGCTTTCACCGGCGCAGTACGCGATCACGCCGGGTTGTTCCAGGCCGCGCATGGCGGCACGATTCTGCTGGATGAGATCGGCGACATCTCGCCGGCCATGCAGCATCGGCTGTTGCGCGTGGTGCAGGAACGGGAGCTGTTGCCGGTGGGCGGCACGACGGCAGTGAAAGTCGATGTCCGAATCCTCGCCACCACCAACCGCGACCTGCGTGCCGAGGTTGCCCGCGGCCGATTTCGCGAAGACCTCTACTATCGGCTCAAGGTATTCCAGATCGAGTTGCCGCCGCTGCGCGAACGAAGCCATGACGTTCCACTGATCGTCAAACACTGGCTGGATACCCGTGCCGCCGGCGTTGGCTGCTCGCCCTTTGCCATGCGGCTGCTGCAGGCGTATGCGTGGCCGGGGAACGTACGCGAGCTGCTCGCTGTGCTCGAGAGCACGGCCATCCGCGCGGCCGGTACCAGCATTCAAGCCCAGCATCTGCCGCCCGAAATTCGGCAGGCCTCGGGCAGCGCTCATCGCGAACCGAATGCCGCCGCCCGCACCCAGGCCGATGCCGCTGAGATTCGGGATGCGCTCGAGCAGGCCAATGGCGTGCGCGCCCGCGCAGCCGAGCTGCTGGGCGTGGGCCGAACCACGCTGTGGCGCAGGATGAAGGAGTTGGGCATCGACGCCTAGCGTCGACCACTCTTTTCCCCGGCCGCCGGCTGCCTCATTTCTGTTGAAACGCGCCAGACATTTTTTTTCCTTGGCTGACCCTGTCGTGGTACGACGGGCTGAAACGTCTCCTTCACAGTGCGGGCCGATTCCCGGCCCGAAACCAAGGAGAACACCATGCCCCAAGGCTTCGTGTGGTTCCACAACAGCAGCGATAACCCCTCTGATTCCAGCACGTTCTACGAGAAACTCCTGGGCTGGACGCCGTCAGAGGGCCCGGGCGGCATGACAATGCTGGCCGGCGAGAATGGCCCGTTCGCCGGTGTCGCCCAAAAAGACGGCGGTGCCGCTGGCTGGATCCCCTACGCGCAGGTCGACGATGTTGACGCCGCAACGAAGAAAGCCAAGCGGCTGGGTGCCACGATCCTCAGCGCGAAAACGCGCGGGCCAGCCGGCGAGTTCTCCGTCGTGCGCGACCCGGGCGGCGCGGCGATCGCGCTGTGGCAAAAAGCATGACGACGGGGATACCCGAAGCGAGATATCCGTTTCACAGCCGGCACGTCGAGGTGTTGAGCCACCGGATTCATTACGTGGAGCACGGGACCGGGGCACCGGTCCTGTTCCTGCACGGGAACCCGACCTCGTCCTACGTCTGGCGAGACGTGCTGCCGCACGTTGCCAGTCGGATTGGACGGCGTGGCATTGCGCCGGACCTGCTGGGATTCGGCCGGTCGGACAAGCCTGACGAGGTGCGCTACTCGCTCGACTTGCACGCGCGCGTCGTGCAGGGCTTCGTCGATGCTCTCGACCTGCGCGACATCGTATTGGTTGCAGACGACTGGGGCGGGCCGCTGGGCATGCACGATGTCGTAGCGCGATCCGAACGATATCAGGCGGCCATCCTGATGGAGACTTTCTTGTGGACCTTCACGTTCGAGGACGATTTCGAGCCGAAGTTCCGCATGCCGTTCCGCCTGATGCGCGGACCGTTGGGTTTCTTTTTCGTTCAGGTACTCAACATGATGACGAAGAAGGTGATTCCCGAGCACTGCCCGATTACGGATGAAGGCCTCCAGTATTACCTGGACTCGATGCCGACCGTCCGTTCGCGCCGGGCGATGCGGGAGTTCGTCCGCCTCAATCCGCTCCACGGCGAGCCGAAGGCCAGCGTTGAGTTCATCGACCACATACGAGCCAGACTGCCGGGCCTGAAAGTTCCGGTGACGTGGCTGAAAGCGAATCCTGGCGTGGTCCCCAGCGACGACTATCCGCCTTCGCTGAAGAAGCTGGAAGAACTGACTCTCGACTGCTGCCCCAGATGCGGGTGAAAGACTTCGGGCCCGGACATCATTTTCTGGCCGAAGAGAACCCGCGTCGAGTCGTGGAACTCGTGGTCGAGACCATTCGCGAGCACACGCCTGCGGTGGCGGGACCGGCCGCGGCAGCGTGGTAGCGTAATCACGGTGAAGACCACCTATGCGCTTCTGATTTATCGAGCGGCTCAGGAGCCGACAGCCGCGAACGAGCGCCGCGCGTTGGTGGGGCACCGCGACCTCCAGTCAGCGGCCTCGGCGCGCGGTGAGCTGCACGCGGTGGCTCAACTCGATGACGTGGCAAAGGCGAAGACGGTGACCGTCAGAAACGGAGCGCACGCCATCACGGACGGGCCGTACGTCGAGACCAAAGAATGGCTCGTGGGCTTCTACTTGATCGATTGTGCGAATGAGGAAGAAGCGCTCGAGCGCGCGCGGATGATCTGTCCAATCGAGGACCACGCGATCGAGGTGCGGCCCGTCCAGTGGCGATGGAAAGGATGAGCGAACAGGTCAGCGAGGTCCTGCGGCGTTCGTATCCCAGGGTGCTCGCCCGCACGATGACCCTCACGCGCAGTCTTCCGGACGCGGAGGACGCCGTGCAGGAAGCGATCGTCCGCGCGCTCGAGACCTGGCCGGAGAGAGGCCGTCCCGACTCGCCGGAGGCGTGGCTCATCACCGTCGCCCGCAACGCGCACCGCGATCGTGCGCGGCGCAACGCACGCGAGGACCTGCACGGAGATCCGCTCGAGGTGCTGGCGCAGATGAGCCCGTGGGTGCAGGTCGCGATCGGCGAGCCTGAGGTCGTACGCGGATGGAAAGACGATCTGCTCAGGCTGCTGTTCGCATGCTGCCATCCGGCGCTCGAATGCGGGGAGAGCGCTGCGCTTGCGCTCGCCACGATCATCGGGCTCTCCACGAGGGAGGTCGCCGCGGCGTTCGTCGTGGCGCCGCGGACGATGGAGCAACGCCTGACACGCGCGCGCCGGAGGCTGAGGGAGCGTGGTGACGGCGAGGGCGCAGCGCCAGAGGCGTCACTCGACCGGCTCGACGCCGTCCTGCAGACGATCGCCTTGGTGTTCAACGAGGGGTACTGGTCGACCGACGACGACAACCCGATTCGAGTTGAGCTCTGCCGCCTCGCCGTCGGCCTTGGTCATTCGTTGCTCGAGGCGTTTCCGGCGGAACCCGAAACGGCGGGGCTGCTTGCGCTGATGAAACTGCACGACGCCCGACGAAGCGCGCGTTTCGACTCAACCGGGTCCACGGTACCGCTTCCGGAACAGGACCGCACGCGGTGGGATCATGAGGCGATTGCCTCAGCGGCCGTTTTGCTCGAGCAGGCTCTTGCCGCCGCGAAGCCAGGCCCCTTCCAGATCGAAGCTGCGATCTCGGCAATCCACTGCCGCGCGTCATCGGCAGCGTCCACTGACTGGCGAGAGATTGCTGCCCTGTATGCGCTGCTCGAGACATTTCGTCCGACTCCGGCCGTCCGCGTCAATCGCGCCTTCGCGGTGGGGCAGTCGGAAGGGCCAAGCGTGGGGCTGGCACTTCTCGACGCCGGAGAACCGGACGTGAGCGGCTATCCGTACGTGCACCTCGTCCGCGGTGCACTGCTGGCAGAAATGGGCCGTCATGCGCAAGCACGTGACGCCCTCCTTGTGGCCCATCGGCACGCCCGGAATGCCGCCGAGCGCGCGCAGATAGAGAATCGACTCGCTATGCTCGGGACGAGTCCATGAGCATGAGAACGACCAACCATCCCGGCATGCAGCCGGCCCACAGTTAGCGGCAGGAGCCAATGGCATACGACGAGCAACTCGCGAATCGCATTCGCCAGGCGATCGGCACTCGGAACGACATTACCGAACGCAGGATGTTCGGTGGTCTCGCATTCCTCTGCCAGGGTCGCATGTGCTGCGGTATCGTTGGAAGCGACCTGATGGTGAGAATTCCTGACGATGAGTTCGACGCCGTGATGCGCGGACGGCACGTCCGGCCGATGGACTTCACGGGCAGACCGCTCAGGGGATTTGTGTACGTCTCACCACCAGGTTTCCGGACGACCACAGCCCTACGCGCTTGGCTTTCGCGAGGTGAAAGGGTCGCCGAGGCAAAGGCGGCGTCGCCGGCGAAACGTCGTTCTCGCCGCAGCGGCTAGGCGCGTCAGCGGGTCTCAGAGCGACTTGAAACGACGCGTGCAACGCTTCCAGGCTCGGCATCTCCCGCAGACAGGGTGGGCAGCACCAGGTGCCCGTCGCCGGACCGGCGTCGTGGTGGTGATTTCGACCTGGTCGACGCCACGGGCACCGAGCAGAAAGCCGGAGCCGAGTGCCGCCGGCGTGAAAAGCAAACGCCCTTGCGGGGCGTCCAGTATGAAAAACCAGATTGCGACACTGGCGGCGCCGATGATACCAGCCAGGATTCCTTCGCGGATTGTGCTGTGTCTGCGGGCCTCTGCCATTCCACTTCTCCATCGATCAACGCGATTCAATCCATGCCTTGCATTCGCGTCGAAGACGCGGCCCGACTCAGGAGCTTTGCCACAACGACTCCAGCGAGCACGCCGGCGGCCCCGAGCCAGAATCGAGCGTGGTGAGTGGCTGCCCGTTGATACAGGCTGTGGTCCGTGGCTTGTCTGGCGAAGTCACCGCGCACGCCACCATCGTGCTTGACCGGAGCGTACAGGTTGTTGGGTGCGTCGACTGCTTTGGGCCAGTCGGTTTGCTGCGCGGCAAATCCGCCGCGCCGCTGCTGCACATCGAGCAGCTTTGGATTGATACGTTCGACGACCGAGAACAGCTTGCCGGCGCCGCCAACATAGAGGTCACGCTCATTGCGCTCGGCGGCACGCAGCAAGGCTTCGACGGCCAGCTCGGGTTCGTAGATGGGCGGAATCGGCATGGGCATCACGCCCAGGTGCGTCTTCGCCTTATTGAAGAGTGGTGTATTGATGGATGATGGCTTGACCAGGGTCACGCGCACTTTGGAGCCTTGTTCCGCAAGCTCGACGCGGAGACCATCGATAAAGCCCTTGAGCGCGTGTTTTGACGCGCAATAGGCGGCTTGCAGCGGCACGCCGCGATCGGAGAGCGCACTGCCAACACAGATCAGCGTACCCGCGCTGGTCTCCAGGAAAGGCAGCGCGGCACGAATGCCGTTGACCTGTCCCATGAAGTTGACGTCCATCACTCTGCGTACATCCTCGCGACTGACCTCTGTGACGTACCCGTAGAGCGAAACGGCCGCGTTGTTGATCCAGGTATCAATGCGGCCAAACTCGGTCACCGCTCGTCGGGCGAGCCGTTCCACCTGGTCGTACGCGGTCACATCGGTGGGCACGGCGAGCGCGTCACCCCCAGCACGCGCAATCTGGCGAACGGCCAGGTCGAGATCTCGAACGTTGCGCGCGGCGAGCACGACCTTGGCACCACGCCGCGCCGCTTCCTGCGCGGTGAGCAGACCAATCCCGCTGGACGCGCCCACGATCACCATGACCTGTTCAGCGACTGGTTTGGGCATCTCGTTTGTCCTGCGTCATCAGTGGTTCCGTATCGACTCGACCAGATCGCCGAACCGGCCCCACAAATCCGCCGAGAAGGACTCGACCCAGGGTTGGCGGACCACGCGTGCCGTGCCTTCCTGCGCCGTGATTTCGAAGTGCGATTCACCGTGTCGGTCGCGCTGGAATCGCAGGCTGAGCGTGGCATCACCCAGCCGAATGCCGTTGACCGAAATCTCCGGCAACCAATCCGGCAGGATCGGGTCCACGGCCAGCAGTTTCAGCGGCGCGAACGGTGCAAGGCCGAGCAGGCATTGCACCATCAAAGGAAGCACGCTCTGGTTCCAGGCCTGCGGAATGTTTGCGCGCGGGTAGGTACCGGGATGTCCGAAATCCTCGCGAGCGTAACCGCCCACACACTCGGGCGCGCGGCCACCCGGCCACAAGCGGGCCAGATCATACATCGCACGCGCCAGCTGTTCGGTGCGGTCGTTCAGCCCATATCGGCGCAGCCCGAACAGGATGCTGCCGTTTTCGACTGGCCAGACCGCACCCAGGTGATAATCCAGCGGGTTATAGGCCGGATTGTGCGTGGAAAGCGTGCGAATGCCCCAGCCACTGAACAGGTCCGGCTCGAACATCCTTCGAACCAGTCGAGGGATGTGCTCAGGGCTGACGATGCCTGTGGGAAGACACTGCCCTGCGTTGGAGTGAGTGCGCGGATCTGGCGTTTCCCGGCATCGAGACCGAAGGCAATGAAGCCCTCGTCCTCCAGCCAGAAATCGCGGTTGAACCGCTCCTTGAGATCGGCGGCCTGCTGCCACCACGTGCGCGCATTCCCCAGGTCGTGCTGCACGGCGGCGAGAACGGCCATGAACTGCAGCGAAGCGTAGTAGTAGCCCTGGATCTCGCAGGGCGCGATGGGCGGCTTCACGTGTGTGCCGTCTTCATAGACCACGGCGTTCTCGCTATCCTTCCAGCCCTGGTGCGTCGGTCCGTGGGCCGAGCGCGTCAGGTATTCGATGTAACCATCGCCATCGCGGTCGCCGTAAACGCGCGCCCAATCCAGCACTCGCTTGGCGGCATCCCAGTGGCGCTCCACGGTCGAGCGATCGCCACTCCGTGCGTAGTAGTAGCCAAGCGCGATAATGAACATGAACGGACTGGCCACGTCCGCGTAGTAGCGCCGGAAGGTCTGATCGCCCAGACGGGAAAGCGCGTCGAGCTTCGCCTGGTTGATGATGCGGCCGGGCTCTTCATCGCGGTCGGCGTCAACTACTGTGCCCTGCAGCCGCGCGCAACGCGCCACCACGTCGCGCAGCATGAGCCCGCCATCCATGATGCCGGCCTGCCACGCAGTGGTGCAGGCATCGCGGCCCCACATCGTCTGATAGAGCGGTACACCCGCGGCCGGCGTCAGCCACTCGTCTGCGGGCCCCTCGAGCATGGCCAGTGCAGCCAGGTCGGCGCCCGCGCGCTCGGTCATTTCGATCAAGGGTGTTTCGCCGGTCGCGTACAGTTTCCATGAGGCGTTCTGGAACTCGATCAGGCGTCCTTCGCGCGCGCATGCACCTTCGGAATCGATCGGATCTTCGTAATCCACGGCGCGCACATCGAGCCGCAACCTTGCAGTCTGCTGTCGCGTCAGATGCAGCCGGGTGGACAATCGCTCGCGCTCAAAATGCCAGCGGGCCCCGGAGCCAACCACCCGAGTCTCGAAGGGCAGCTCCGGATGGCGATATCGGAAGCACACGCCATTCTCGATCGGTTCCGCATCTACCGCTGCGATTTGACGGCGCTGATTGAAGTGCGCTTCGTCGGTGGTTGCATAATCAGCCGAAAGGCGCCAGGCCACATCGAGTGCTACTTCCTCCTGCCAGTGATTGGTTACCAATAGCACTGCTTCGAGCGATGCAGGATGCACACGGTAGGTCAGACGAAGCGTGACATCGCGGTAAAGCAATCCGAGATGAGAGCCTTTGGCGCCCGACCCGCTGCCACCACCATCGCCGCTGGTGAGTGGTGGGAAAATGTAGGTCAGCTCCAGCTCGTTGGCGGCGGTCTCGGCCAGCGAGCAACGAAACGGCGATTCGCCGTTCAGCTCGAGCTGCAGCTCGCGCAGGAACCGGTTCTGTCGAAAGAAGAAACCGGAGAGTGGCAGCGTGCCGGCTCGACCATCGTGATCAATGGCCAGCTGGGCAGGGCCACGCCAGACGTAGTGCAGATCCGGACGATTGGCGGCTAACGGGTTCAACATGTGGCACGGTCCGTCGCAATGACGGTGCCGCATCGCGATCGTTGGCTGAGCCTCGTGCGGTTTGTCGATGCGCTGGCCATCCAGGTCCACCCCTTCGAAGCGCACACCGTCCAGCTCCATGCGGAGCCGGGGCCGATCTCACCTGCGATGCGGCTGGTAATGGAATCGGCAACGCTGGCCTCCCGCGCACTCCAGCGAGGCGATTTCGGTCTGCGCATGGCCGCGGACTGATCTCGACCACTCAGAGCGCGGCTTCGACCGCGGCGCGATTCTCCGAAGCCATCCAGTCGGCCGCGAAGCGGCGCAAGAGAACCCGGCCGTCACGGGAAATCAGGAAGGTTTCAGGCAGGCCGGTCATGCGGGACTGCGTCATGATGGCGCCGTCCGGATCGTGCAGCATCTCGAACGTCAACTTCTGCTCGAGTACGAAGTCGTCGAATGATCGCTTCGGAGCCTGGATCGTCCACGCTGGACTGCAGCCACGCGCAGTCCGCGCTCCGCCAGTTGCGCGTGCAACGCTTCCAAGCTCGGCATCCGATCAGGTCAGACTGCCGCAACGGCACTCGCTTCCACCTCACCGTCGCGCGTCTACTGCGCTCAGTGCGTCCAGGATCATTTGGTTGGTAGGACGGATGCGATAATCGACTTCCGTGAACTTCCAGCGCACCACACCCGAGCGATCGATCACGTAGGTGGTCGGATGCGGAATCGTGCCGCCGCGGCCCTGCGGATTGAGCAGTCCATAGCGATCGATCACCCGATGCCCCGGATCGCTCAGCGGCGTGAACTCCGGAGTGTGACCGGTTTCGCGTTTGACCCGATCCAGCATACGCTGCAGGTCGGCCGCGGAGTCTACCGACACGGCGAGGATCTCGACGTTCGACTTGCGCTTGTCGTCCAGCAGTTCTCTCAGCTCACCGAGCTGACGCGCGCAGTAGGGTCACCAGTGGCCGCGGTAGAAGACCAGCACCACCGCCTTCCGTCCCCGAAACGACGAAAGCGTGACCACCTCGCCGTCTTTCGATTTGAGCGAGAAGTCCGGCGCGGTGTCACCCAACTTGATGCGTTCAAGATCCGTCGGCGGTAGACCGGCGCCGTCTTTGGGGCCAAGCTGCTGCGCCGCGGTTGCGCCGGCCGAGAGTGCCAGCAGAGACAGCAGCAGTATTGGAATCCTTTTCATGTGCCCTCCCTGCCTTCAAGGGAACCACTCCATCAACTTGCCAGTTTCACGAATCCTGATTTCGCAAACGGTGTCGCCACGGCAGTCTAATGCGCGGCCGGCTTTCCGGTCCAGTGTCGCCGGCTGCTCGCCTGGGTTTTGCATTTGGTCTGCTAAGCGGTTGGGCGCAGCCGGTGGTTCCCTGACGGCAAACGCCTGGGAACTGTTGGCCGGCGGCGCCGGGTTAGCCGGAGGCGGCGGGATGGTCCCAGCGACAATTTCAACGGAAGAGGTTGCGATATGCGACTGCGAGTGATGATCGGTGTGGCCATCATCGGGTTGAGCGGATGTGGCCAGGATCAGACTGAAGAAACCCTGGATCAGGCGGTGCCCGACGTGGTCGGTGCGCCAGCGCTGCCCGATACGACCGAGGCCGGGCTCTGGACCTACCTCCAGCAGTCCGGATATCAGCAGAACTGGCGCATGTGGCCCGGCAAGGATCGCCTTTACAAGGGCACTGAGCCGCATGGCATGCTACTGACGACCTACGTGAACGACCTTGCCTACGATGCGATCACGAATGGTGCGGCAACTCTGCCGGCGGGCTCGATCGTGATCAAGGAGAACTACATGGCGGACAGCATGCTGGCCGCGGTCACCACCATGTACAAGGTCCAGGGTTACAACGCGCAGCATCAGGACTGGTTTTTCGCGAAGCACGATCCGCAGGGCAAGGCGGAAGTGTCTGGTCGTGCGGAAATGTGTCAGGCCTGTCATCAAAAGGCGCCGGCCGGCAATTACCTGTATACCGCGCGGACACAATAACAGACTGAAGGTGGCGGGCGACTTGGGAGGTCAGTTTGATTCGGAGCGATTGGGACCTGGCCCACGTTCGACTGCCTCGAGCCGGGCGTTGATGCCAACAATCTCGCTATAAATCAGCTCGAAATAGCGATCCATTCGCTTTTCGATCCTATCGATGCCGCGCCGGACCTCGACGAAGTTGTCCTCGAATCGGCTTAGAATCTGACGGAGTTCCGCGTCCATGCTGAAAGGTAGTCGAGGTACGAATCGCCCGACATAGCAAAATGAGACGAGTTTGCAGCATGTGCCGAGCACAGTCTGATTCGATCGTCCACAATCGGGAGCTAGTCGTGTCTCCAAGCGCATCGCTGGTCGGAATGGCGTTCGCCGGTGTTGACTGCTATCGCCGCGAATCCCGGAATGCGCTCGAGCTGGACGCCAACTCCGCGTCGATCACCTTGCGCAGCTCCGAGAGTTCACCGGTAAAGCCGTGGAAGGTCTTTGCCACCCGAAGCGAGGAATCGAGAACCACAGTGTAGGGCAGACCCTGGTAGCCATGCAGCTCTTGGAGTCTGCCACCTCCTTCGAGACTGGTCAGCCTCAGGCCCATCTGCCGCGCGAAGGCGATCGCGTGTTTCGGATTTGCGTCGTCGTTCACGCCGATGATCCGCACAGGCTGCTGCCGGTATTCGTCCGACAAACGATCGAGCAGTGGCAGTTCCCGACGACATGGCCCGCACCAGCTGGCCCAGTAATTCAGGATCACGACGTTGCCGCGCAGCTCAGCGAGGCGCACGCTATCGGAGCTGCCCAAAACCGGCAACGTGAAGCTGGCGAACGTGCGGCGTCCGGACGCGCGCGCGGCAACCAGCGCGGCTGCAGGCTGAATCTTCACGGCTCCGGAACGATCGGCGAGAATCGCGGCATCGGGTGGTAGCCGTGCACTACGTAGCCAGTTCCCGGCATCATCGAAGGCCAGCAGGAGATCCGGTGCTGCCGTTTCGGACGAAGCCTGTACGTGGACCAGACCATCCGGTCCGACGGTCACGCCGAACTGCCTTGTGTGAAATCCGCGGACAATGCGCCGGTGCGGGCGACCAATTTCGGCACGGCTTCCGGAACGCCGCGTGTCCAGCGGCTAACCCAGAGCAGGTGCCCGTCCGCGCTATACCGCCTCAGCTCCGGGCGCAGTGCCGGCGCGAAGTAGATGCTGCCATCGTCGCCAAAGGTCACCCACCCCGAATTGAGCAGCCGCCCTAGATAGGGGTTGCTCGCGTTCGGGAAGCCCCGGCGACACGTAATCATCATTTTTGTTTAACCGATGGAAGGCGACGCTGGGTGAGATAATGGTGCTGGCAGCATTTCAGACGTATCGGCAACCAGCAACATCAGTCGGAAGGACCCGCGCATTTGCGGCAAGTCCGTTAAAACCAAAAAAAGATGATTGAGACGACGTGATCTTCAAAATGGACCAGAATCGTACTGTGGTCCCTGTGCTCTCTGTGGTGGCTCAATCCCAGGGCAAAGGCCACGATGTCGTCGACGAAGCGCTCACCACTAGACGCCTCGCAGGGCGGTGAGCGGATCCACGCGCACGGCGCGCCGCGCAGGTATCCAGGATGCCGCCGTAGCCGTGATCAATACCACGAGTGCAATCGCGGTCAGCGTTACCGGGTCGGTGGGTTTCACACCATACAAAAGCGTGGACAGGTACCGCGTTGTGACCAGCGATGCCGCAATGCCCAGCACGATACCAAGCCCGGCCAGCCGCAGCGAGTTGCTCATGACTCGTCGCACTACCGCTGCTGGTCGAGCGCCGAGAGCCAGCCGCACGCCAAACTCCTGCCGCTGCTGCGCGACGGTGTACGCCATGAGTCCGTAGAGGCCGACGATGCTCAAGCACAATGCGAGTATGGCAAAGGCCAGCACCAGCCGCATGGCGAAGGTGCGTCGCGCAATGGCGTCACCGTATAGATCCTCGAGCGATCGCAGACTCTGCACGGGCAACCGGTCGTCCAGCTGCCAGAGTGCAGCCTGAAGCCGCGGCCGGATCACATCCAGCTCCATGCCCGGCTCGGTGCGGACCATGATGCCCAGCCATGACATCCACGGCCACGTCTTCTGTGCGTGCGGGATGTACAACGCCGGAATCGGTTCCGCATCGGGACTCTCCCAGCGCGTGTCGCCGACCACGCCAACGATCTCGAGCCAGGGTGTTTCGCCCTGACGGAATGAAATGCGTTTTCCGATTGGACTCTCATTCGGCCAGTGCTTCCGCGCCAGCGCCTGGTTGATGATTACAACCGGCGGCGAGTCCGCGCGGTCGCGCGTTTCGAACTCGCGCCCCGCGATCGGGCGCAGGCCAGCAGTCCGGAAGAACCCGGCCGTCACCGCATGCAGCTCCTCGGGATCTTCGCGGCCGCTCGGATTGGCCGCCTGTTTGCCGTCGATCGCAAAGCTGAACGTCATGGTCTGTCCGGTGGCCGGTGGATGCGCCGTGCCAGCCACCGAATTCACACCGGGCACTTCCCCGAGCCGCTCGATCAGCTGCTCGTAGAACCAGATGTGCGGCTCGTTCCCCGCATACCGCGTCCGCGGCAGGTCCAGCATCATCACCACCAAATCGTCGCTCGGGAACCCCAGGTCGGTTCGCTGCAACTCCCGAAACGAGCGCACCAGCAGGCCCGCGCCTACCAGCAGAACCACGGAAAGCGATACTTCGGCAACCAGCAGCGCACCGCGCAGTCGCGCATGCTGCATGGCTGCCGCTCCACGCGCACGAAGCGAGCTTTGCAGGTCGGTGCGAGACAGGCGCAGCGCCGGCACCAGTCCGAACACCAGCGTGCTTGCAATCGTGACCGCACCCGCAAACGCAAGCACACTCCAATCCAGTGTGACCTGCTGCAACATGGGAATCGTGTCCGGCGCAGCAGCCAGTAGTGCGCGCACCGTGATGCCGGCGAACAGCAGTCCGACTACGCCACCCGCCAAAGCGATCAGCAGACACTCGGTCAGGAGCTGTCGGGCAATACGCGCGCGACCCGCACCCAATGCGCCGCGCACCGCCATCTCGTTCTCGCGGGCAACCGCACGAGCCAGCAGCAGATTGGCCAGGTTGCCGCACGCAATCAGCAGCACAACCGCAACCGTCGCAAACAACACGAGCAGCAGGAGACGCACATCCGCGGTCAGGTCCTCGTGCAAGGGCACAACATTGACGCCCCAGCCCTTCATGAACTGCGGGTACTCTCCGGCAAGACTGGCAGCGAGCGTTGCCATCTCTGCACGTGCTTGCTGCACAGTCACATCCGTCTTCAGACGCGCGATCACGCTGTAGTTGTGACTGCGTCGCTCGGTTGCAGCAATATCGCTCACGCCGAACGGCCGCCAGACATCCACCTCGGGGTGTGGATACTCGAAAGAAGCCGGCATGACGCCGATGATCTGATGCGGGATTTCGTCCAGTAACAGCGTCCTGCCAGTCACTCGCGCGTCGCCGCCGAATCGCTGCTGCCACAGTGCGTGGCTCAGCAGCACCACGTCGCCGCTGCCGTTCGCATCCTCGGCGGTCATGGTCCGGCCCAGCAACGGCGCTGCAGCCAATGCTCGCATCGCCGATGGCGTCACGCTCACCGCATTGATCTGCTGCGGCTCGCCCTCGCCAGTCAGTGCAACGCCGTATGGGCCCTGGTATGCACCAATCGCCTCGAACGATTTCGTGCGCGTGCTCCACTCGACATAGTTGCCCGGCGAGACCGCATTGTGATCCTGCCCCTGCGGCGAATGTTCCCAAACGTTCACCAGTCGATCCGCAGCCGGATACGGCAGCGGCGCCAGCAATACGCGGTTCACCACGCTGAAGATCGCGGTGGTTACGCCGATGCCGAGCGCCAGCGTGAGCGTCGCCACCACCGCAAATCCCGGCGAGCGCATCAGCACGCGCGCTCCATACTTCAAATCCTGACGGAATTCGCCCAGCCACTCACGACGCCGGCTTAACCGAACGAATCGCTCGCCCTCGTCGCCGCATTCACGACGCACCGCATCGAGATCGCCCAGCCGCTCGCGCGCCGCCACACGCGCCGCGTCCTCGTCCATCCCTCGTCGCATGTAATCGCGCACGCGCAGCTCGTAGTGCAGACTCAACTCTTCTTCGGTGTCCGCGCGCGGATTCGCTCCGAGCATCCGGGCATAACGCCGCCACATCGGCTCCTGCTTCATGACGTCCTCGCCCAGTTCGGAACGGTCTGGTTGTGCAGCGCTTTGTCGACCGTCTCGACCAGCCTGGTCCAGCCGGCCGTGCGGCTGGTCAGCTCGCTCCTGCCGGCATCGGTCAGCTCGTAGAACTTTGCCTTGCGATTGTTTTCGGAGAGCCCCCAGCTCGCTTCGATCAGGCCCTTCCGCTCCAGCCGATGCAGCGCCGGATAGAGCGATCCCTCCTCGACGCGCAACGCATCGTCCGTGATCTGCTCGATCCAGCTCGCAATGCCGTAGCCATGCGCCGCTCCCCAGCTCAGCGTACGCAGGATCAACAGGTCGAGTGTCCCCTGCAGCAACCCGCGGTCATCGTTGTACATGACGCCTCCCATAGTCTTGCCAAGGGGATAGGATACGGTGGCTCCCAGAGTCTTGCAAGGGATGGGGTACGAAGGAAAACACATGAACGAATGAACGAATGAACGAATTAACGGACGAGAACGACTACGACTACGACCACGACTACGAGTTACGGG
>JBBDWZ010000145.1:0-29062 GCA_040902615.1 Gemmatimonadota bacterium | reverse complement strand
TCCCCGATCCCCGATCCCCGATCCGCGATCCCCAAAAACGCTAGCGGTCGACCAAGCCTCTTGGTATGATCCGCAGGACTCCCAATTCCGAGGTCAATATGAGCCGCTCCCTCAACGCCATGCGTCATGCTGCGCTGGCGCTCGTACTAACAACCTCGCTGTTGCCCGAAAACGTGCATGCTCAGCAGACCGGTCGCGGCGGGGGCCGCGGCGGCCGTCCGCAGCAGGTCGTGCCCTTGGATTCCGCGCGTGTGCGGGAACTGTATGTCAGTAACCGCTGGGAAGATCATCCGGTTTCAAATTACGAGAACGCAATGGAAGGGAAGGCGCGTACAGACAGCATCTTTGCCGCGCGCAGCAAAGGCGTGCTGGATTACCGCAAGATCAAATACCGCAGCCGGATCGGTGACATGGACATTCCGGCGTACGTGTATCAGCCGCTGCAGAAGCGCGGCGCGCGCGGTCACGCAGCCATGATCTGGGTGCACGGCGGCGTGCATGGCAACTGGGATCAGAATTACTGGCCGTTCATTCGCGAGGCAGTCGAACGCGGCTATGTCGTCATCGCACCTGAATACCGCGGCAGCACCGGATACGGCGAAGCGCACCATCGCGCCATCGACTACGGCGGTCACGAAGTGGACGATGCAATGTCCGCCTACGACTGGATGAAGCAGAACCTGCCGCATGTCGATCCCGACCGCGTCGGCATGATGGGCTGGAGCCATGGCGGATACATCACCATCCTGTCACTCACGCGAATCAATACCCGTTCAAGGCCGGCGCCGCGATTGTGCCGGTGACCAACCTGTTCATGCGGCTCTCGTACAAGGGGCCCGGTTACCAGCGCAGCTTCTCGACCCAGGAGCGCGTTCAGGGACTGCCGTTCGAGAAGCGCGACATCTACAAGGAGCGCTCGCCGTACTATCAGGTCGAAAAGTTGAACGTGCCTCTCCTCGTGCACATCGCGACCAACGATACGGACGTGAACTTCGAGGAAGCGGAGCCACTGGTATACAAGCTGAACGTGCTGAAGCCGCACTTGTCGGAAACCAAGATCTACGTCGATCCGGATCCATGGGGTGGCAGCGTTGGTCACGCCTTCAGCCGACGAGTCGATAACCAGACGCTCGAACGGGTTGACTCCCCAGCGCAACGCGATTCGTGGAATCGCACGTGGTCTTTCCTCGAAGAGCATTTGCGGCCATTCCACGACCCAAACAAGCCGGTACCCGTTCGGACGCGCTGATCTGCCGATATTGGGTTGAAAAGCCGGGCGGGACGGGAGTTCCGCCCGTTTTTTTTGGGGGGTCTGTTATCTTGTCCAGTATTATATTATTCAATATAATAGAGCCATGAAACGTCACCACTTCTACATCCTGCTGTCGCTGGCCGGGCGGGACCGTCATGGGCTCGATGTCATGCGCGACGTGCTCGAGCTGACCGAAGGCGAGCTGAAGCTCTGGCCGGCGACGCTGTACGGCTCGCTGGATGAGCTGGTCGACGCGGAATCGATCCAGGAATTGGCAGACGCAGCGGCTCGTCCCGCGGGCGAGAGCGAGAAGAAGCGCTACTACCGAATCACGGCCGCGGGGCGGGCGGCGCTGGTGCAGGAGACACGCAGAATCGAAGCGCTGGCGGGGATCGCCAGGCTCAGGCTGACCGAGGGTTGATGCCATCGACTCCGTGGTGGTTTGCGGTTCTGCTGCGAGGGCTGCCGCGGTCGGTGCGCGAGCGGCACGGCGCTGAGATGCGGGAGCTGCTGTTCGAGCAACTCACCCTGGCAAGAGCGCAGGGTGGCGTGGCGGTCGCATTGACGGCTGGCCGCGTCATCCGGGATGTCGTTCTGCGCATACCACACGAACATTTTCGCCGGCTGAAGCGCCGGCATTCCGGGGATGGCTCGATGCTGAACTCACTGGGTTTCGAGGGGCGTCAGGCCGGCCGCGCGCTGCTGCGTCAGCCGGCTACATCGCTGCTGGTGATTGCAATGCTGGCGTTGGGCATCGCCGCCAACATGCTCGTATTCAGCATGATCAACGGGTTGTTCCTGCGGCCATTGCCGTTTGCCGAATCGGAGCGCCTCGTGTACGTGAATGAGACGGCACCGAAGTGGAACCTCGAGTTTACCGGCATCAACTTTCCCGATTTCGATTTGTGGCGGAAGAATCAGCGCGCGTTCGTTGGCATCGCGTTGTATGGAACCGACAATTTCAACGTCGCCTACGGAGAACTGTCGGAGCGGGTGGAAGGGATCTGGACCACGCATGACTACTTCGGCGTTCTCGAGCTGAAGCCGGTGATCGGTCGCACGTTCCTTCCAGAGGAAGACAAACCCGGTGGCAGCAAGGTAGCTCTGATTTCCTACGATCTCTGGCGAGCCCGCTATGGCGGCAGTGAGTCGGTCCTGGGCCGCGAGATCCGTGTCAACAGTGCGTCACACACGATCATTGGTGTGCTGCCCGAAGAAGCCGCGTTCCCCAATGACGCGCAGCTCTGGGTACCGCTGGCGGCAGATCCGGCGCAATCGTGGCAAAGTTACTTTCTCGACGGCGTGGGGCGGCTCAAGCCTGGTGTGACCGCTGAAGACGCGCAGAAGGATTTGCTGCGATCGCATCAAGCCATTTTCGAGCAGCGTGACCAGGACAAAACGGTGACACCGCGCGTGCTGCCATTGCGAGAGCATCTGGTGGGCGAGTTCCGTACCATCGCGATCGTACTGGCCGGCGGTGTTGCCATTGTTCTGCTGATCGCGTGTGTAAACGTGTCGAGCGTGATGCTGGCGCGCTCGGCAGCGCGGGAACGCGAACTCGGAATTCGGCGGGCACTGGGCGCGGGCACCGGTCGGATCGCGCGCCAATTACTCACCGAAAGCGCACTGCTTTCCGTGGCCGGTGCCGTGGCCGGCGTGCTGCTGGCCGCTTGGGGTATGCAAATATTGCTCGGATCGATGCCGGAGGGCACGCCGCCCTGGATGCATTTCGGTGCGGATCTGCGGACAGTCTGGTTTGCCATTGGTGTCGCGGTTTTCACCGCCTTGATCGCGAGCCTCGCGCCTCTGGTGCAGGCGACTCGCTCGGATGCGAACGGATCGCTGGCCGCGCGTGCCAGCGGCAAGTCATCGCCTACACGGCTTCAGCGCAGAACTCTGGACAGCCTGGTGGCTGCCGAGATCGCACTCGCCTGTGTGTTGTTGGTCGGCGGTGGACTTCTGCTGCGCGCATACCAGCGAATTCAGAATGTGAAGCCGGGATTCAATCCGGAGAACGTTCTGACGTTCAGGATAACGCTGCCCATTGCGAAATACGGGGACGGCAAGGACCGCGTGCTGTATTTCGACCGTGCTCTTGAGAGCATGAGGGCGGTGCCCGGGGTCACGCATGCCGCTGCGGTTACCTGTCCGCCATTGACCTGTCATAACGGTAATTTCCTGGAGATCGAAGGAGCGCCGCCGCGACAAGAAGGACAGCAGGATCCGGTCGTGCTCTTCCGCATTGCGACACCGAATTACGACGAGGCCATTGGCCTCACGCTCAAGCATGGCCGTTTCCTGAACCAAGCGGATCAGGTGGACCGGGCTCCGGGCGTGATCGTGGTCAATGAAACGTTTGCCCGCACGTTTTTTGGCGATGCGAATCCGCTGGGGAAGCGCGCGCGCATGCGCGGCAGGGATGCGCCCTGGTTGACCATTGTCGGCGTCACCAACGACGTGAAACATTACGGTCTCGACCAGCCGATGCGTCCGGGCATTTACCTGCCGTGGTCACAAAGCCAGCCGAATTCGATGGCGCTCGTGATACGCACCGGTGTCGAGCCTTCATCGATTGCGCCAGGCGCACGCAGTGCCCTGCGCCAGATCGATCCCGAGCTGCCGTTGTACGATCTGCGCACCATGAATGAATCGCTGCGCAACTCGATGTCATTGCGGCGCATGTACTCCTGGCTGATCGCGGTGTTTGCCGGCGTTGCCCTCGCTCTCGCAATCGGCGGCATCTACGGTGTGCTCTCCTACGTGGTTGGCCAGCGCCGGCGGGAGATCGGCATTCGCATGGCACTGGGTGCGCACCGCGGCCGCGTACTGCGCCTGGTGCTGCGCCACGGCGCCCGCCTCGCGGCCATTGGGATCACGCTAGGCCTGCTGGCGGCAGTGGCGGTCACACGGCTGATGGCCACACTGTTATTCGGCGTGCCGCCGTTCGATCCCGTGACCTACGGCGCCGTAGTCGGTGTGCTGACCGCGACCGCACTGATTGCCGCCTATGCGCCGGCGCGGCGGGCCGTGCGCGTAAACCCTCAGACCGTGCTGCGTGACTAGCCCCTGGTAACTGCGGCTACCATCATCGTCAGCGCAGCTCACCTCAGAGAGGGCGGCGATGACCCGGGCCGATTCCACTACCGAGCCGCTTCGTTACCGCGAGCACGCGCCGAACGGTGCGCTGGCCAGCCTCGTACGCTGCTACTGGACAGTACGCGGCCGCGCTGCCGCGCTGGATCCTGCCATCAATCGCGTACTGCCCGACGGCTGCATGGATGTGATCTTCGATCTGCACGAGCCGGCCGACGGCGGAGGCATGATCATTGGCACGATGCTCACCGCCAGCGTGTTCCACCACACAGGCGAGATTGACATGCTGGGCGTTCGATTCGTGCCGGGCGCGGCGCCATTGTTTCTGCGCACGGCCGCGGGTGAGCTGACCGGTGCCACACTGCCCGCCAGCGCAGTCTGGCCGGACACCAGCGATCTGGCCGGCCGGCTCCTCGAAGGCACGGATACCCGTCAACGCCTCGTACTATTGGATCGCTACCTGCTCGATCAGCTGAAACCTGCGGCCGAGTCCGATGCGGCACTTCGCGGAATGGCGTTGATCGAGCGTGCGCGCGGACAGCTGCGCGTAGAAATGCTCTGCCGTTCGCTGGGCATCAACGAGCGTACGCTTCAGCGATCTTTCGCCAACCAGGTGGGTCTCACGCCCAAGCAGGCCATTCGCGTCATGCGCTTCCGGCACGCGGTTACGCTTCTGCAGGGTTCGCCAAGAGGCAGTCTGGCCAGCATTGCCCTGTCCTGCGGTTACGCCGACCAGTCCCACTTCACGCGGGAGTTTCGCGACCTGGCGGACGTCAGCCCGCTCGAGTTTGCCCGGGAGAGAGGGCTTGTCGGATTTGTTCAAGACGCGGCGTATACCGAGACCTAAATTTCCGAGCAACTCGAACTGGAGCTCCTCATGAAGGTCAACAAACTCACTCCCGTATTGATCGTTGAGGCCATTGAGCCGTGTCTGCCGTTCTGGATCGACCGGCTTGGCTTTGCCAGGACGGTTGAGGTGCCCGAAGGTGACCGGCTCGGCTTTGTGATCCTGGTGCGCGACGGAGTCGAAGTGATGTACCAGACTCGCGCGAGTGTGCGCGGTGACGTGCCCGCCCTGGCCGACACACCCGCACAGGGCACCTCGCTGTACGTCGAAGTCGATGACCTGAATGCGATCGAGACCGCACTGGCCGGAATCGCGCCGGTCGTCCCACGGCGGACGACCTTCTACGGCGCCCAGGAAATCATCGTGCGGGAGCCTGCGGGTAATGTCGTGGCCTTTGCACAGTACGCAGTGGTTGGGGTGAACGGATGAACGAATTGACGGATGAACGAATTAACGGACGAGCACGAGCACGAGCACGAGTACGATTGACGATTACGATTGACGAATCAACGGACGAGCACGACCACGAGTAACGAGTACGGGGTGCTAACCATTTCGGTGATGTCTTGAGCAACTGCATGGAGGGAGCCCGTAATCGTCAATCGTACTCGTGGTCGTGCTCGTGCTCGTCGGTTAATTCGTTAATTCGTTCATCCGTTAAACCAAAAAACCCGGCCATTCGGCCGGGTTTTTTGGTTACCCACTCATTCAGCGGTCCCTACACGGGTCTGCGGCCCTGGATCACGCGAATCAGTACGACGACGATCGCGATGACCAGCAGGATGTGAATGAACCCGCCGAGTGTGTAACCTGAGACCAGGCCAAGCAGCCACAGTACGGCCAGGATAATGAAAATCGTCCAGAGCATTTTTCTCCTCCGAAAACGGACAAAGGCTCAGAATTGCAAGTGTTGCGCCAGTCAGGGACTCCGGGTCGCTGCGTCCTGAGTGGTTGTGCTGCAAAGGGTTTTTCTCACTCGTAGCGCAGGGCCTCGAGCGGGTGAACCAGTGTGGCCCGCCGGGCCGGGATCAAACAGGCGAGAAACGCGGTGGCCGTCAGCACCAGCACGATTGCGCCAAATACTGTTACGTCGTTCGGTTGCACGTCGAACAGTATGAGAGCCAGCCCCTTGGCCGCGAAGAAGGCGATGACCAGACCGATGCCAATGCCGATCGACACCTGGATCAGTCCCTGTTTGAGGATCATGCGCAGTACGTCGCGGGTCTGGGCACCAATAGCCATGCGGATGCCGACCTCCCTGGTTCGCTGACTGACCGAGAAGGCCATGACCGCATAGAGTCCGATGGCAGCAAGCAGCAGCGCGACAAAGCCGAAGATCATGAAGAGCACACCGAAGACGCGGTAGAACCAGGTTTCGACTGCAATGGCTTCCCGGAGCGTGTTCACGAAATAGATGGGCATGTCCTTGTCTACGCCGGCCACGGTTTCGCGCACCGCCGATGTGATACCGAGCGGCTCGCCTCGGGTACGCGCTATGACGCTCACGAAGCGCTGCGGGTTTTGCGCGAAAGGCACATACATCGCTTCTCGCTGGTCCTCTTCGCCCAGCTCACCCGGCATCGCATCGGGTACCAGGCCGACGATGGTCAGCCACGGATTCGTGCTTTTGCTATCGCCGAGCCGGACTCGCCGGCCAATCGCTCCGACTTCGGGGAAAAACCTCCGGGCAAAGCTCTGATTGACCAGCGCAACCGGCAGCGCGCCCGCGCGGTCCTGCGCAGTGAAGCTGCGCCCTTCCAGAAGCTGGACGCCCAATGTGGCGAAGTAATTGTCACCGATCGCGGTGCGGGCTGCGACCGGATAATCGTTGCCGCGCTCGTAGGTTTGCCCTTCGACCGCAAAGGTCCAGCTGCCTTCTCCCAGCCCGGGCAAACTGGATGCCAGCGTGACGCTCTGCGCGCCCGGCAGTGCCGCTAGACGTGGCTGCAATTCATCGAAGAAGCGCACGACCTGCTCATTGGCTGGATAGCGCGCTTCATCGAGGCCAATGCGGGACGTGAACAGATTGTTCGAATCGAAACCGAGGTTCACGGTACGCAGCTTTACGACGCTTTTGATGGTGAGGCCGGCGGCCACCAGCAAGCCGCATGACAGCGCAATCTCGAAAACGACCAGCGCGCGGCTGATGCGGCCTAGACGGAAGCTGGAGCTGCCACGCGATTCGTCCTTGAGCACATCCGTGAGCTGCGAACGCGACGCCTGCAGTGCTGGAATCGTACCCGCAAACGCGCTGGTAATCAGCGTTAACACCAGCACGAACAGCAACGCGACCGAATCCAGCTGAATCACGATCCACGAGGGCGGCTGTGATGCTGCGATCGAATCATTGAACAATCGAATGCCGACGTAGGCAACGCCGGTTCCCAGTACGGCACCGGCAAACGAAATCACCAGCGCCTCGGTCAGGAACTGCGTAACCAGTCTCCAGCGGCTGGCTCCCAATGCCGCCCGAATCCCGACTTCCTTGCTGCGCAGAATGGCACGGCCTAGGAGCAGATTGGCCACGTTGGTACAAGCGATCAGCAGCACGAAGAAGACCGCACCCAGCATCGTGAATAACATCGTGCGCGGCTCCGCGCCGATGTATTCATCGGTGAAGGGCTGCAACACCGGCCGAATGTTCTGATTGCTTTCCGGATACGCCTGTTCGAGGCGCTGGCCGATCGCCGCCATTTCGATCGCGGCCTGATCCAGCGTGACACCGTCACGCAGGCGACCCATCACTTCCAGACTGCGGCCTTCACCGCGTTTCAATTTGAGCGGGTCGATCCGCAGCGGTAGCCAGATCTGCTGCTGGAACGGGAAGCGGAAATCTTCGGGTAGCACGCCGATCACGGACATCGGCTCGCCGTTTGCACGGATGGTCTTGCCGATGACGTTGGGATCGCCATCGAAGCGAGTCTGCCAGAGGTCATAGCCGATCAGCAACACGGCTTCGGCGCTGGGATGATCCTCGCCTTCACGGAAAACGCGGCCCAGCACGGGCCGCACGCGCAGCAACGAAAACGTGTTGGCGCTCATAAATGCGCCGTCGTACCGTTCCGCGCGCTCCACACCACTCACATTCACCGTGCCGGTATAAAACCCGGCCAGGCCTTCGAATGAGCGCTGTTGTAAACGCCAGTCGAGCAGGTCATGAATGGGCACTTCGAGACTGTTCTGCCCCTCCTGCAGGTTGCTGCGCTCGAGATGAATGATTTGTTTGGGCTCTTCGAACGGCAAACCGCGGAACAGCGCACCGTAAACGATGCTGAACATGGTAGTCGTCAGCCCGATGCCCGCGGTGAGGGCCAGCACGGCCACGACCGTCAAGGCCGGGCTTTTGATCAGCAGGCGGACGCCGTGCCGAACGTCTTTCCAGAAGTTGTCCATTGATGCAGCGCTCGGGTGGAGGACGTTGGCCGTACGTCTGGATCACGCCGTCAGTTTCAGCGCTTCGGCTGGACGGTAACCACCAACCAGAGGCATAATCATCTCAATGAAGGAGATTCTCGATCAGCCCTGGTGGCTGTTGACCCTTGCCGTGCTTGGGCTGCTCGCCGTCTTGAGCGGCTTCGTCACGCTGTTCAGCTCGCTGGGCAGGAGACCCAGGCGGCTCACCGTGAACCAGCCGCCCGCGGTCGATTCAGCCGAATTCCTCGAAGCCATTTCCGGAACCGTCAATGCACCGCTGCAAAGCGGCGGGCACGCCACCCTGTTGAACAACGGCGATGAATTCTTTCCTGCCATCATCAAAGCGATTCGAGAAGCCAAAAAAACCATCAACTTCTTCGTGTATATCTGGGAGCCCGGCGAGGCCAGCGGCATGATCACAACCGCATTGGTTGAACGGGCAAAGGCAGGCGTGGCCGTGCGCGTATTGCTCGACGGATTGGGAGGATTGCGCGCGCCCAAGGAAGACCTCGAGCGGATGCAGCAGGCCGGTGCAATTGTGCATCGCTTTCGTCCGGCGCGCCTGGGCAAGCTGACCCGCTTCCACAAGCGCAATCATCGCCGCGCCATCGTCATCGATGGTACGGTCGGCTTTACCGGTGGCGCGGCAGTGGGGGACAAATGGCTGGGTAATGCGCAAAGCCCCAAGCAATGGCGTGACACGATGGTGCGGGTCACCGGTTGCATGGCGTCCAACCTGCAATCGGCGTTTACGGAGCCGTGGGCCTATACCTCCGGGGAGATCCTGGTCGGCTCGGAATACTATTCGCAGCAACCGGCGGAGCCTGATGGGAAAGCCGCGCGTCATGTCAATGTCGTCAGCAGTCCTGCCAGTGAAGAACATCCGCTTCGACTGGTCTTTCTATTGTCCTTCCTGGCAGCACGCAAAAAGCTGTACCTAAGCACGTCGTATTTCGTGCCGGACAAGCACACCCGCGCAGCCGTGGCGGAACGCGCGCGCAGCGGCGTCGATGTCCGGATCCTCGTGCCCAACCATCATACCGACGCAAAACCGATCAGGCTGGCCGGCCGAAGCTATTACGATGAGCTGCTGCAGGCTGGCGTTCGTATGTACGAATACCAGCCGACCATGATGCACTGTAAGCACGCGGTCATCGACGAGCAGTGGTCGATTGTCGGCTCAGCCAATATGGATGTGCGCTCCAAGGAGCTGAATCAGGAGAATGTGCTCGGCATTCTGGATCGCGGCTTCGCCGCGCAACTCGAGCAGACCTTTTTCAATGATCTGAAAAAAGCGCACGAGTTCACTCTCGAGGAGTGGCGCAAGCGCGGTCTCTGGGAAAAAATGAAGGAGCGATTCTGGGTCCTGTTTGCGGAGCAGTACTGAGTTGAATACCGCCACGCTGGCTGCGCTTGGCTGGGGTGAGCCGTTCGAATCAGCGTTTGCTCCCTATGCCGGGCGCGACCTCGAGCCGGCCCGCATTGGGGTCGAACATCGCAATCGGCACCTGGTCCACGCGGCCGATGCCGAGGTCGACGCGCGTCTTTCCGGAAAACTCAAGCAACACCTCGAACAGACCGGGGATCGGCCCGTGGTCGGCGATTGGATCGCGCTGCATCGTGAACCCGATGGTACTGGTACGATTCAGGCCCGATTGCCACGCAAAAGCCAGTTCTCCCGCAAAGTCGCCGGGCGCGCCATCGAGGAGCAGGTGATGGCGGCCAACATCGACGTCGCATTCCTGGCCACCGCCCTCACTGCCGACCTCAATCCGCGTCGCATCGAACGCTACTTGCTGATGACGTGGGAAAGCGGAGCACAGCCCGTCATCCTGCTGACCAAAGCCGATCTCATGGAGGATCGTGCACCCGCACTCGAGGAGGTCGGCCGGGTAGCGAAGGACGTGCCGACCCATCTGATCAGCGGGCGGACCGGTGAAGGATTGGATCAGCTCGACCCGTATCTGACACCCGGTACGACGGTCGCTGTGCTCGGGTCATCCGGCGTCGGCAAATCCACCTTGATCAACCGATTGCTCGGCAGCGAACACCTGCGTACCGGGGAAGTGCGTGATGATGGCCGCGGCCGCCACACCACCACGTATCGCGAGCTGGTCCGGCTGCCCTCCGGTGCGCTGATGATCGACACGCCCGGCCTCCGAGAGCTGCAGCTCTGGGAGAGTGATGCCGGTTTGCAGGAAGCCTTTTCCGAGATCGAAGCGCTGGCGGCACAGTGTCGGTTCGGCAACTGCGTGCATCAGACCGAACCCGGCTGTGCCGTGCGCAGCGCTCTCGCCGCGGGCACACTCTCAGCCGAAAGGCTGGAGAGCTATCGCCGGCTCAGCCGCGAGCTGCAGCACATCGAAGAGAAAAACGATGCCCGCGCACGGGCCGAGCGTGAAAAAGCCGCGCGCAGCGCCAACCAGCTGCTGCGGAAGCGACTGAAAGAAAAAGGGCAGTAATCAACCGGTCGGCACCGTGCGGTACCGCGCCAGGACGAGTTGATACACACCATAGGCAACAAAGCCCACTGCCACCGTAGCCAGCAACCATTGACCAAACGGCGCGTCGCCTATGCCCCGGAGAATACCAGGGACGCCGTCCGCATTCTGCGGATCCAGCTGCACGCCTGCGGACGCCAGCGAGCTGCCGCCCACCACGAAAACCACTCCCCGCGCGAGCATGCCGCCGCGCGCAACCCACGGAATGAAGCGACGCGCCGGTTTTTCCATTGCCGCAAAATCCAACTCGTCATCCAGCTTGTTGATTGCGGCCTTGTAGATCTGCCACAGTCCCCGGATCGCCAACGCGACTCCAACCGCGACTACCAGCCATCGTCCAAAAGGCTGCGCCAGCGCGCGCGCTGTCCAGTGCTCCGTACTCTGGTCATCCTGCGTTGCGGTCCAACCCATCAATACCTGAACAACCCCCGCCAGTAGGAAGAGGTGGACGGCTGCCGTACCGATGCCGCCGAGCCGCTTCCAGATCGTATCATCCTCTGAATCGGTCACCGCGCGCACGATCCGCCACACGGCATAACCCAGCAGTCCAACGGCGATGGCCAGCATGAGCACAAAGCCTAGCGGGTGCTCGCGCATCCGGTCGGCAACCCCGCGCGCGCCCGTCGGCTCGTCCACGCCAAACGCCGCGCGCGCGGCCAATGCCCCGACCGCTATGTACATCAGTCCTTTCGCGACAAAACCGGCCGCCGCCGCGGTGACCAGCCACGAGCGCGAAGCGCGATCTCCCGGCTCCGGCCGTGCCACCCGTACTTCCGCCATCGAGCGACCACTCCCGTTGAGGGTGTTCCCAGCGCTGTCCGGACGAACGCGAGTGCAGGTTGTGCGCCCAATCGATTTGATTTGACAAACCAAATTAAATCGACTAGGTGGAGTCGCTGCTTGCCGAGCTGGAACCGCGCGATCGAAGCGACGCATTGCGCGGGCTGCAACTCCTGGCGCTTGCAGCGGATGGAATGATGTCACGCAAAGGCGGCCGGTCAGTCCGCGCGTCGGGCCGGAAACCTTCGCGCCTGTGACGGCAAACCAGCTTCAAAACTGGAGGCGGTTATGAGGTGGCTGTTGATTGGTGGACTGGTGGTGGCAGGATTGATTGGTTTCATCGTCCTGGTGGGGGCGCTGCTGCCACAATCGCACGTCGCGAGTGTCGGGCGAGACTACGGAGCGGATCGGGCGACCGTTTGGCGGAGCATTACTGACGTCGACGGTTTCGCAGGCTGGCGACCGGGTCTGGTGACGGTTGAGCGTTTGCCCTCGAAAAACGGCAAGGAACGCTGGCGTGAAAAATCGAAGCACGACGCAATCACGATCGAAGTCACGGAAGCGGTGCCACCGGAGCGGCTGGTAACGCGGATTGCGGATGAAGGATTACCGTTTGGCGGAACCTGGACCTATGAGCTGGTGCCCACCAGCGCGGGCACCCGACTGACGATTACCGAGCGGGGTGAGGTTTACAACCCGCTGTTTCGGTTCATCTCACGGTTCGTGATGGGGCACAGCGCGACCATGGAAAAATATCACGCCGGTCTGGAGAAGAAGCTGGCGGGGGCGGAGTAGCTCAGCGGTCCTCGAGAACAAAGCAACATCTTGGTTTGTCGCCATGCTGGCAGCGCTGCTCGACCTTGGCATCGACCAACACGCTGAGCATTTCCTGGACTGCCCAGCAGACTTCGGTGCGCCTGCGTACGGCGACGGATAGGGGACAGGGCTCGCCGCGCAGCACGGCCGTACCATTCTGTCCCTCGACCGTGGTCAATGCGCCTAGCTGGTTGAGCAGTACGCTCGCTGCCCGCACGCGGTTCTGCAGATTGCCCGGAGGCAGTGTTAGTGTCTCACCGAGTTTGCGTCCGGCCGAACGCATGACGTTTTCGAGTTCCTGGTCGGTCAGGTGTTGCCCCAGCGTCTCGACCAGGGAAGCCAGCACGGGCGCATAGGCTTGTGAGAATCCGATTTCCGCTTGCGGCGCGATGCAATAGATCGTCGCGGGCTTGCCTGCGGTTCCACTGCGGCGTACACCCTCCGCACAAACCACCCCCTCGCGCTCGAGGGCGCTCAGGTGCATGCGAACGGCGTTGTCGGTCAACTGTAGGGCGCGGGCCAGCTCATCGACGGTGTGCTGACCGCGTCTGAGCAGTTCGATGACGCGAGCGCGGGTTTTGAGCTTCTGATGCGTCCCGGTCATGTGGTCAACAGTAGCGGCGGCATATGGTTACACATTCGGCAGTATCGCTCGGGGTACGTGGTTTGGTGGCTCGATCAGAAATAAGACCAAGCGAATCGTCCAAGTGTTACGAGAATGTGTGCGTCGATAATCTGTTGCGACTGGTTCAGTCGCTCTAAATTCATATACCACAAACGTCTATGAGACACTTTACATGATTTCGGCGACCCGATGACGCAAGGCCTTTGGCGGGCGCTGCCGCTCTCCCTCCTGGCGTTTTCCGTGCCGGTCGCCGGCGCATTCATTGTCCCGGAAGAGTACGCCGACTACGAGGCGCTGCTCTGGCTGGTCGCGCTGATCCCCGCATTTCTGCTCTCCTACTACAAGGCATGGCGTGGTGTTGCGACCTCGCTGGCGCTGGGTATGGCCGTTCTGTCGGTCACCTACGCCATCTCGCGCGCGGTGGGGCGACCGGTGCCCGACCTGCTCTTCGGCGTAGTGATCTTCTACATCGTCATCGCGCTGATGGTCGGTTGGTGGTCGGAACGATTCCACAGCGATGTTCGGCGGGAGCAGACCGGCGGCGCGGCCTTCACGGATGCAGCGACCGGGTTGCCGAATCGCAAACATGCTGAGCTGCATCTCGAGATCGAATACAGTGCGGCGCAGCGCGGCCGCGCGTTGTCGGTGGTAATGCTCGATCTCGATCGCTTCGCGAATTACAACGCGCAGCACGGCAAAATCGCCGGCGATGAGGTGCTGCGAATCGTTGCTGCCGGCTTGAAGTCGATCACGCGGCGCATGAACCTGTCAGCGCGTTATGGAGACGATGAATTCATATGCGTGCTGGGTGGCACCGACGATTCCGGCTCGCTGGTCTTCATGAATCGGCTGCATCAGTCATTGCAGGAGCTCAGCGGCCAGCGCGTGCTGCCCTCGATTTCGGCCGGGATTGCCAGCTTCCGGCCGGGCATGAACTCCGGCTCTGACATCACGGCCGCGGCGATCGAAGCCTTGAAGCGCGCCAAGAAGGATGGTCCAGGCCGAACCCGCGTGCACAGTCGGACCACGACCGAAACAGCGGACCTGCCAGCGGCTGAAACCGCGCCGGGTGAGGCGCCGCGCATGTTGATGCCCGAGGGACGCGGCGCCGGCCGCAAAGCGCTCGTGGTGGTCGAAGAAGATTCGGTGCGCGCACTGCTGGCGCGGTATCTGACTGACCATGGCTTCAAGGTGGCGCAAGTCTCGAACATCGTCGACGGAGTTCAGTGTCTCAGCATCGAATACGATTTGCTGTTGACCGACATCTCACTTTCTGAAGGCATCGGCGCGGAGCTGGTCCGTGCCGCCAAGGTGCGCTGGCCGACCATACAAGTGCTTGGCCTGGCCAACATGGACGAAGGCGTTACCGCGATCGATGCGTTGAATGCCGGCGTCGACCGTTACATCGAGAAGCCACTCGATCTGCCGAAGCTCAGGCAACACCTGACCGAGCTGCTGGCCCGGCGCGATCGTTTGATGGCCAACCTGATGGACAATCGGCAGCTCACGCTGGATGCACAGGCCGAGAAGGCCGAGATGGTCAGTGCGTTGCGGCGCACGGAAGAGGATTATCGCAGGGTGGTCGAGGGGTTGCAGGAAATTATTTTCCGGGTCAACGCAACGGGCGAATTCACGTTTCTCAATGCGGCCTGGTCGGCGGTCACCGGCTATCCGCCGGCCGACTCACTGGGTCAGGACATCACGCAATTCATTGTACCCGAGGACAGCGCCCAGGTCGAAGGCATGCTGCGAATGCTGATCGCCGGTGATGTGGAGCAGACTCGTATAGAGCTTCGACTGATAGCGCGGGATGGAACGCTGCGTTTTGCCGAGTTGCGCGCGCGCCGCACATTCACGGATGATGGCGGAGCCGCGGATGTAACCGGCACCATGTACGACCTGACTCGCAGCAAGTCGGCCGAAGACCAGCTGCGCCGCACGGAGGCTGCCAGTCGCGCCGTCCTGGCTGCGCTGCCCGACCAGGTTTTTGGCTTGAACCGGGACGGCGAGTTTGTCAGTCATCAGGCTTCGAACGGCCAGGGCTCGCTGATCGGCAAAACGCTGGATGAAGTTTTTTCGGCCGACATAGCGGACGCGTACCGGAGCGCGGTTGCGCAGGTGTTCGCAACCCGATCGATCCAGCTGTGCGAGTACCAGGTCATCAGCGATCACGGCGCCCATCAATACGAAGCACGGCTCGCGCTGGTCGCGGATGACGAGGCGGTCGCGATTGTCCGCAATGTTTCCGATCGCAAGCTGTTGGAGGATCAGCTCCGGCAAAGTCAGAAGATGGAAGCGATCGGCCGTTTGGCGGGTGGGCTGGCGCATGACTTCAACAACCTGCTTACGGTCGTGCAAGGCAACGCGCATCTGCTGATGGAAGAGTACGCGGAACAGGGCGAGGCTCGTGAGCTCGCCATGCACATCAACTCTGCGGCCAACCGCGGCGCTGACCTGGTCCGCCAGCTGCTTGCATTCGGACGGCGGCAGGTGCTGCAGCCGCGCGTGCTCGACCTGAATACCGTCATTGCATCCGTGCATGCTCTGCTGCCGCGCCTGATCGGGGAGGACGTCGAGATCGAGCTCATACTGGACCCCGAGCTCTGGCGAGTGCGCGCCGACCCGGGTCAGATGGAGCAGGTAATCGTCAACATTGCCGCTTTCTCGAAGGACCGAATGCCGCTGGGTGGCCTGCTTCGCGTCGTTACCTCGAACGCGGAGGCAGATCTGGACTACGATCCGCGGCTGGTAAACCTGCCGAGGGGGCCGGCTGTGCGCATCACGATCCAGGACAACGGCCCTGAATTGGACGAGATCACGCGCGTGCATGTGTTCGAGCCGTTTTATGGTACCATTGGTGCCGGTCACGCGGGGCTCGGGCTGGCCACGGTGTACGGCATCGTGACCCAGAGCGGTGGTGCCATCCTGCTCGATGACGCGCCTGGCGGCGGTGCGCGGTTTCAGATCCTGCTGCCGCCGGTCAACCCAGGTTGACCGCAATGGTGGCTCTTCTGCTGGCCGGTTTGGCTGGCATCCCCAGCAGTTCCGATAGCGTGCACATTCGAATCAATCAGATGGGTTATCGTCCGGACGCGCGCAAAGTTGCCGTTGTCTGTGCATTGCAGCCGGTCCGTCTGACCGTTTTTACTATCATTGATGCGCAGGGTCGTCGTCGTTTCGGGCCAGCGCCGGCTCGCGGGTCCGGCGCGTTCGGTCCGTGCGTGGAAACCTACCGTCTCGACTTCAGCGCGTTACGCCGCGAGGGCGACTACCTGATCGTCGCCAACGGCGTGGCGTCTCCGCTGGTGCAAATCGCCAGTTCTGCTTACCGCGGCGCGGCTGACACTCTGCTCTACTACATGCGCCAGCAGCGCTCGGGGTTCAATCCGGTCTTCCGCGATTCCGTGCACAAGAACGATGCGCGGCTGGTCGATCACCCGACGCGCGCGGAAGAGTTCATACCGGTTTCCGGCGGCTGGGCCGATGCAGCGGATTATCTGCAGTACGTGACGACTTCAGCCAATGCCACTTTCCTGCTGCTGCAGGCAGCTCGCGATCACGGTCGGGCGTTTGCCGACTTATTCGATGCACGCGGACTGCCCGGCCCAAACCAGGTCGCGGATGTACTGGATGAAGCACGTCATGGCCTGGAATGGCTGCTGCGGATGTTTCCGGAAGACAGCCTGCTGCTCAACCAGCTCGGCGATGATCGCGACCACTCGTTCTGGGACCTGCCGGTCAACGACTCGTCGGACTATGGCTGGGGGCGGGGCAGCTTCCGGCCGGTGTACCCCTGCACGGGCAAGCCTCAGGGACTCTTTACCAGCAAGAACCGCTCGACCGGGCTGGCCTCGACTGCCGGCAAATACGCCGCGGCATTCGCACTCGGTGCCGCGCAGTTCCAAACGCTCGATCCGGATTTTGCGCGCCGTCTCCGCGCCCGCGCGATCGCCGCATTCGACACCGGTGAGCGTCATCCAGGTGTCTGTCAGACCGCGCCGGGCCGCGCACCCTACTTCTACGAGGAAGAAAACTGGGCTGATGACATGGAGCTCGGCGCGGCCGCGCTTTATGCACTGACTCGCGAGCCGCGCTTTCTGCAGGCGGCACAGAAGTACGCAGCGCAGGAGCCGGTAACGCCCTGGATGGGACGAGACACCGCCCGTCACTACGAGTTCTTCCCGTGGCACAACAACGGTCACTACGAACTGAGTCGGGCTGCGCCGCATCTGCGCCCGGCCCTTGCTGCCTACTATCGTCGCGGCCTCGAAGCCGTGGCGGCTCGAGCCGGCAACGGCTTCCGGGTTGGCATCCCGTTCATCTGGTGCTCGAACAACCTGATGGCATCGTTCGCGACCCAGGCCGTGCTGTATCGGCGCATGACCGGCGATGACGCCTTCCTGGAATTGGAAACCGCCGCGCTGGACTGGCTGTTCGGAACGAATCCATGGGGCATGTCGATGGTAATCGGTTTGCCTTCGCGCGGGCGCACGCCGCGGCACCCACACTCGGTAATGGCGGACCGGCTGGGCGTTGCCACTCAGCTCGGCGGACTGGTCGACGGGCCCGTGTACCGCTCGATCTTCCAGAACCTGCGCGGGATTCGTCTGCTCGACGATGACGAGTATGCACCGTTCAATACGGGATTCATCGTTTACCATGATGACCTGGGTGACTACTCGACCAACGAGCCGATCATGGATGGCACGGCCAACCTCGCGTATCTCCTGGGCGCGCTGGGAGCGATGCGCTGATGTCGACCGAGCATCGCCTGACGATTTCGAAGACCGCGCGATATTACCAGCTGGGCGAAGTGAGCCTTGAAACCCGCGAGGTCTGGCTCTGCTGTCACGGGTACGGGCAGCTGGCCGAACCTTTCGTGCAGCGGTTGGAGCCGATCGCTTCCGATCAGCGCGTGATCGTGGCGCCCGAGGCGCTGCACCGGTTCTATCTCGATCCGCCCGACCGGAGCGCCGCCGACCGCCGGGTCGGTGCCACCTGGATGACGCGCGAAGATCGCGAAACCGACATTCAGGATTACATCGAATATCTGGATCAGGTCTGCGCGCTGGTATGCCCGGATCCGGCCCTGGGCAGCAGCCTCGTCGGTTTTGGCTTCTCACAAGGTACGGCCACCATTGCGCGCTGGGCGGCGGCCACGCGGCATCCGGTTTCACGCTTGATCCTCTGGGGCTCCGGCTTGCCGCCGGATCTGGACTGGAGCCGGGCCGCGCAGCGCTTTCAGCAAGCCCCGGTCACCATTGTCGCGGGTGAGCAGGATGAGTTTGCGCTGCCCGACCGCATTGCGGAGCAGGAATCGTTGTTGGCACAGCACGGCGTCAGGTATTCGACGGTCAGATTCCGCGGCGGACACCAACTTGATGATCTGACTCTGAAGGAACTCGCCCGGGAGGCCGATGCTTCCTGAGCTGGTGACCAGCCTGCGCGGCTATACCAGAAAGCAGGCGATCACGGATACCGCGGCCGGTGTGATCGTCGGCATCGTCGCGTTGCCGCTCGCAATCGCGTTCGCGATCGCAAGCGGGCTGTCTCCCGAGTACGGACTCTATACCGCCATCGTTGCCGGCTTCCTGATCTCCGCTCTGGGTGGCTCGAAGGTACAGATCGGCGGACCCACCGGCGCATTCGTCATCATCGTGTTCGGCATTGTCCAAACCCACGGCGTAGCGGGTCTTCAGATCGCGACGCTGATGGCAGGAGTCATCCTGGTCGTATTCGGCCTGGCTCGCTTCGGCGGTGCAATCAAATTCATTCCGTTCCCGGTTACCACCGGTTTCACCAGCGGCATTGCCGTCATCATCGCGCTGCAGCAATACGTGCCCTTCCTCGGCCTGCGTCCCACCGAGGAGCCTGCGCATTTCATTGGGAAGGTCCGGGCCTACGCGGCGATTTCGGACTCGGTCAATTGGCAGGCGGCAGCCGTAGGTCTGCTCACGCTCGCAATCCTGGTGTACTGGCCGCGGGTCAGCCGGCGCGTGCCAGCCCCGTTCGTGACGCTGGTCGTCGGCACACTATTGGTAAGCCTGCTCGGGCTGCAAGTGGAAACGATCGGCTCACGATTTGGTGAGATTCGATTCGGCCTGCCGCATTTTCGCCTGCCCGACGTCGATCCGGCGGCACTGCGTCCGCTGGTTGCGCCCGCTTTCAGCATTGCGTTGCTGGCCGCGATCGAGTCCCTTCTGTCTGCTGTGGTCGCCGATGGCATGATCGGTACACGACACAAGTCGAACACCGAGCTGGTGGCGCAGGGCATCGCGAACATCGCATCGCCATTGTTCGGCGGCATGCCGGCTACCGGCGCGATTGCGCGTACAGCCACCAACATCCGAATGGGTGCGCGCACGCCGGTGGCGGGAATCGTTCATGCCTTCACGCTGCTGCTGATCGGTCTGTTTTTCGGCCGCTGGGTGACGCTCGTGCCGATGCCTGTGCTGGCCGGCATCCTGCTCATGGTTGCGTATCACATGAGCGAGTGGCGCACCTTCATTGGCGAATTGCGTGGGCCACGCAGTGACGTGTTGGTCATGCTCATCACGTTCTTCCTGACCGTGCTGGTTGATCTGACCGTGGCGATTCAGGCGGGTATGGTGCTCGCCGCGTTCCTGTTCATGCGGCGCATGGCCGAAGTCACCAACGTGAGCGCGATCACCAACGAGATGGATGACGAAGCGCAGGTGCGGCCCGGCGGGGCCCGGCCGGCATTCATTCCGAAAGGCGTACAGGTTTACGAGATCAACGGCCCATTCTTTTTCGGCGCGGCCGAGAAATTCAAGGACACGCTCGGCGATATCGAGCGGAAGCCGCACACGCTGATTCTCGGTATGCGCAATGTGCCAGCCATGGATTCTACCGGTCTGGCCGCTCTGCGAGATCTGGTCAAACGCTCGCGCAAGGACGGAACGCGCGTCGTATTGGCCGGTGTACACGCTCAACCCATGGTGGTACTGGCCCGCTCCGGTTTCCTCGATGACATCGGCGAGGAAAACCTGGCGGGTGATATTGAAGAAGCACTGGCGGCAGTGAAACCGCCAGCTCACCGCAAGGGAGGATAGGATGCGGCACGTCCGCTATTCGACCGCAGCCGTACTGCTGCTTTTTTCCGCGGCATTGGGCGCGCAATCGCCGCCGCACGCGCCAACCTCCGCGGCCATCAGTGCTGCGGACGTAAAAGCACGTATCGGCTTCCTGGCCAGTGACGCATTGAAAGGCCGCGACACACCGAGTCCCGGCCTGGAAATGGCCGCGGCCTACATCGCGAATGAATTCAAGACCCTCGGTCTTCAACCCGCTGGTGACTCGGGCACCTTCATTCAGCGCTGGCTCTACGAACGACGTGCCATGTCGAGCAGCCGTGTGGGTGCAGTGCTCAGCGCCAACGACTGGAAGCGTCCGCTCAAGTATCTCGAAGAATTCTTTGTCATTCCGGGACAGCAGGACAGCGTGTCCGGCGCGATCTTCTACGCAGGTGTTGCTTCGGCCCGACCTGGCGCGCTGCCGGCTGCCGCGCGCGGCCAAATCCTGGCTTTTTATATTCCCGGCAAGACGGTCGATGAGGCCTGGATTGGCGCAATCCGTGGAACGCTGCCCGGCACGGAGAGGTCGGAACCAAAGGCGATCTTGTTGCTACTCGATCCCGAGTTCGCCAAAGACCAGATCAGTTTCCTGGCAACCAACGCTCAGGGACAGGATGGCCCGGTTCCGATCGCAGGCGTGAGTTACGAAGCTGCCAAAGCGTGGTTCGCCCAGGCCGGAATGAATCTCGATGAAGTGCGCGCGCGTACGGCACCCGATGCTGCCGTGGGCACGGCCACGGTGACCATCACAGCGGGGATAGAATCGGAAGCGGCGCATCCACCCAACGTGGTCGGCATATTACCAGGCAGCGATCCCGCACTGCGTGATACCTACGTGGTCTTCAGCGCGCACATGGACCACGTTGGAGTGGGCGCCCCGAATGCGAAGGGCGACTCGATCTTCAACGGCGCGGATGACGATGCCTCGGGTACGTCGGCCGTATTGGAGCTGGCGCAGGCCTTTGCCGCACTGCCGGCCGCGCAGCGGCCCAAGCGTTCCCTGATCTTTCTGACCGTGAGCGGCGAAGAGAAGGGGTTGTTCGGTTCCAAACACTTCGTCGAACATCCACCAGTGCCGGCATCGAAGATCGTGGCCAACATCAACATCGACATGATCGGCCGCAACCACCCGGACACGGTGGTGGCGATCGGTCAGGAGTACACGACGCTGGGCAGCATTGCCCAACAGGTCCGTACCGCCCATCCTGAACTGAAGCTCGTGGTCGCGCCCGACCTGTGGCCACAGGAGCAACTCTTCGTGCGTAGCGATCACTTCAACTTTGCGGCAAAGAACATCCCGGCCATCTTTTTCACGACTGGCCTGCATGCCGACTATCATCAGCCGTCAGACCAGGTCGAGACGATCGATACCGAAAAGCTGGCGCGCATCGCGCAGCTCATTTTCCATCTGGGCCAGTCGATTGCAACCAATGCGCAAGCACCAACCTGGACGGAGCAGGGCAAGGCACTGATGAAAGCGTTCACCGGCAACGAGTGAAATTCGAGCTGCTGGCCGGGAAGGATCACTCGGCCCATCCGGAAATCGCGCTTTGGCATGGCAACATCGGGCACCCGGTGGCGTTGGACCTGGCACCACCAGCGCCGCCCGGAGTGAAACGCATCGATGTGCTGAGCTGGAATCTGGCCATCGGCAGCGCCTACCTGGATGAACTCGTATCGCGCTTGAGGACGCCCGCCTTCGACCGCGTGGGCGTCGAAGTGGATCGTCCGTTCATCATCCTGGCGCAGGAAGCACTACGCGCGGATCCAACCATTCCCGAGACTGTGGCCAACGACTATCACGGCGGTCACATACCGGTCGGCGTCCGCCGCGACATCGTCGATTTTGCGGCCGAGCACAACTTCAGTCTGCGTTACGCGCCTTCAATGCGGAATGGCCGGCATCGCAGTGATCGCGGCAATGCGATTCTCTCCAATGTCGCCATCAACGACTCGCGCGCGTTTGTTCTGCCTTACATCCGACAGCGCCGCGTAGTGGTCAAAGCCGAGCTGCAGAACCTGACCTGGCTGACCTTCGTTTCCATGCATCTGGATACCGGCGGCCGCCTGCCCAACACTCGGATGCTGGGGGCGTTCGGGGCGGGCAGGGCCGCCCAGTCGGATGAGCTGATCTCCCGGCTGGAAGAGCGTCGGAGTCGTCAGTGCGTCATCGTCGGGGCCGATTTGAATACGCCTCTGGGCGCGCGCGATCCTGCCGTGCGTGCGCTATCACGGGGTGGCTTGATACCGGCCGCGGGTTCTGACCAGCTAGGCCATACTTTTCATGGCCCGATTGCGCTGCGGCTAGACCACGTCTTGTATCGCACGGTCGACAATCGGATCGCACGGGTCGAAGTCACGCGCCTGGATGAAACACGAGATGACAGTGGCCGCAGGGTCTTCGGCTCCGATCACCATCCCTTGCTCGCGCGAGTCGAGTTCGGCGGCTAGCTTTGCCCGCACTCCTTCAAAAATGGCAGAACGATGGCGAATCGAATTGCGCATTTCGAAACCAATCTCGGCAAATTCTCGGTCGAGCTGTTCGACGATCGGGCACCGATCACGACCAAGAACTTTACCGACCTCGTCGACAAGGGATTCTACGAAGGCGTCATTTTTCATCGAGTCATCAGCGGCTTCATGATCCAGGGCGGCGACCCGACCGGAACCGGCCGGGGCGGTCCCGGCTACACGATCAAGGATGAGTTCAATCCCACCGCTCGTCACGATGGCGAGGGCGTCCTGTCGATGGCGAATGCCGGACCGAATACCGGCGGTTCCCAGTTCTTCATCACTCTGGCCGCGACACCATGGCTGGATAACAAACACGCCGTTTTCGGTAAAGTGGTCGAAGGCCTGGATGTCGTGCGCTCGATCGGGAGCACACCCACTGCCCGTGGTGACAAGCCGCTCAAAGACGTCGTCATTCAAAAGATTACTCTCGAACAGAAGCAGTAGCTGATCGCTCCCTCCCTCGGAGGTTACAATGATTCAGCGGATTGCGTTGGTCTTCGGCATAGCCTTCATCGCGGTTGGTGTTCTGGGGTTCCTGGCCTCCGGTATGGACATGACCGCGGATCCGGAAACCGCGCCGCGGGTGCTGGGATTGTTTCCGGTGAATGCCGTACACAATGGCGTTCACATCGGGATCGGGATCTGGGGATTGCTCGCCTCGCGCAGCTGGGCCGGCGCCAAGAATTTCGCGACCATCGGGGGTGCCCTCTATCTCTTCCTGACTGCCCTGGCCTTTGTTTCGCCGGATGGGTTTGGCCTCGTCCCGCTCGGTGGCAACGACATACTGCTCCATGGCGCGGCAGGCGCGGCAATGCTGTTGGCAGGAATGACGGCAAAGGCGCCCGCACCGCGTTAAGCGAGAGAGCGAGGAGCGACAGCGTACTCCAACTCTTCGCTCGTCACTCCTCGCTCATCGCTCTATTGCGTTGCAGCGGGGCCCGTTGGTTTCAGCCAATAGGCAAACCACTGCCGCAGCCTTCCCAGGCGATCCACCAGGAGCCAGGGCTCGCCGGTACGCGAGAGATCGTGGGTCGAGCGCGGGTAACGCACGAACTCGACGGGCACGCCCTGCTTCTTCAGCGCCATGAACCACTGCTCGGCGTCGGTCATTGGCGTGCGATGATCTTCTTCCGACTGCACGATCAGCGTGGGCGTTTTCACACCGGTCACGTATTTGATCGGTGACAGCTCGTCGTACAGCTTCCAGTTGTCCCATGGCTTGCCAAAGAACTCGAACTCGGTGAGGCCCTGCGCTTCCGAGCTGCCGTACCATGATGCCCAGTTGCTGATCATGCGATCGGCCTGCGCGGCCTTGAATCGATTCGTCTTGGTAGTCACCCACGCAGTCATGAAGCCGCCGTATGAACCGCCGGTCACACCCATGCGGGTAGAGTCCACATCGGCACGTCGGGCAGCGATGTCGACCGCCTTCATCAGGTCCTCGTAATCCTCCATGCCCCAGCGGCCGCGGGTCGCGTAGGTGAACTCACCGCCGTAACCGCTCGAGCCGCGCGGATTGGTATACAACACCCACATGCCGGCGCCGGTCAGATTGTGGAACTCATCGAACCAGCCTTCGCCATACGCGGAATGGGGACCGCCGTGGATGTAGAGTACGAGCGGATATTTGCGCCCAGGTTGGTAACCAAACGGCTTTTGCAGCCAGGCCTCGATCTGGAGGCCGCCTACCGACGTGTAGGTGAAGCGCTCGGCCTCCGGCCACTCGATTTCCGAGCTCAGCTGGTCATTGAAGCTGGTGAGTTTGCGCTCGTTCCGGCCGTCCGCGTCGGCGACGTAGAGCTCGGTGGGTGAATTCACACTGGTAGCAACGAACGCGACCTTGCTCTTTTTCTCATCGAAGGCAACGCCATTAATGCGGCGGCGACCGCTCACGCGCTCCACCAGTTGCTTCGTGCGGGGCGACACCGTGTAGACGGCAGAACGTCCACCGATCGATGCAGTCAGCGCGATGTCACCGCCAGGCAGCCACTCAAAAGACTCGGGCTCATAGGGCCAGTCACCCAGCAGATTCTCGGGTGTGCCGTCGCCAACGTCAATCACGTACAGTCGGGACGACTTCGTGCGTTCCGGCGCCGCTATGAAAGCCAGCCGGCGGCCATCGGGAGAAAACGAAATCGCGCCCTCGCTGCCCGGCGCGGTGGTGAGCCGGCGCGGCTGGCCGCCCGCGACTGCCATTACGAAGATGTCCGCGTCATTACGCGGCGCCTCATCGCGCCTGGCATCGTATGTCAACCGCGCGATCGAATCGCGTTCGAGCTCGACGACGGAATCCGGCCGGAGCTGCGGGTCCGCAGAAAACGCCAGCCACTTGCCATCCGGTGAGACGACCACCGAACGATGTGAGTACTTCGTGCTGGTCAGATTCTTCTTCGCGGTTTCACCCAGGTTCTGCATCACGATTTGCGCAGGACGCCAGTTGCGCGCATCGCGGCGGTTGGCGATGTAACCGCGGCCATTCGCCTTGTACGGAAAATCAACGATGTGTCGGCCATCGAACCGCGCAGGATCCAGCGGCTGCGTGATCGAGCCGAAGGGCGGACGCGCGGTTGCCTGCATCTTGTTGAACGGATCGTCGGCGCGACCACTGCTGGTGGTGGTGTCTCCTTCCGCCCAGACCGCAAAACGTTTGTCCGCCGGCATCGAACCCGCCGGATAGCCATCGACTTGCGTGGCCTCACCTGCAGCCTGGTCCAGACGGATCGCCCAGGTGTTGCCCCGGCCACCCGCTCGCTGGGAGGTAAAGAACAGGTACTTGCTGTCGTGCGAGAAGCGCGGACTCGAGCTCTCGAATGCAGGACTGGTATAACGCACGGCCTCGCCGCCCATGGCAGGCACGACCCAGACCTCGGAGTGTCGCCGGTTTTCGCCTTCCTTCACTGTGGTCACGGTCACGGCCACCAATCGGCCGTCGGGCGACATGGCCGGCGCGGACAGTGTGGTCAGACGATACCAGTCGGAGGGCGCGAAAGCGCGCTTCTGCGCACTCAGTGCGGCGGGAATCAATACGAGGGCAACGATCAGCGTTCGCATGGTGCCTTTGGGGATCAGGTTAAGACCCTGCTCTGAAGAGTTTCGAGCAGCTTTGCGTGAATGCCGCCGAAGCCGCCGTTCGACATGAACACGACAACTTCATCGCCGGTCAGTGAACCGTTCAATCGCGTGATGATTTCGTCGACCTTGGGGATGTAATCCGCAGTTTTGCCCGCGGCGTGCCAGGCGTCGATCAAAACCTTCGGGTCGAGACCGGTTTCACGAGTGTACCGTTCCGGCCGGAACAGGCCGGCCAGCACGACGTCATCAGCTCCCTGTAACGCAGCGATGTACGGCTGCTCGAATTCCTTGCGCTGTGCGGTGTAACTGCGCGGCTCGAACACCGCGACCAGCTTGCGCCGCGGATAGCGCTGGCGCACGGCATCGATGGTTTCGCGCACTGCGGTTGGATGGTGGGCGAAGTCGTCGATCACGGTCACGCCGGCCACGGTGCCGCGCACTTCCAGGCGCCGGCGCACGCTGCGAAAGGTTCGAAGACCTTCGAGCACGCCCGCTCGATCGGCCTCGACCGCTTCGGCCGTGGCAATCGCCGCGAGGCTGTTTCTTACATTGAACGCCCCCGCGAGTGGAGTCTCGACCTTGCCCCACAACGTGCCATCGTGAAGGACCTCGAAACCTGTGGTCTCCTCGCCGAATTCCACCGACCGCGCCTGCCAGCGCGTTTGATCGGCACCGGGTTCGGCCTGGTACCCGAATGATTCGACCGGTGCGAACGATTTTGCGGCAAGCTCGCGCACGATCGCAGAATCGAAACCAGCGATCAATTTGCCATTGGCAGGAATCAGATTGATAAAACGCGCGAAGGCGAGCTTGTAGGCTTCCTCATCGCGATAAATATCGGCGTGGTCGAATTCGATGTTATTGACGACCGCTGTGTCGGGCAGATAATGCCACATCTTCGGCCCCTTGTCGAAATAGGCCGTGTCGTATTCATCCGCTTCGATCACGAACAGCTCGGAGTCAGTCAGCCGGAAGGATGAGCCGAAATTTTCGGCCACGCCGCCAATCAAAAAGCTCGGATTCAGGCCCGCGCACTCGAGGACCCAGGCTATCAGTGATGTCGTTGTGGTCTTCCCGTGTGTGCCCGCCACAGCCACCGAGTGCCGGCCACGAATGAATTCCTCCTTGATGGTCGCCGCGGCAGACGTGTATCTCAGCTTGCGATTGAGTACAGCCTCCAGCTCGGGATTGCCGCGCGAGATCGCATTGCCGACCACGACCACATCGGGTACCGGAACGAGATTGTCCTGGCTGTAGCCTTCACGGAACGGGATACCCAGCTCGCGCAGCTGGTCCGACATGGGCGGATACACGTTGTGGTCCGAGCCAGTCACCTGGTGCCCGGCCGCTTTGAGCAGCCCCGCCAGGGAACCCATGGCCGTGCCGCCGATTCCAATCAAGTGGTAGTGCCTTCGATTCATGCTGTGAAGAGTAGCGAATCTGTATTGGCCCCGAAACTGACGGATCAACGGATAAACGAATGGACGGACGAGAACGACTACGACCACGACTACGACTACGATTACGGGGTACACCCTATCGGTCTTTGGAAGGTGCTATGGTTTGCGCTGTTGAACCGGCATGAATCGGAGATCAAACGGGCCTGGAGCCCGTAATCGTAGTCGTAGTCGTGGTCGTAGTCGTTCTCGTCCGTCCATTCGTTAATCCGTTAATCTGTCCCTCCACCTGACGCCCAAATCTCATTAGGTTTCGCATCAGCTTGGCACATGGAGAACGGCTCTGAAGGCTCCTTCACATCACGACCCGCGTGGCGGGTTTCGTAACATATGGTCTTCCGCAACCGAGAAGCGCTTCGGCGCGTTCCTGCGTTGGCGCCTGCAACGCCTGAGGCAGCGCCTGCCTGCAACGCCAGCTCCATCGGCATTCCCACGCCAGCCTCCCAAGCTCTCCGCGCAGTTGCAGGCGAAGGCGATTGCAGTGACCTGGGTCGGCCACTCGACATTTCTGATTCAGCTGGCGGGCATCAATCTCCTGACCGATCCCGTATGGAGTCTGCGCGCGTCCCCGTTTCAATGGCTGGGCCCGGCCCGCATGACCGCGCCTGGGATTGCCTTTGAAGAACTGCCTCGCATCGACGCCGTGCTCCTGACCCATGACCATTACGATCATCTCGATTCACCAACCGTCAGGCGCCTTGCTCACACGCATCCGAAAGCTCCGTGGTACGCGCCGCTGGGTCACGTCGGCATCCTGCAGGGACTGGGCGTGCAGACGGTTGTGGAGCTGGACTGGTGGCAGCGCGCCGCGCTTCTGGATGCGGACGGCTTCGAGCTGGTCTGCCTGCCGGTGCAGCATTGGACGCGGCGGTTCGGGTCACCCGCGTTCCGCCGGCTCTGGTGTTCATGGGCGATCAAGACCGCGGGCTGCAGCATCTACTTCGCGGGCGACAGTGGCTATTGCCCGGCTTTTCGTGAGATCGGAGAGCGCGCGGGTCCGTTCGACGTGGCAATTCTGCCGATCGGTGCGTACGAGCCGCGCTGGTTCATGCAGCCCGCGCACATGAATCCCGAAGAAGCGCTGCAGTCGTACACTGATCTGCGGGCTCGTGAATTCATCGCCATGCACTGGGGCACGTTTCGTCTGACCGATGAAGATCCGCTCGAGCCGCCCACTCGCATCCGTAGTGCCTGGCAGCAGGCGCAACTGCCCGCCGAGCGTTTGCACGTGCCTGCATTTGGTGAAACCATCGTGTTCGATGACGCTTGCCGCCCCTGAACCCTGCGCCTATCCTACGCCCGCCCAGTGCCGGATCGCGGATCGCGGATCGCGGATCTAGGATATGCATCACGAATTTCGATTTTGATCTCCAATTCTTGATCTGCGATCCGCGATCCGCGATCCGTGATCCCTGATCGCTGATCCCTGATCCTTTGACAAGATTGCGAATGGAAAAGAAGGACCCGCTTCACGACATTGAACTTTTGATCAGGTCGCGCCATGGCTTGATCGTGATCGACACGATCGAAGAAGAACGTGCCGAGCTGCTGTTGCGACATCTGGCCGACCGCATGACCATGCCCCTCTTCACCTGGT
>JBBDWZ010000144.1:0-29681 GCA_040902615.1 Gemmatimonadota bacterium | reverse complement strand
ATTTCTGGGTGCGAATGTAATCAAGCTGCTGCACGGCGCGTGGCTGCCGATCGTAACTGGTGTGGTGATCTACACCATAATGTCGACCTGGCAACGAGGACGGATGTTGCTGGGAGCCTACTTTGCGCGCGGCGCGCTGCCGGTCGATCTGTTCGTCACCGACATCAGTCGGAAACCACCACACCGGGTCGCTGGCTCCGCTATTTTTCTGACCGCGAACCCGGATGGCGTGCCGCCGGTGCTGCTGCACCATCTCAAACACAACAAGGTATTGCACGAGAAAGTGGTTCTGCTTTCGCTGCTTACGGTCGATTATCCGCACGTCGCTGACGAGGACCGCGTTATCGTCGAAGAGCTGGGCGCCGGGCTTTTCCGCGTGCGCGGCCGGTATGGCTACATGGAAACGCCGGACGTGCCAGACCTTCTGAAGATCTGCGCCATGAAGGGGCTGAAGCTGAAAATCGGCGAGACGAGCTTTTATCTGGGCCGCGATACGCTGGTCACGCACACCGGTCGCGGCATGAACCGCTGGCGAAAGCGCTTGTTCAGTCTGCTTCAGCGAAATGCACAGCCGGCCACCGCATACTTTCATATCCCACCGAACCGCGTGGTCGAGCTGGGTGCCCAGATCGAGCTATGACCGCGAGTGACAGTGGCGTGCCTCACACACATGGCACCGGCGCGGGCGGCGAGGGCATTCATCCACCGCATGGTACGGAACCGAAAGGCCGGTACTTCTATCTGCTCGCACTGGGTGCGGTGGGTGTGGTGTACGGCGACATCGGCACGAGCCCACTGTATGCCCTGCGTGAATGCTTTTACGGTCCGCATGCCATCGGCATTTCCCGCGCGAACGTGCTCGGCATCCTGTCGCTCATCTTCTGGGCGTTGATCATCGTAATATCGGTAAAATATCTGGTTTTCGTGATGCGCGCGGACAACCGGGGTGAAGGCGGTACGCTCGCGTTGCTGTCACTGTTGAGAGTCAGCGGCAAAGTCGGACGCAGCCGTCCGCTCCTGATCGCGCTCGGCTTGTTTGGTGCTGCGTTGATTTATGGCGATGGAGTGATCACGCCGGCAGTATCCGTGTTGAGCGCAGTCGAGGGGCTTCAGATCGCGGTGCCCACCATCGGACATCGGGTGGTACCGATTACCATCGCCATAATCGTCGCGCTGTTCCTGGTACAGCGGCGAGGCACGGGCGGAATCGGCAAAATATTCGGTCCGCTCACGCTCTCCTGGTTCATCACTATCGCCGTGCTCGGCGCGATTCAGATCGTGCGCGAGCCGTCCGTGCTTGCCGCGATCCTGCCAACCAACGCGGTCTCGTTTTTCATGCGAAACGGCTATGCCGGATTCGTCGTGCTGGGCAGCGTAGTCCTGGTCGTGACCGGCGGCGAGGCATTGTATGCGGACATGGGTCATTTCGGCCGACGGCCCATCCGTTTTGCCTGGTTTGCCATCGTGCTGCCGGCACTGCTGCTCAGTTATTTCGGACAGGGGGCCTTCATTCTCAACGATCCGGAATCGGCGGCGGAGCACGTCTTCTTCCGGCTGGCTCCCGACTGGATGACGATCCCGCTGGTCGTGCTGGCGACGGCTGCGGCATCGATCGCATCGCAGGCCATGATTTCCGGTGCGTTTTCCCTGACCCGGCAGGCAGTGCAGCTGGGCTACTGCCCGCGCGTGCAAATCGAGCATACATCGGCGCGTGAAATTGGACAGATCTACATCCCGGGTGTGAACTGGGCGCTCATGATCGCGACGATCGGTCTGGTGCTCTGGGGTGGGTCTGCCAGTGAGCTGGCGGCGGCCTATGGCATTGCCGTGACCAGCACCTTCGTGATTACGACCTTGTTGTTCTTCATGGTGGCCCGCGAGCGATTCGGTTGGAAGCTGCACAATGCCATCCTGGTGACGAGCATCCTGCTGCTGGTCGATCTGGCGTTCTTCAGCGCGAATGCTCTGAAGTTCCTCGACGGCGGTTTCATTCCGATTGTGATCGCGGCCGTGATCTACATCATGATGTCGACCTGGAAGAAAGGGCGCATGATGCTGCGAGAGCGGCTGCAGGAGAAAACGCTGCCGATCGATCTGTTCATGGCGGATGTCGGGCAGCGGAAACAGGGTCGCGTCGCCGGGACAGCCGTGTTCATGACGGGATCTGCGGATGGCATACCACCGGCCTTGATGCACAATCTCAAGCACAACAAGGTCATTCATGAGCAGGTCCTCCTGCTCACCGTGGTGACTCGTGAAGTACCGCACGTCGACGCCCAGGAGCGAATAGAGGTGAAGCAGCTGAACCACGGCTTCTACCGGGTAATGGCCTATTACGGATTCATGGAGGATCCGAACATTCCTGACGTAATGAAGCTGGTCCGCGGCAAAGGCGTTATGGTGAAGCCAATGGAAACCACCTTTTTCCTGGGCCATGACACACTGATCACGACCAGTCGCAAAGGCATGGCTCGCTGGCGCAAGAAACTCTTCGAGATCATGATGAAAAACGCTCGTTCTGCCACTGCGTACTTCGGGATTCCCTACAACCAGGTGGTCGAGCTCGGTGCTCAGATAGAGCTTTAGGCTTCGCGGATCGCGGATCGCGGATCGCGGATCGCGGATCGCGGATGGGATCCGGGATCAGGGATCGAGTAGACGGTGTCGGTGTGATTGCTGTAGAGGTTTGTTGTCAAAATAACCGAACTGCGAATACCGGCCCGATTCAGATCATTCGCAGGTTGGTCCCTCTGAGCAAAGCAGGTGGCGATGTCAGTATTCCAGGGGCGTTGCAACTTCCTTTGTCCATAGCTGAGAATCCGGGTTGGTGATCGTGATCCATCATCCCCGATCCATGATGCCCGATCCCCTATCGGTGATCCTTGATCAGCGATCCCATGATCCGCGACCCGCGATCCGCGATCCGCGATCCGCGACTCCGCGACTCCGCGATCCGCGAAGCCAGCAAGCTTGCCCCGCCGCGCCGCGACAACGAACTTAGCGCGTTCATAACCTCACGAGTCTACATCGGGCTTAGGCTTTGGCCCGCCTTCCTTCACGCGGAGGACCCATGGATCTGTTCTGGCGGAAGAGCGTTGATCAGTTACGGGCGGACGCGGCGGCGAGCAACCTGAAACGCGTCCTCGGCCCGCTGCAGCTGACCACGCTCGGGATCGGCGCGATCATCGGCGCGGGCATCTTCGTGCTGACCGGGCAGGCCGCCGCCGTGCACGCGGGCCCGGCGATCATCCTGTCCTTCGTGCTGGCCGGTGTCGCCTGCGGGTTTGCCGGCCTGTGCTACGCGGAGTTTGCCAGCATGATCCCGGTGGCGGGCAGCGCGTACACCTATGCCTACGCGACCATGGGCGAGCTGCTGGCCTGGATCATCGGCTGGGACTTGATCCTCGAGTATTCGCTGGGCGCATCGACCGTGGCGGTGGGCTGGTCAGGGTACGTCACCAGCTTCCTGCGCGACCTCGGCTTCAATTTCCCGATGCAGTGGGCCAGCCCGATGGGTCTGGACATCACGGACGCGGCGGGCAACGTCATTGGGCAGGGAATCTTCAACATCCCGGCGGTGGTGATCGCGCTGCTGGTAACGGCACTCCTGGTGATTGGAATCAAGGAATCGGCCAGTGCAAACGCGACCATCGTGTTGATCAAGGTTGCCGTCGTGCTGTTGTTCATTGCCTTTGGTGCCGCCTACGTCAACCCGGAGAACTGGCGGCCATTCATTCCGGAGGCCACGGGCGTAAAGGGCGAGTTCGGCTTCGGTGGAATCGTGACGGGCGCCAGCGTCGTTTTCTTCGCCTATATCGGTTTTGACGCCGTGTCGGTGGCGGCGCAGGAAGCAAAGAACCCGCAGAAGGACATGCCGACCGGCATTCTGATGTCTCTGCTGATATGCACGGTTCTGTACATCATCATGGCCGCTGTCATGACCGGAATCGTTCCCTATCCCCAGCTGAACGATCCGGCTCCGGTCGCGGTGGCGATCAATGCAACGGGCCTGAACTGGCTGCGGCCGTTCATCAAGATCGGCGCGATCGCGGGTCTCTCGAGCGTGATTCTGGTGATGGTCATGGCTCAGCCCCGAATCTTTTACTCCATGTCCCGCGATGGTTTATTGCCGCCGGTGTTCAAAACGATTCATCCGAAGTTTCGCACGCCTCACATCACTACCATAGTTACCGGCGTTGCCGTCGCGCTGGTGGCCGGCATCTTCAATATCAACGAGTTGGGTCACATGGTGTCGATCGGTACGCTGCTGGCCTTCGCGATCGTATGCATCGGCGTGCTGGTGCTGCGCTATAAGCAGCCCAATCTCGACCGGCCGTTCCGCACTCCGGGCATGCCGTTCGTTCCCATCCTGGGCGCACTGGCCTGTGTCTACCTGATGATCGCACTGCCTGGCATCACCTGGCTGCGTCTGTTGATCTGGCTGGTGATCGGCCTGGCTATTTACTTCCTGTACGGCGGACGCGCAGCCGCAGCCGCGCGCGCGGCGGGGCTGACTACGGCACCGCCGGATATCGTCGACAAGCATTGACCGGCGAGGGAAAGGCCCGCCCGTGTTGACGGGCGGCCTTTCTCACCACAGGGCACACAGCGACCACAGAGCGTTGCTCGCGTAAGCGAAAACACATGACCAGTCCGGCATTCTTGTAGCTCTTCAGGCTTTCGCGTGGCAGTCAGGCGTGGAGGGCAAACGGCAATTCAAATTCAATTTCGAATTCAAAGAATTTCGAATTCAAGGAATTTCGAATTAACAGATTGAACGCGGCTGCGTACTACATCGTGAATCGGTTCGGCCTCGCGTCGAAGTAGCCGGACTCGCCGTTCCTCAATTCGAAATTTTTATTTGAATTCAGAATTTGAATTCGAAATTGAATTTGAATTCCCTGTGTTTCCCTGTCATCTCTGTGGTGCGCTCGTCTCATTGCCGGATGCGGAGTGTTGCGATGACGGGCCGGTGATCGGACGCGGTAGCCTCGAGAACCTGGGCGGCTTCGACGGTCAGTCCTCTAATGAAGATGTAATCGATGGCATCGACGGGCCGACGGGCAGGTACCGACGGCGGATGGGGTTGTCGGAGCAGATCGAACACGCTGTTGAAGCCCGCCGCCTGGATGCGCTGAACGGTGGCGGAGGCGGGCGGCGCGTTGAAATCACCGGCGAACACTGCGGGCGAAACGGAGCCAATCAAACCGGCGGCGGCGGCGGTCTGCACCCGACGGTCGTCGTCGTCGACGCCGAGATGCGTGCCGAAGACAGTCACCGCACCGCGGCCGGCGCGTACCGTGAGCCGACCCAGCTGTTTCCGGTCAGCGGTATCCGGTGGCAGCATTCGCGATTCGAACGACACGATAGGCAGTCTGGTGAGGAATGCATCGCCCAAGAGGCCGTTGATGCTTGGTGCGAAGCTGCTCTGCATGCGCAGTCGTCGACCCAGCCAGAGGGCCAGGTCGGTGCCGTAGGCCGCGGGCAGACCGACCGGCACTTCCTGCAGCGCGATCACATCCGCGCCGCTGGCCTCGAGCACGCGCGCAATCGCTTCCGGATCGTAACGCCACTCGCCATTGAAGCCGTAATGCACGTTGTAGGTCGCAACACTGAAGGTTGTGGCGGTAACCGGCAGGATTGGCGTCGGACTGGCGTTCCAACTGAATCTGAGCGCCAGCGCGAGGAGGACCACGGCGACGGCCATGAGCGGCATACGCCGCCAGTTGCGAGGCACGGAAGGATTGGGGCGAGGCGTGAGTGCGAGCGCGACCATGAGCACCACACCAGCAGCCGCAATAATGAAGCTCTCCCGATCACGGAAGCTGTGCAGTGTGAAAGCATAGAAAAAAGTCATTCCGTACAGAGCGTGCAAAAGCACGAGCACACCCAAGCCGACGGAGATGACCCAGCCACCGCGCCTGCCGCCGGCGGGCGCCAGCGCGCGGTAGAGCAGCACGAGCAGTGCGAAGTGCCCGACTGCGATCAGCAGCGCAGCCGGCCAGCCGCTGAAGCCGAGCGGCACGATCGCGGCCAGCGTGCCAACACCGGCCAGGCCGACCGCGGCGGGCCGATGTCGGCCAGCCGGCCCCGACCCAGCCAGCAGAGCACCGATCGCGGCTGCACCGGCCAACACCAGCACCAGCCCCATCGCATCGTAGGGGACATGCGTGATGCGGGCCGCGACTTCGGGCATGCCCACGACAGTGGTCTCCAGGAACAGGATGCAGCCGACACTGATCGCGCCCCGGAGACGAAGCCCGCCCCTGCGCCGCTCGAGCCGTTCATCGTGATCGGTATCATCCTCGGCTTCAGGCGTGGCCATGAACGCAATCGCAATCGTGATGACGATGGCGGCGATGGCAAGCTGAGCGGGCACCCATTGCGGGCGCATCGTGAGATCATAGCTGCGTCCGAACAGGCGAAGTACCTGGTCCAGCACGATGCCGGTTGCAGCGCCCGCGGCGTTGATGCGGCGACTGAACGAACCGGTCGCCGCGACGATGAAAATGCCGCAACATGCGAGCACGGTTGCACTGAACAGCGTGCGCAGCAACAGTGGCGGCAGACAAAGACCGATGCGCAGCAGCGCGGCGCCGATGGCAGCATAGCCAAGCAGCCGGTCGCGCTCGAGCCAGCGCACCGGCGGCAGCGCCGCGAGCAGCAGCCCGGCCAGCGGTATGAAGGCCAGCAGCATTGCGACCGTGTCGAATTCCGGGAAGAGCGCGATGTAGACGCCGGCGAAGAGCACGCCGAAAAGAGCGCGCAACGCCTCGAGCAGAAAGAGGAAGCTCGCCGCGCTCAGGGCGAAGGCGAGACGATCGCGCACTTAGTATCAGCGCGGATGTGTGCCACGCTGCTGAGGAATGCTCGAATCAGTGGCGCCAGTCACGAGCGCACCGCGCAGCCGACGTGGCAACTCGACGACAAAGCGGGAACCGATTCCGAAGGTGCTGTCCACCGAGATGGTGCCGCCCAGCAAGGCGAGCAGGTTTTGGGTAATCGTGAGACCCAGACCGGTACCTCCGTATTCGCGCGTATGCGATTGGTCGAGCTGGCGAAAATGCTCGAAGATCTCGCTCAGGTGTTCAGGCTTGATGCCGATACCGGAGTCCGAAACCGTCAGTCGCACCAGCTCGGGTCCGACTTTTTCCGCGGTCAGGTTGACCGCGCCTTCGCGGGTGAACTTGATGGCATTGGAGAGCAGGTTGAGCAGCACCTGCTTGAGCTTGGTACAATCGGTGACCAGCAGCGGCAGCTCAGCGTCGACGCTGGCATTGAAAGCGAGCTGCTTCTTGCGCACCATCGGCATGATGGTATCCGACAGCTCGTCGATCACTTCACGGACATCGACCTCCTCGAGGTGCAGCGGCATCTTGCCGGCTTCGATCTTCGAGAGATCGAGGATGTTATTGATCAACTGGAGCAGATGCTGCGAAGTGCTGTGCACGCGCACCAGCGTATCATCCTGAGAGGGCGTGAGGTCGCCATAGATCTGCTCGCGCATGAGCGATGTGTAGCCGATGATGACGTTGAGCGGGGTCCGCAATTCATGGCTCATCGCGGCCAGGAATTCGCTCTTCAAACGCGAGGCTTTGGCCAGCTCGGCACTCTGCCATTCCAGCTGCCGGTTGCGCTCCTCGAGCTCGGTGGTTGCATCCCGGATGCGCTGCTCGAGCTGTTCGTTCAGGGTTTGCAGCTCGCGCGCGAGGCGCTGGTTCTCGACGAATTGGGTCAGATCGTGCAGCACGCTGACGATCGCGATGGGCTCGCCGCGCGGATTCAGGATCTTGGTGCTGAGCACTTCAACCGTAAACTCGCGGCCGGTATCCGGGTCGATCAGCTCAACTCGTTCGACCCGGCGCTTGTCCAGCTGCAGCAGGAAGTCGCTGGTCAGGGTCGTGAACTTGGTGTCATTGGACTGGACCTGGCGCGCCCAGGTGGTCTCGGTGTCGGCCGTGGGCGGAACCACGAAGAGTCGATCCGCCTCGGGGTTCATCAGGATGATGTTGGAGTGCTCATCGGTGAGCAGAATCGGGTCGCTCACGTTTTCCAGGATGACGTTCAGTCGATCGCGCTGCTCACGCGAGCGATACTCCGCGCTGCGGGACCGGCGATACTCGACCTCCAGCTGCGAGACCGCGCGCTTCAGGTCGGTAATGTCGCGCAGGATCGAGATGACGTTGCCTTCGACGCCATGTTCAATCGAGATCGAAAAGACTTCGAAGAGCAGGTCCGAGCCTTCGGTCGGATCGACCAGGTTCAGCTCGCGAGAAGTGCTCTGGCCACCAATTACGGTTTGGGTGAGGAACGAGCTGAAAAGCAGGTTGTTGATCTGCACTGCCCGTCGGCGGCCCTCACTGAACTCATCGGTGAAGGTGAAGAGCTGCTCGGCGCGGCGATTGGTGAGCAGAATGTCGTTTTTGGCATTGGTCAGCACGACCGGATCGGTCAGGGCATTGATGATGCCGGTCAGCAGATCGCGCTGGCGGTCGAGCCGCGCCGCTCGCGTGGTCGCGGCATCCAGCTGAAGTGTGCGGTTGAGGGTCGGGCCGGCGCGGCGGAGCAAGGTCTCGGCCAACTCGATGCGGCTGTCGATTTCGAACGCTTCGACCAGCACTACACCGAGTTTCCCGCGGCTGAATCCCGGGAACGGAATCGCGACCCCGCAGGTGAAGCCGAGACTGGAAATGGTACGACTGTCCAGCAGGGCGGGCCGGACGCCGTGAGCAATGATCGGCAGCAACTTCGAATCGGGATCGTTGCCTATGGCCTGGGCAGAGGCGACCTGGGCGTCGCCGACGGCCCAGCCTACCGCTTTGAAGCCTTCATCGGTTCGAACCAGCATGATTGCGCGTGCGAGACCCGTTTCCGGCAGCACGACGTCGAGAACTGTGGAGCATGCATCGGTTGCGTTGGAAACGCCGGCCAACCGTTCAAGAAGTTCTGCGACTACGGCGTCGCTGACGCGTGCTGCTGGGATCACCCGACTAGCTCAGCTCTTCCAGCCTGCGCTTGAGCTCGGCGTTCTCGGCCAGCACACGATCCATTTCAGCCGACTGTGAACCGGGCGTGATGAGCGGCCGGGAGGCGAAACCGGTAACACCGATGGCTTCTGCATAGCGCAGATAAGTTTCGACGGACGCGACCACAATGCGCGCCTCGACGCTGACCAGGTCGATCCCGACCAGCGAGACGCGGACGTAGGCATCAATGACGATGCCTTTGTCGAGTACCCGGTCGAGTACGTCAATTAGACTGGAACCTGCACCTGCGCGTTCGACCGCCATAGCGATTCTCCGATTGGCGTGAGTTTTCCTACTTCAGCTTTTTTCGCTCGATGGCTTCCAGACGGGTGGCAAGCTGGTCGAGCTTTTCATGCAAAGAGGTCAGCTCCGAAGCCTGGAGCTCAGGCCTGGCATAGTGTGGATCGGTCCGCCACCAGTTCATGCCGATTTGCTCCGCTTTGTCGATCGAGCAAACCAGCAATCGAATCTGAATCGTGAGAAGTTCGACATTCGCCAGATTCACCTTGATGTCGCCCGCAATGACGAGCCCCTTGTCCAGGATGCGATCCAGGACATCGACCAATCCCTGCGAGCGGTGCGGCCCTGCCTGATACTGTTCGGCCACCTGATCACCTTTTAGCTGAGCTTGCCGAGCGGACCGAGATCGATATTGAGATCTTCATCCGCCAGACCGAAGGCATCTTTAAGTTCCGTTACCCGTTGTTGCAAGCGCATCAGAGCGAGTCCCAACCGTTCAATCTGTTCCTCGTCGAGACTTCCGCCTTCCATACGCCGGACTGCCTGGTGTTCCAGCACCTGCCGTAAGAACTCGACCAGCGTGAGGACGAGCTTGGCGACACCGGCTTCGATGTCCTCCGGATTCGCCTGAATCCGGTCCGGCAGTGCCGGTGCTAGCTCACGCAGCTCTGCCGCGAAAAGGTCGATGTCGTCGGCGTCGACCCTGCGATCGTCGCTCACGCGGCAAACGAGTATGGCGGCCAGGGCCCGCTGGCCAGGAATCGCAACTGCGGGCGCGCGCGGCGGACTCGTGACAGTCGTGCCCGGTATTCATCGAAGGCAGCGCGCTCGACCAAATGCATCACGGAGAGCACGCCGTGCGGTGTGCGCAGCGGCTCGAACTGCTCGTCACGGACCAGGCCTTCGAACTCGGCGTGCAGCGCACCGCGCACTTCGGCGATGTCCGGCTCATCGAGTTCGGCTCCTCGCAACTGATCGCGCAACGCGGTTAAATAGGCGGTACCGGACGTCGTGTCCGGGGGCGCCGGCACCCGGGCCGAGCGGTTCGGGTCCAGCACCCGCAGCCCGAATTCGAGCGCACCCGCAAAGCGCTTCAGTAAGGTAGTGTAACGTCCCGCGTTTAGCTGCAAATGGTTCTGTAAAGCTGCGGCCGAGTCCAGCCACTGACCAAATCGTATGGGTACGGGCGTCACATCCTCGGTAATCGCCGCTTGAATGACCGTGTCATGGGCACGGATGCGGTCCAGAGCGGGCTCCGGGCGCAGATCCAGGCTGGACACCCAGCAGCCGAGATCGCTGCCCTCGAAGCAGGAAACGGTCGACCCATCGATGCCGACCACGCCGTGAGGCTCAAACGCGGCGGGCACGACGCAGTATGCGTACAGCCCCATTATCGGATGACGCCGTGCTTCCTGGCGGTCTCGGTCGAGGACAGCACGAGCTGCAAGCCGACGTACAACAAGTCGATACCGGCGACGCTGATCACGACTTCTCCAGTGACGATGGCACCACGATCCAGCACGCGATTCACCAGCTCGGCCAGTGACAGTTGCTGTTCGGGTCCGAGCGTTTCAGGCAGATCGGTCATGCTGCACAAAGCGATAGGGTGCCCAGGGCCCGGAGAAGCTGATGCTGAAGCCGGCGGAGTCGATTTTCTTTCGCGCGGATTCGATTTCGTGAACGACGGCCGACTCGCGGTCGCGGTGCACGAGCAGGGCGGCGTGGACGACGACCGGCAATTCCTCGGCACTTTGCGGGATGGGCAAGGACCGTACTTCGGTGCTATGAGGCCGCACCGCCTCCACGATCTGCTGCGCCTGATCCCGCGCGATCCGCGAGGTTTCCTTTTTGGCCAGGTCCCCTCGTTTTCGCTCGAGCAGGTAGCGTTTGCCGGGTGCGGCACTGGCCAATTCCGCATCCAGTTTTCTCAATGCATCCGAGAAGCGAACGGCATGGTGAGCGAGCAATCCGGCATCGTACGAGACCTTCAAGTCCCATTCACGCTGACCATCGAGCCGGCGCAGCTCCGAGATGATGGTTTCGCGCTGCGCGGCCGCGCTCTTCTCGAGCGCGTCAACCGATGAGTACAGGGTAAAGAGCGAAGCCGGCAGGATCTGCGTGCGATCGACGAACCAGGCAACGACGCGCTCATGGGCGACGCCCTGTTCCGCGACCCAGTTCAGGTCCTGCAGCTTTTTCTCGATGCGTTCACCGCTATACTGTTGGGCATCGACGCGGCTGACGATTGCACGGGATGCAGTGAGCGCGAGCAGCTCAACGGCGCGGCCGTCGATGCCCGCCAACGATTCAGTCGATGCCTGAAACGTCGCCGGCACGAACCCATAAAGGTAGACCAGGTCGCTCACGGTCAGTCTTCCCAGCGCCGGCTGTATGAACGCAGTGCGTCGGCACCGATCGGCGGTATATCCAGGTTCGGAGCCCGGATGACCCGCACCGACGAAACGACGGGCGGATAGCCGCGGGAGGGACCGCCATCAGCCCGGTTAATAACCAGTGCGGCGACCGGTATCTTGGCGCGTTCCAGGGCGGCGTGCAACCTCAGCGTCTCCGCCCACACCACCGGCTCATCCAGCGTAACCAGCACGACAGCTGCCTGTCCGGGGGTGGTGAGACGCTCCTGCAATTCGCGAGTACGGCGCGCGAAGGCAAGCAGCTCGGTGGTGAAGTCCTGAAGCGACCCAGCCACGCCGTACTTGAGCAAAAGCCTCATGAGCGCGTGTGACCACTCGATGCTGACCTCGGGAATCTGAATCAATCGCAGGAAATGTCCGGTCGGCGCCGAATCGAGGATCACGGAGGGACACCGCTCTGTGGCCGCCATTACCTCGGTGACCGCGATGATTTCGTCGAGTCCGGGCGGCGCCAGGTTCCACAAGCGATCGATGACCGCGCGATCCAGACTGACCGCTTGATCCAGGCCCAGCTTCTCGAATACCAGCCGCGCTTCATCCGTGTAACGCGTCCGTAGCCGCTGGAACTCCGCGTCGGCCGCGAGCTGCCAGACTGTGAGGCCGGGAACGAGTTGCGCAGGCTCGGCACTGACCGGCTGTCCAAACACATCACTCAGCGACCCGGCTGGATCCGTGCTCACCAGGCAGATGGCTCGATCCGCCGCCTTCATGACCGCAATCGCGGATGCAACAGTCGATTTCCCAACGCCGCCCTTGCCGGCGACCAGTATCAGTGGCTCGGTCAGCGCTTCGAGCAGGTCGAACGTATTGGCATCGGTGGCATGATCGGCGATTGCGGATGCACGCGAACTCGTAGCCTCGACTTGCGGCCCGTCATTGGAACGCGTTGCCTGGATCCAGGTGCGAAGACCAGTGCAACCGGCGGGTGCCGTTTCCAGCCTGGGCGCGAACCAGTCGGCAACCCCGGAGGGCTGGGTGTTGGCTATGATTGCGGCCACCGGCAGATGCCGCGCATGCAGCGCCTCCACCAGACGAGCGGTCTCAGCCTCGACGACCGGATCACCGCGAGTGACCACGACGAACTGGGCGTTGCGCGTCGTGTCGGCAAACGCGCGGCTTTGCGCCCACCACTGCTCGATCAAGCGAACAGCGGCCCATTCGGGTGCACGCCCGATCATGCCGATGGCAACCGCATCGGCTTTTCGGGCCATCGCTTCCAGCGCTTCCGACCAACTGTTCAGCAGGCTGCCGGCTTCGAGCAGCCGCAGCAGATGCCCGGTAGGCGCGGTGTCTACCACGATGCGCTGCGCACTGCCATCGGTCAGCTGCAGGATGCGAAGGGCTGCCATCACTTCATCGACACCGGGCAACGACAGGTCCAAAAAACTTTGCGCGTCAGCCGCGTCCAGATAGGTGCCGCGCTCCGCGACCTCGATCAGCGCGGGCCGCAATTCAGCGAGCCAGTCATCGGCAAACGATCGTGCGTCGAACTCTTCGAGGATCAGGCCGGGATTGCAGTTTGCGCGAGCTGGCACCGGCAGTGCTTCCTGCGCAAAAACATCGGCCAGCGAATGTGCGGGGTCGACCGAGATGAGATGAGCTTGTTGCTGTTGATCGGCAAGCTGAAGTGCGATCGCGGATGCCGCAGTGCTCTTGCCTACACCCCCCTTGCCGACCACAAACAGAGTTCGTGCGCTCAGCCGGGACAGGAGCGCGGAGCTCAACTACTGATGCCAGTCGTCAAACGTGAGCCCAATGCTCACATCCTTCGGATCAGCGACCTGTGGTTCCTTCGCCTCTTCCTGGTCGGCTGGTACTTCCGGAATGTCCGCCTCGGCTTTCGCGTCCTGCGCCACGCGCACAGGCCCACCGGCCACACCCATGCCGAACTGCTCCCGCCACTCACGGATTTCGCGCAGCTGCTTCATGAGCTCAGCCTCGCGCTCGACGTACTCGTCATCCGTGATGTCGCCGAGCTCGAGCTTGAGCTGCAACTCGAGCAGCTCCGACTTCACCGTGGAATCATCGGTCAATTGCTCCTTGACCACGCCCTCGACTTTGCTCAACGAAAACTCAGTGAGAAAGAGCGGGCCGGTAACCGGCCAGAACAAAAGATGCTTCAGTATCCCCATGCTTTACTCTCAACGGATCGTTGAGTGGTAAGTCATGCGTCCGCCCTTTCCAGACGCAGCTTGATGTTCACAAAGTTATATGGCGGCCAGGGACCGGTGTATTTGAAGGAGAGCACATCCTCGTATTTGCGGCTGAGCGCTTTGACGGCTTCGTCGAATTCCAGCTCGCGCGAGCGCTCGACCAGGTAGGCAGCGTTCATGATCATGCGATCGCCAATCGGTTTGTTGGAGCGGCTGGCTACGGCGACCGGTTTCAACGATTCGTGGATGTCCATGACATAGCCGTTGGCGGTCGACTCCAGGCCGCTTTCCACCAGCCGGCCCAGCTGCATGCGAGCGAAGTAGGTCGAGCTCTGCGCGTTACCGGTGATCTCGTTCTTGAGGCGGCGAATTTCTTCATCGTCCTCTTCGAGCCGGGCGATGACTTTTTCACGATCCCACAGAACCTTCAGGCCGAACTCGATCTTGTCGCGCATCTTCTCGAGCACATCGTCGAACGCGCGATAGGTCGACCGGAGCAGCTCGTTGATATCTTCGCGGGTGCGGAAAATCGTGCCGAACGACATCGGGATTACCGTGTATTCACGCATCACCGTTTCATTGACCAACTCGTGGGCGAGCACATTTTCCCGCGTCGGGTCGTAGATCCGGATTGGAGTGTCGCTGACCACAGCAGCGAGGTCCTTGTGGTGAACGGTGTAGACACGATTGCCCCCTTCACCGATACCAATGGGACCAAAATCCCGTTCTTCCGCACTTTTGACGATGCAGTAGACGTATTTGCCCTCTTCACCACTGGCAGATGACGTGGAATCGGACGCATGCAGGTTCACGTCGGTCATACACCTTCCTGACAGATAGGGATGCGGAATCTGCCTAAGATAACCGGATATTCCAGAGGCGACGAGCAACACCGGCGTAGGGAAGATACCGAGCCAGCGGCGATCACAGCCGAAGGCAATCTCGTAAAGGTGGCTGGGATCGCAACCTGCACCGTTCGGTGGCTGTGCGGTCGAGGTTGCGGGGGCTGAGCCGGACCGGTGCGACGATTTGGTGAGTCGTTGCCGGTTTCTCCCGTAGTGGCGCAGATGCCGCAGGAGGGTTCATTTGTTGCAGGATACGATCGTCCCAGTCCACACAGGCGACGAATCGCGGACGGACATTTTTCCGCGGAGGCAACAGATCATGAGGTATTCCGCACTGGCGACGGGCTTGCTGGCGCTCGCCTTACCGGCCTGTGCAACGTTCGACACCGTGTTCGGATCGAAGGCCGACGATCAATTCGAGAATGGCATTGCCGCGCTGCAGCGCGGCGATTTCCAGGCGGCAAGCAAATCCTTGAGCTGGGTGATTGAACGCCATCGCGACGAACCGGTTGGGCAACAGGCGCTGCTGGTGGTATCGGCGCTCGAGATGGATCCGCGCAACCCCAGCCGGCGGCTCGCGTTAGGCGCTGATCTGGCGGGCGCATACCTGCAGAAAAAGAACCGGCCCGAGTGGTCACAGCCGGTGGCCCAGACGCTCTACCTGCTGGCCCTGGAAATGGGCGCGACGGAGGAGCGGCTGGCCTTGGCGGAGGCCGACAAACGGGAGGCCGAACGAAAGGTGGAAATTGGCTTGCCTAGCCTGCCGACGACATCGTCGACAGTACCAGCGCGGTTGCGCGCATTGTCGGATGAACGCGATAAGCTGGCCCGCAAAATCGAGCTGTTGGAAAGCCAGGTGGCTGAGCGGGACAAGAAGCTGGAAGAGAAGGAGAAGGAACTCGAGCGGATCCGTAAAACGTTGAAGCGTTAAGATCGTCTACCATCCATGACTGTTCGTTTCCGACTGATCCTCACCATCGTCGGCATCGCGGTGGTGTTAGCGGCCCCTGCGATATACGGCGCCAGCCGACTGGCGGAGCTGAATCAGATAGCGGAAGGCCAGCGAACTCGCCACGGCGAGGCTTTTCTGGCGATCGGCAGACTCCAAACCTCACTCGCGGAATTGGATCGCTATGGCCGCATCTACGTAGCGGTAGGCGGCAATGACCAGCGCGCGGGCATCGATCAGTCGCTGGCCGAAGCAAGGCAACAACTAAAAATCCTGGGCGAGCGTGGCTACGCTGACGAGACTGAGGTCTTGAACCGTCGGCTGGACGGCATCGACCAGGGCATGCGCGAGCTGACCAGCATGATTGCGGCTGACCGCACCGAGGAAGCGAGCGCGTATTTCGAGCAGGTCAAGCCATTGCTCGCCACTGCCAACGTCGCCCTCGATGCGGTTGCCCACACCATCGATAACCGGAGCCGGCAGGATATGGCCGAGGCCGGACGCATCAGTGCGGCGGCCTTGAGTACGACGCTGCTCGCCCTGCTGGTCGGTGGGGCTGCGGTGTTTGCGATCGGGTGGTGGGCAACTCACGGGTTGACCACACCGGTGCGCCGGCTGCGACGCGCGATGGTGGCCGTGGCGGACGGAAATTATGTAGTGCCTGAGGACCTGCCGTACGAGCGTCCGGATGAAATCGGGGATCTCGCGCGCTCATTCCGCTGGATGGCGCAACACTTGGCCAAGCTGGACAAGATGAAGGCGGAATTCATCAGCATCGCTACGCACGAGTTGAAAACGCCGATCAACGTGATCAGCGGCTACAGCGAACTGTTGGAAGAGGAGATTTACGGGCCGCTTTCCGAAGAACAGCAGCAGGCCCTTCAAACGATTCGGGATCAGACACTCGTATTGACGCGGCTGGTAAACCAGTTGCTCGACGTGAGCCGGCTGGAGGCAGGCGGGCTGCAGCTGGAAATGAACGATGTCGTGATCGAAGATCTGGTGGCGAGCCTGGAACGCGCCTTTGGCATACTCGCAAAGCGTAAGGACATTACCCTGCTGTTCGAGCTGGATCCCAACGTGCCAGGCTCGATCAAGGCGGATCCGGATCGTTTGCGTGACCAGGTTCTCGGCAACCTGCTGACCAATGCGCTGAAGTTCACGCCCGAGGACGGCAAGATTCGTCTGCGCGTATGGGCCGATCGCTCACTCCTGCATTTCGAAGTCTCGGATAGCGGCGTCGGCATCGCACCCGATCAGCTGCCACTGGTGTTCGACAAGTTCTACCAGATCGGCCAGCAGGCCCGCAGCAAGGGCGCGGGTCTGGGCCTCGCGATTGCGCGTGAAGTCGTCGAAGCGCATGGTGGCCGGATCAGCGTGGACAGCGAAGAAAACGTCGGTACTACCTTCCGCATCGAGTTGCCCCTGAAACAGCCCCAAACCTCCCCAGCACCCATCCAGCAGGTAGCGGGAGTCGGTCCGGCCGTTGGTTGAACTTTTCCGCGGTTGCCGTTAGCGTCCCGAATCAGATCCGCCTTTAGCAATACAATGGGGTGTAGCTCAGCTGGCAGAGCGGGCGGCTGTTAACCGCCAGGTCGCAGGTTCGAGCCCTGCCGCCCCAGTTTGTAAGTACCGACGTGTGGTTAGGGCTTGAGCTTGGGGGCTGGGGATGTTGGAACGGTTGGGCTGACGTTTGTGGTGGGGCGGGAGCTTGGGAGTGGGATAACGGGATGAATAAAGGGCGACGCAAAATGCGCCGCCCTCTATTGTTGCCGTCGTTGACTACCCGCCAGCTTCCGCAAGCTATCATAGCTACACAAGTCTGAGACAGCCCAAACAACTCCCAAGCTTCCCTTTACTGCAATAACGGTCTACGGCGCCACTCCCAGTCCCATCTTGCTCATCATCGCGGCTTTGCCGGCGCGAGCAAACACGTGATACGGGTATTGGCCGCAGGTTGGCGTGTTGGTCCCCTTCACGCAGCCGTTGTAGCGGAGCAGCGCGCGTTCAATGTCGCCGCCGCTGGCACGCAGGTTGTCTTTGAAGATCTGTGCGCCGTAGCAGATGTTGCCCTCGATGCTGTCCATGTTCTGAGCACAGGCGCGCCAATTACCGCGGTGAAGCGGCATGACCTGCATGAGGCCCTGTGCGCCAACGAAGCTGGTCGCGCCGGGTGCGAGATCCGGGTTTTCGACCAGGAGCACGGCGAGCAGGATGTCGGGGGAAAGACCAGCACGACGGCCCTCACCTACCAATGCAGCCGCAACGCGCCTGACCAGGCGCTGATCCTGATTGTAGTCAAGCAACACGCGTTCGAGCGGGAGAACTTCGCTTTCATAAACGGCTTCGACCTGCTTCAGCGATTCATCCAAGGCACGCGAACGATCGAGCAGAACGGCATACTTGGATTTCTCCGGACCGTTCAGGATACCGAGCGCTGTGGCTGGCGCGCGCAGTCCAGCGGTAACGCCGAAGATCAACAGAACAACGCAGGGCACGGTCACTGCTGCGCGGACTCGCGCGGCAGTTGGCATCTCGATATCGAAGACCGACCGACCCAATTTCCAGAAATACGTGAAAAGCGTCATGGTCCTCCTTTCCATCTACTGCGTGGACCTGCCTCACTCCAGGTCCGCTGCGTGCAAGGGGTGTTCCCCTTAGGCTAAGTCGTTTACAGGTAAACGGTTGGCCTTTGGCACGTGAACATTTGTCGTGGCTTACGCCGGTACAGGTGTTGCACGACTCCGTGGCAGTGTAAACCTGAAACTGGGGGAAAACCATGGATTGGGAACGGCGGCCAAAGAGCGATGAACCGATAAATGAGCAGCGTCGATTCACTGACGATGAAGGACGAACCTGGATAGGCAGCGTCACGTCAGGCCGGTTCCAGGGAGGCGAAGAAAACGCGGAAGTGCTGTTCGTGTGCGATGATCAGGCATCGGAGCTGAAGCGCGTGGCAGATCTGGGAATACCGGCGCGTGATGCAGACGAGCATTGGCGGAGCGTCGCCGATGGTCAGGTCGAGGAGGTCTTCCGGCGGTCACGGCCGGCATAATGGGATCCTGGCCACTCACTGGCCTTCCCAATCGACCCAGCGCAGCAGTTCACCGAGCGGGCGGCTACCGTCATGATGCCAGTCGAGAGGCGGCCAGGGTAGCTGCGTGAAGTCGGTGATACGGGTCACACCAAGATGGCCGAGTTCCAGTGCGAGCTCGGCCATTTGTTTTTCACCGAAACCGGTCACGGCAACGGACTGCAGATACTGGTGCACTGGCTGCAGCAGGTTGCGCAGCCGCTGGATGGCGCTGAATGGTTTCACGTACACGAAGCGATTCAGGCACGAGGGCAGAAATTCGGCGTTCGCGTCTGTCACCACTGTATGAGCCGGGCCGGACAACAACTCGATCTCGCTGCCGGCAATACTGTTGAACTCCGCGCGAGCGCGCGCGTCCCGCTCGGCCATGGCTTCTGCGGGCGTGATACGGCCGCGTGGCAAACGTTGCTGCACGGTTTCGAGCTGCACGGACAACGCGTTGCCGAATTGGCGCGCCGTGGAATACTCGCCGTGTACGTACACGACATGAGGCGAAACGCAGCCCTGCTGGTCGAAGAGGGCAACGGCCAGCGCAACATCAGCGGCAGTGCGCTCGATGGTGGATGACTGAGTCGCGGCGTCACCGACGACACCCACCGAAAAGCGAGGCCCGTGCACGATGATGCGCCGGTTCGACGGCGCACGCGCGCGCACGGATTCAACGGTCTGGTCTGCGCCGTAGACGATGATGGCATCGGCTTCCTGAAAAAGAGTGTTCTCGAGCGTGTCAGTGCCACCGGGCCAGTAGGTCAAGGCGATCGCGTCACGCAGCGCATCGGGCAATGCCATGGTGAACAGGATGGGGAGGACCGGCTCTTCGGCGGCGAGCTTGCCGAACGACGCAGACTTCACGAGCAGTGCCCGAATCAGCGATTCGACGGCAACGCCGGGCACATTGCCGGAGAAGATATGCGCCGCCAGCATGGGCCCGAATGCCATGGTTCGACGACCTGGCTTCGGGTCGTGCACGAACTGATCGAGTCGCATCGGATCACCGACTTCGGATTCGATCAGCCGCTCGAGTGCGGCTCGAGTCCAGGCCATGCCCATGTGATCGAGAATCGCCCGCACCATCTCGGGCGAGTAGCCGGCGATTTGCGGGATCAGCTCGACCGCATATTGATACTCGGATGAGCGCGGATCCGTCACCCGATCGAGGGCGATCTCGATTGCATCGATGCGATCCCGCACACTGATCGAGCGTGCTCTATCGGCGGCATTGCGGATGCTCGCACAAACGGCAGATACATCGTTCGGCTCGAGTGCAGCATAACGGAACTCGGTGGCGCCGTGGCGCAGCGTTTGGACGACGCGGCGTTCCCGGTCCGGCAGCCAGAACGCCTCGAACATCACCGAGTGTCCTTCACAGCCTGGAGCAGCAGGTCGACAGCGACGGAGCAGCCGCGCGGAACTGCGCCGGGAGCGCGGCCGAGGGTCTCGAAGGCGTCACCGTGCGCGCGTCCGAAATCTTCGGTCTGCACAGCGAGCACCGAATACAAATTGGCGAGATCGATGTGTTGGAGGATGCCTACCTCGCCAGGGGTCACGGGGGTGAGTGTTTCCGGATCGACCACGCGAGTGCGGACCCATGGTGCAGGACGCTTCAAACGGACGGGTGAAGCCGGACGGTCCAGCACTCGATCACGCAGCGTCGTGTCGTAAAACTGCGAGCACAGCTCGGTCATGCCGTACTCATTGATGCAATAGGGCTCGGCGACTGCCAGGAACGTCTGGCAGGCCGCGCGCAGCTCGGCTTCCGGTACACTCCGGCTTTTTCCCTTGAAGCCGCCCGTGTCCATGATTCGCGAGCGTTCGGGCAAGCGAAACCGCAAGCCGCGCGTGGACAGCGAATCCAGCCAATGCACGAACGCGAAGCTCGTACCGACGATCAAGATCGGCGAATCATCGGCAATCAGCTCGCGCAGCGTGGCTTCGAGCTCGAGCTCCTGCAAACCGCGATCGGCATCCATGAACCAGAAGGCATCAGCCGAGACCTGCTCCGCCGCATAGGACACCATGCGCGATAGCGATGAGTCGAGTGCCTGCGCGGAATGTGGAATCAGCGAGATCATTGCGGGCCGGGCAGCATCGGGCAGCAGGTACCCGGCAAACATCGGTAGCAGCGCTTCCTCGTACAAGTGCGGGTCGGGGATATAGTGAACGCCGCGCTTCTCGCGGCCGTGCGTAGTGCCACTGGTCTTGAACCGCAGCATTCCCTGGTCCGGGGTTCCAGCTACGAGGGCCACCTCACGGAATGCCGCTGTGGGCACCGGCGGGATGGCGGTCCAGTGCTGCAATTGTTCCGGCACGACGCCGCGTCGACGGCAATACGCAGCATAGGCGTGGTTGTGCTCGAACTGAAAGGAGAATATGTCCCGGGCGATAGTATCGAATTCGGAATCGGCCAGTGGTGTGTCGAGATCATGACGCAGCACTTCGGAGAGACGCGCACGCAACGCGTCCGGGTATGGCGCGGGCACTCAGGCCACGTGAGTCATGGCATCCGCAAGACCAGCAGGATCGCTGATCGGCGGAGACGCGCCGTGCGGACCGGTCGCGTAAGCGACCGCAGTATCACGCACGGCAAAAGTCTGGGTACCGATGCGACCACCTTTGGGCAAAGGCCAGACCCGGCGATGCGCGATCGGTAACGCGAGCGCAGTCTTGCGCAACGCGTCTGCGTCGGGGCCGGTCCCGACCACGAACACCTGCAGTGGCGGGTCGAAGAACTCGTGGACGGCGGTAGCGAAGGGCGCGCCGCCGACGCCATAGCGTCCGGCCGACGGTGATAGAAAGGCAAGCGTACGTTCCGCGAGTGCGCGGTAGCTGCGCTCGCCCAGCGCAAGCGAGAGATCGATGAGCAGGCGCGCCATGTCCGCGTTTACATCGAAGGGGCGATCCCGATACCGGAGCACGCCGACGTCGTGGGTGGTGCGCGTGCGATCGTAGAAGCCGCTTTCATCAGCCCAGAACGATTTTTCGATGGCAGACACGAACGCGCGAGCTCGCAAGAGATTCTCGGACTTGCCCGTGGCTTGCGAGACACTGATGCAGGCGCGCGCGGCCTCAAGCGTATCGAGCAACAGGTAAGGCAGCTGCGGATCGCCGCCGGGTTCACGGAAGTGATACATCAGGTCGTTGGGAGCAGCCATCTCCGAAAGCAGCTGGGCCAATGCGGACTCGGCGCGCTCGATCCAATCACTCCGCTGCAGTCGCGCACCGGCATCTGCCAGTGCGCGAATCCACTGCGCGTTCACGCTGGTATAGAGCACGCCATCGACGCCAGGAGCGTCCAGGCCGCCGCGCTTCTCGGGTAGAGCAGCGTAAAACTCGGGTGCGGCCGCCTGACTCGATGCCCACAGTCCCGACTGCAGTGGAAGGGTCTGCTCGACCGTAGTCACGAGCCGCTCCGCGATCGCACGCCAGTCTGCGCGGTTGTGAAGGTGCGCACCGAGCACGTAGGCGCGCAACAGGCCGGCATTGATGCTGAGCAGCTTCTCGGTTTGCGGCTGCGTCCACTCCTGGGTCAGTGCGTAGCGGAAGAATCCACCATGGTTGGCATCCCACAACTCGCCGGCCAGCATGCCATCGAGAGTCTGCATGGCAATTCGTGCTGCGTCGCCTTCATCCGAGCGCACAAACAGGAGCTCGAGTGCTTCCGGCGTCGGGTATTTGGGTGCGTCACCAAACCCGCCATTACGTGCATCGAAGCTCTCGAGCAGCGAGGCCCAAACGTCATCGGCCGCCTCCCGTCTGACCATACCGGCGACCGAGCCACGCCCGCGCGCGGCTTCGAGCGCCTTTCGTCTGCGCTCGATCTCGACACCCAGCTCGGCGCGGCGCTCGGTCCAGGCATTGCGCACACCGTCAGCAACCGCGGCGAACTGCTCGGCTTCGATGTAAGTGCCGGACCACAGGACCTCACCGGTTGGAGTCAGGAACGCATTGGTTGGCCAGCCGCCAGCGATGTAGCGATCCTGCACGTGCGGATACTGGTCTGCATCGACGCGAATGGGTACGAAGTGCTGGTTAATGAGCTCGATCAGTGCGGAATCCGAATACGTGTTTTCATCCATCTGGTGACACCAGTGACACCACACGGCGGTCAGGCAAAGCAGGATCGGCCGGTCCGCAGCCGTCGCATTCGCAAACGCTTCCTTGCTCCACGGCTGCCATTGGATTTCATGGGCGCGGTTAGGCCGCGGTGAGAAACGAAACTGTTGGGGCATGAGGGACCGAACTCCCGATCGATGGGATGACGTCCTGCAGACAGCACAGGATCGAACGCGAATTAATACCGGTTTTCGTTGAGAACGGCCAGTCTCAACCGCCAGTGGCTGCAGAGGTTTCCCGGGGTTTTAACGGGATGCGCAGCTCGAAAGTCGAACCGACCTGCGGCGTGCTTTCAACGCGGATGATACCGCCGAGCAGATGCGCAAATCGGCGGGCAACGCTGAGGCCCAGGCCGGTACCGCCGGTACGACGAGTGGTTGGCCGTTCGATCTGCCAGAATGGATCGAAGATCCTTTCCAACTGATCCCTGGACATGCCGACGCCAGTGTCACGCACGGCGTAGACCGCATACTCACCATCAATCCACGCTGCAAGCTCCACGGTGCCGCGATCGGTGAACTTGGTTGCGTTCGACAGGAGGTTGACCAGCACCTGGCGCACCTTTGCCGGGTCAGTGATCAAGGCGCGGTCCTGCTCGGGCAGCGACACTTTCATTGCAAGGCCTTTACCGGTCGTGACCGGCTCGGTGATCGCTGCGGCTTCATCCGCTAATGTGCCAACCGTGGTTTCCTCGAAGTCGACTTCGAGACCGCCCGATTCCAATCGCGCGTAACTCAATATTTCTTCGATGATCTGCAGCAGGTGTCGTGCACTGGTGCGGATGCGGTCGATCTGACGCCGCTGGTTCTCACTGACCGGCCCCGAAATGCCGGTGTCGATCAGATCGGAGTACCCCATGATTGCATTGAGCGGTGTGCGCAGCTCGTGCGATACAATGGCGAGAAAGTCCGCCTTCGCACGATTGGCTTCCTGCGCTTCACGGTAGAGGCGAGCATTGTCGATGGCGATGGCCGCGCGGCGGCCGAGCTCTTCGGCCAGATGCAAGTCGTCAGTGCTGAACGCGCCAGGCCGGTTGCTGACCAGCATGATCGCCCCAATAACGCGCCCGCGCGCGAGAAGCGGTGTAATCATCGCCGATTGCAATTCCAGCTCGGACAGCAGCTGGGCGTGCTCCGGGCTGGTAGCGAGCGCTGCGATCAACTCGGGGCTGACGACATCGAACAATTCCGGTCCGGCATTCTCGAATACCGACCAGAGTGTATGCGCAGGCGTCAACCGAATTGTGTCCGTCCGCAGGTGCTCCAGTTTGTCCTGGCGGCTGAGATCGCGATGTGCGACTTCGGCAATGGTGAGTGCGCCGTCGGTCTGCCGCACATAGACCACGCACCCATCGGCGAGGCGGCTGATAGCCAGACGGGCGAGGCTACGCACGGCCGATTCGAAATTGGTGGCCGATGCAGCGAGAATGCGGCTGGCTTCATCGAGGAACGCCGCGCGGCGGTCGGCGCTCGCCAGATCCGCTGTTAGCTTCCCCGCACTGCCTGCACCGTCCTCAGTACCGTCCGTTTTCTCGACGCGATGATGTGCAATGTCGATGTAGCCAACCAACTCGCCATCGTCGAGCAGCGGTGTGATTACCTCCTCGACCCAGAAGCGCGTGCCATCTGCACGACCCCACCAGCCCTGATGTTCGTACTTGCCGGTTTCACGAGCCAATCGGACCGCGCTGCCACGCGGGGCCGCGCCCTCGGGAATCGAGATCAGCGTGACCTTGTGGCCGATCGCACTGACCGCGGAAATGCCAGTCAGCTGTTCCGCGGCGGCATTCCAATGCCGAACTGTGTAGTCAGGCTCGAGCAGGATGATGGCATGGTCGTGAAGGTTGTCGGCGACCAGGCCAAAAAGATCGATTCCTTGGCTCAACATGGCTCAGTATGGGGCAACGCCTATGCCACTAAAGGAGTTAGCGCGGATCAGATGGTCGAGTTCGGGGGATCTCAGGAGGCCTGGACCCTGAAACGCGGCGTGCGCAGTTCCTGGGTTTTCGTGGGCAGGGCGAGGACCCTGATCAAAAGGCGCTTGGCCCCATCGCCAATGGCGTCGGGCACCGAGCGGTCGCCGGAGACCGCGGGTTTGAGCTGACCCTGGAGCCAGCGCTCGAGTTCTTCGAGGTCCGAGAGCGACAGTGTTTCGACCTCGATTGTAGCCGTGTAGTAGTACCGGCCGGATGAGAGGGGTCGAAGGCTGAAGGTTCGGGCGGCCTCAAGAGCGGCGCGGGCGTCCGTGTAAGACGGTAATTGCCGATCGATGGATGGGTTGCCGAATGAGCGGACCCGAAACGTCTTCTCGAGTGGGTCGTAAGAGAGCACTGCGTTCCAGGTCTGGTTGCCGGTGAGCTGATCGATGAAGCGGTCCTTCCACAGCTCGACGCGGACGCGGACCCGCAGCGGCAAGCCGGATTCGACTGCGCGCTGCAAGTCGCGGTCGGCAAAGAATCCGTCGAGGCGCAGCAATGGCTGGTGCCCGGCCGCGGGATCCGTGGCTAGCGACGGCGCGGTGGTCTGCGCGGGCAGGCCGCCGATGCTCAGCGCGAGCGTGGCGACGAAGGCGAGAACGTAGCGGATCAAAGTCGTGGCCCGATCCGCACAAAAAAGTTCATGGGCTCGCCCCGTCCCGAGACGGGCACAGCCCAGTACAATCCAACCGGTCCGAGCCTGATACCGAATCCGGCGTCCGCTGAGAAATCATCGTTGCCGTTGTCACGCACGCCCTTCTGTTCATCGAGATTCCAGGCGCGCCCGGCGTCGAAGAAGAGTGCCGCGCGTGTACGCTGCAGCAGTCCGAGCTGGTCGATGGACGAGCTGCGGATACGCCGCAGGAATGTGAAATCGGTCTGGTACTCGAGCTGAATCAATGCGGCGTGGTCGCACCCGTAGAACCTCTGGAAGTTGCTGCCGTTGCGGGTGACGACGTGATTCTGTCCGCCGCAATCGAATCGGCGCAGCTCGAATCCCGGAAGCGAGCCTTCACCACCGAGCGTGTGCTGCCGCTGTACGGGCAGCGCATCACCCGTAATGGAGCCGGTGGCGAGCAAACGCACGGCCAGGCGGCTACTGGGTCCGAGGCGCGCGTAACGGCGCACATCGATTTCACCGTGCCAGAAGCGGCGCGGAGCGGTTTCGCTGACACCGTCCAGCACGGTGCGCAGAGAACCGCCCAGGCCTCGCTCGATTTCGCCGCGCAGCCACCAACCGTGTGACGGGTCGGTGGGTTGGTTACGGGTGTCGAATGCGAGTGAGCCGGCCAGCGAACGCAGGTATCCGCTCGCGGCCAGCGGTTCGTTGCGCCATTCATCCCCGCTTTTCAGGATGGACCACGGATCGCGGGGCGTGACGGGGCCGTGCCGCTCATCAGTGTACTCGACGCTGCCGCTCCACGCGTGTTCGGGTGGCGCGAACCGCACATAACCCTGCCAGCCCTCGCGGCTGTAATGATCGCGGTAGTCACGATGCAACACGAACGTTGCCAGGGCCGCTTCGCGATCGGAGAGTCCGCCCGGCTCGATGGCCGCAATCTCGGAGTAGACACGTGCACCAACGCGCAGCGCACGCCGGCCACCGAGGTATTGTTCGGCGCGCAGTGCGAAACCCAGGTCATCCGCGTCCAGACGTGCGCCGGTTGCCGAGCGATACATGCCGAGGGCTTCGAATACGGTCGGATTCGAGTGGCCGAGTGTGAGCCTCGGGCCGGCACTGATCGGCAGACCTTCCACGCGGTTGTAATCACCGGGCGTAGCCACGATCAGATCAACACGACCAAATTCGAAGTCGCGACCGGCAGCCAGCTCCGGCGGTAAAACGCGACGCGTAACGCGCTCCATGACGCCGTCGCGCAATTGATAGCCGAAGCTGGTTCGGTACACACTGACGGTCCCCGCGACGCGGGTGGAATCGAGTCGATCGGCGGTCCCGCCAATGACCAGCAGGAGCCCATCGACCTGGCCAGACGGGCCGAACCGGAGATCGCCGTTGAGCACGAGCAGGTCGCCGCGAATCCGACCTTCCAGCTCGAGCACACCGGACATCACCGCGAGGTCACCGATCACTTCGCTGCCGGCAGCGATGCGTGAGTCACCGGTCATGCGGATGGTGCCGGCGCGATTGTACAGATCGATCGCGGCCTGGATTACCTGGTCAGTCAACGGCTCAGGCGTTTGTTGTCCGGCCGCTGCGTTTGCGAGTGCGAACAGAAACAGTGCAGTGCGTTTGATCATCGGTCGATTCCGAGCCGGCGCATCCGGCGGTACAGGTTGGGCCGGTCGGTGTTGAGCTGACGAGCCGCATCAGAGACGCTGCCTTTGCTGGCCTCGAGAGCCTGCAGGATCAGCGAGCGCTCGTACTCATCCAATCGCTCGTGGAAGGCGCGCGCATCAGCAACATCCTCGCGCAGATCGGGCAGCAGCCGACGGATCTCGCGTTCCGAGATTTGCTGCGCGGGGTGCAGGATGATCAGACGCTCACAGAGGTTGGCCAGCTCGCGCACGTTGCCCGGCCAATGGTACATGCGCAGCGCGGCGAGCGCGCTCTCGGTCATGACCGGTGCAGCCGCGCCGGTGCGATCGTGGTAGCGCTGGAGAAAATGACTGACCAGCTCGGTCAGGTCGCCCAGCCGATCGCGCAGGGGCGGCACCTGGATGGGTACGACGTTCAATCGATAGAACAGGTCATCCCGGAAGTTTCCGGACTGTACGGCAGCACGCAGGTCGCGATTGGTTGCGGCCAGCACGCGCACGTCCACGCGCTGCATGCGGTTCCCGCCTACGCGCTGATACTCACCCGTCTCGATTGCACGCAGCAGCTTGGCCTGCGCTTCGCCACTCAGATCGGCGACTTCATCGAGGAACAGCGTGCCGGAGCTGGCCAACTCGAGCTTGCCACGACGGGATTGGTGGGCGCCGGTGAATGCGCCTTTCTCATGACCGAACATCTCGGACTCGATCAGCTCGCGCGGGATGGCCGCGCTATTCACACGAATGAACGGTGCATCCGCGCGTCGAGACGCGGCGTGCAGTGCGCCCGCAACCAGCTCTTTCCCGGTGCCGCTCTCGCCCGTGATCAATACCCGTGCATCGGTCGGGCCTACGGTCGAGACGAGATCGCGGATGCCTTGAATCGCAGCGCTCGAACCCACCAATCGTGTGCTCGGGTTGAGCTCGGCGACCAGCGCGCTGGTCCGATCACGTGCACGCCGCAGCGCTATTGCGCTGTTTACGGTGAGCAGCACTGCATCGGGGGAGAGCGGTTTCTCGATGAAATGAAATGCGCCGAGCTTGGTGGCCTGAACGGCATCACCGAGGGTGGCACGGCCACTCATCATGACCACCGGGAGCGCCGGATAACGCTGCACGATCCGACCCAGGATCGTGATGCCATCATCTCCGGGCAGAACCAGGTCCAGCAGGACTACATCGGCCTCGTCGTTCTCGAGTTCGGCCAGACCGGCGTGCCCGTCCGGCGCGCTGGTTACGCGATAGCCTTCCGCCTGTAACAGCCCGGCCAGCATCCGCCGGATGTTGGGTTCATCATCAATGACCAGGATCGCGCCGCTCATGGGCCGGATCGCGGATCGCGGATCGCGGATCGCGACGATGCCACGTGCACGATCAAGGAACGATGAAGCGCGCCACCACGGGACGGTTGGCGGTATTGAGCACGCGGGCGCTCTCACAGCGGATACGCACTGGAGGGAAATAGAACAGCCGCATGGCCATCTGAGGCTGGGTCTCGTTGCGCTTGAAGTTCTCGGAGCATTCCCAGGCATCAGCCATGTATGCGCGAGTCAGCGCGACCATGGTGTCGGCAATGGCGGGGGTGGCCGCCTGAACCGCGAGGATCACAGCCGCGTTGCCGGCTACGTCGGTGGCTATGTACTTGAGCAGGGTGTCCACGGCCAGGCGTGCGTTGGTGCCCGGGTCCAGCATGACGGTCATCAGGTCGAGCTTCCGGCTGGGGTCAGTCGGCTTTTTGACGTTGTCGATGTTGTAGAGCGCGTCATGCAATCGCATGGTGCCGCCGCCCTTGAGCTCGAAGACCATGGTCGTGTCGCCGATCGGCTTCAATCCGAGAAAAGCGAGTGTGAGATCACCGGCTTTGCCGGGCCGGCTGGACGGCAGAGCCAGCGCCTGGGCGAGCTGACGCACCCAGACGCTGTCATTGCGCGTAGCGATCAAGGCGAGGTCGGTGCCCAGCTCACGCAAACGCGTGGCAGCATCGGATGCGCTGAGACCATCTTCGAACTGGATGCTGACAGTGTCGTAGGTAACCGGGCCAGGGCCTCCCAGGCGGACGGCGCAACCGGCAACTGCGAGCAGTAGCACAAAACGAATCCGCATTCGATCCATCCTCAGTGAAGTCTTATCTGCGCTGCCCAATGATGGTAACGATGAACGGCCTGTGATCTGACGCGTGCGTGACCAAAACCTCGGACCGGGAGCAGGATAGCCCGCGCAGCAGCAGGTAATCGATGCGCCGGTCGGGCGCGTGGGCCGGGAATGTATGGCCGGGTCCATCATCGCCACAGCGGCGCCAGGCATCGGTGAAGGTGAGCGTGAGTGCTGCAATGTCGGGCGTGTCGTCACGGGCGTTGAGGTCACCACCCAGGATGAGCGGCTCGGCCTCGGGCACGGTTCGACGGGCGAAGGCCAGCAGCCGGATCAGCTCCTGATGCCGGTAGGTCGGCTCGGCGGCCGGATCGAGATGCGTGTTCAGAATGTGCAAGCGGCCGGTCGGAGTGCGCACCTGGGCATACAGCCCGACGCGCGGCTCGTACTGGTTTTCCGAGCGGACCTGCGGCGGCCGCACCTCGAGTG
>JBBDWZ010000143.1:0-29702 GCA_040902615.1 Gemmatimonadota bacterium | reverse complement strand
CGTGATCGGGCTCTACAGCATGCTGCTCTACGCACTGGTATCGCGCACCCGCGAGGTCGGCTTGCGGATCGCGCTGGGCGCGCGGCCGCTCAACGCAAGCTTTACCGTGCTCAAGGACGGACTCGGCTTCGTCCTCGCGGGCAGCATCATGGGCTTGGCCCTGTGCATTCCCGCCGCCCTGCTGGCCGGCCGCAGCTTCATTGGTGTCGATGCCGGCGATCCGATGCCATTTGTCTACGTTGTCCTGACGATTGCCGGATCCTGTATGGCCGCCTCGATCGTGCCGGCGCGCCGAGCGGCGCGGACTGCACCGATGGAAGCGTTGCGGTATGAGTAGTCGCACGATCGCTGCGACCCGCGTCGAACCCGCGATCGCCTCACCCGAAGATCAGCGGGTGACCTTCGTCGAGTTGTTCTTCGACCTGGTGTTCGTGTTCTGCATCACGCAGGTGGTCGGTCTCCTTCATGATGGCATTACCTGGACGGCAGTAGGACAGGCGGTGCTTGCGTTCTGGCTCATCTGGTGGGCGTGGACGCAATTCACCTGGGCGCTGAACGCCGCCGATACCACGAATCACCGGGTGCAGTTGGCCACGCTGATCGCCACTGCGGTCGCATTCTTTCTGGCAGTGGCGGTACCGCAAGCATTTCGAGAGGGTGCGCTCTGGTTTGCGGTGCCATACGTGCTGGTGCGTGCCGTCGGCCTGGGTGTCTACGGCTGGGTCGCCGAGTCGAATCCATCCCAACACGCGGCCGTCAGGAAATTCACGCTGGTATCGACCGGCGGGCTGGTCGCAGTTCTGGCCGGCGCTTTCCTGGGTGGATCGCTGCAATACGCGGTTTGGGGCCTCGCGATTCTGCTGGACATCATCGCCGCTGGGATCGGCGCCCAACAGGAAGGCTGGGACCTTCATCCCGAGCACTTCGGCGAGCGTCACGGTCTGATCATCATCATCGCGCTGGGTGAAACGCTGATCGTTGCTGCCGCGGGACTCGGTAGCGCGGTGTGGAGCCTGCAGCTGGTGGCCGTGGCCGTCCTCGCGGTTGCCCTCTCGTGCGCGCTCTGGTGGACCTACTTCACTCGCATCAAGCCGCAGCTCGACCATGCGCTCGAATCGTGTACAGGGTCAGTGCAATCGAGCATGGCCAGAGACGTCTTCAGCCTGGTTCACTTCCCGATGTTGTGCGGAGTGATCGCGTACGCGGCCGCGATCGAGAATGCGGTGGCACATCCAACAGATCCGTTCTCCGGCTCCGTGCGGCTGGTCCTCGCGATCGGGCTGGCGTTGTTTGTGGAGGGGCTTGCTCTCGCCACCTGGCGAGCATCAGGTCGGGTGCTGCTGCCCCGCATCGTCCTAGGCGCACTGACCGCCCTTGCGGTCGTTGGCGCCGGCGGCGTACCGCCGGCTGTCAGCCTCGCACTGGGCCTGGTTGGTGTGACCGCGGTTGCATTCTGGGAGCATCGATCCGAACAGCCTGCTTAGGCCGCGCGCCAAGCAGAACGCGGTCCGTTCGTTATCTGGGCACAAAGCTCCGGTAGCGCTCCGCCAGCGTGGCACCCGCCGGTCGGCCCTGGCTGATGCGGGCAATTCGAACGGCACGTTCCGCGGGCGCGGGATGGGTCGAGAGCAACTCGAGCATCGGCGCTGAATTGGGACGCTGGCTCAGGCGAGTCACGAACGCAGCCAGACCGCCCGGATCGTAGCCGACATTGGCTGCATACACGACGGCCAGACTGTCGGACGCCGCTTCGTCTTCACGTGACAGACCGGTGAACAGCACGCTGGTGCCCTGCCCTACTACCAGGTCGAGCTTCTCCCCGGTGATGCCGGACTGGTCCTTCACCTCGCCAAGTACGTCGGCCTTTCGAATCTGCTCGATCACGTGCTTGCGATTGACGTGCGCAACTTCGTGAGCCAGAACACCCGCCAGCTCGGCTTCGTTCTCGATCAGTGCGAGCGCACCCTTCGTGATGAAGATGTAGCCGCCGGGTGCTGCGAACGCGTTTACATCGGGTGTCTCCAGCACGGCAAAGCGATAGGCGATGTCCGGGCGTGGTGCATCGCCGGCAACGGCCAGACCAACCAGGTTGACATACTCGGTGAGGGCACTGTCGCCGGAAACGGGGTAGCGACCCGCGACGGTAGCGGCGATGCCGCGGCCGATCTCGATTTCCTTGTCGGTCGTGATGGGCAGCAGCGTACCGGCGCGGCGCGCCTGTTCGGCCGCGCGGCGCAGCCGGTCCGGGATCTGTGCGCTTGCCGTGCTCAACGTGAGAGCGCAGAAGACGGCGCAGGTGACTGCGCTGCGAAGCTGCTGGAGTTTCATGGTGTGCCCCCCGCCTTGTACGGTCCGAGACCACCGGCGCGCAGGAATTCCTCGAGCTTCATGGTGCCAACCGCGATGCGCTCCATCTGCGCAACCGCCATTGGATTGGGTGTGACCGAGATTTCTCCGCGAGCCGTTTTTACGCGGTCGACTCCACGGGCACCCGCGGTTGCGACTACTGAGGCGCTGCGCTGGTTACCCACCGATGCCAGACTGTTCGAGATGATCTGGCGGCCTGCGGACCGGTTGCGTGGATTCAGGTTGTCGTCAGAGAAAGAGGGCGCGCTGACCGGACGGCGGTAGGTCACGCGCAACACACTGCCGTTTGCGGCGCGCTCTACCATGGCACCGCTGGCCGGTCCGGTGCGTTTGCCGGCCGCGTCGAAGATGATGGCCGCGCGCACCAGTGAGTCGCTGGCGAGGACGTGCTGCTCGAGTGGTGTCGCGCCGACCGCGGTGACCACCTGCACGGCTTTTTTGTCTCCGAGCAGCAGGGTTGGCTCGCCGAAGTCCACGCCATCCGTGGAACGACGGATTTCCGCCCGCCAGCGTGGCGCATTGGCGAAGTAGTCGACGCGCATCACCAGCGCGAGCGTGTCCTTGCCGGCAGGAGCGATCAGTTGCCGGTTCTGCCAGCGACCGGGCACGTACACCACGTCAGACCACTGCAGCTTCTGCGCAGTGGCCGCATCGGTTGCCGCCAACGCCAACAGCGCCGCGGCCATGATCATTCGTTTGATCTGGTTCACGTATTCCTTCCAAGCAGCTCGTAGATGTGCACCGGCTCTGACTTGCCCTTCACGTTGACCGCGCCGAGCGGGCGGGTGGCAAAGCGATTACCCACGTGGGCGAGGGTAAACTCACTAATGATGATCGTAGTGGCGAAGTCCTTGTTCAAGCCCTCCAGCCGCGAGGCCAGGTTCACGCCGTCGCCGATCACGGTGTAATCCAGCTTGTGCTTGAGGGATCCGATATTGCCCACAACCACATCGGCCGTGTTCACGCCAATACCGACGCGGATGTTGGGTTTCCCTTCCTTAACGAATCGTTCAGCCAGGGCAAGCGTGCCGGCCTGCATTGCCAGCGCGCAATCGCAGGCACGAACCGCGTGGTCGGCCCGTTCAATCGGCTCGCCCCAGAACGCCATCACCGCATCACCAACGAATTTGTCCAGTGTACCGCCGGACTGCTTGACGATTTCGGCCATGGCATCGAGATACTGATTCAGGAACGCGATGACTTCAGGCGGCTCCAGCTTTTCCGAGATCGAGGTAAAGCCGCGTATGTCGCTGAACAGGATGGAGAGCTCGGCACGGCGTCCTTCCAGATGCAGACGGGCCGGATCTTCGGCCAGCTGCGCAACATACTCCGGTGCCACGTACTTCGAGAACATCTCGCGGATCTGTCGCTTCTGCCGGCCCTCCGTAACGTAGTTGATGGCCATCACACCGGTAAACGTGAAAATGATTCCGAGCGCGGGGGTCGCAGCATCCAGCCAGAGGTTCCAGGCCGCGAAAGACCAGAACGTGCCTCCCACATACAGCGCTGCCAGGCCGATCGCGAACGCCGCACTGAGCCAGACCGATGAAATCGCCGACACGGCCAGGGCGACGCTCAACGCCGCAATCACGATCAGCGTGACGTTCAACGCTGCAGGTGCGCGGCGCAGGAAGTCGCGATTCACGATGTTGTCGGTCAGTGTAGCGTGGATCAACACGCCGGGATCGGCCGGACCGAACGGATTTGCGCGCGGCTCGAAGAGCCCGGATCCGGACCCCCCGATGAAAACGATCTTGTTGCGAAACGACTCGAGCTCGAGCTCCGGCGTCCGGCCGCTTCGGGTCTGCTCGTACGATCGAAAGACTTGGGCAATGGGTATGACGCGGTAGGTCTCGCGCCGCTGTTCCACGTCACGGTACGGGCCGTGCCACTTGATCAAAACTTCACCGTCGTCATTGACCGGTACGGTCGTATCACAGAGGACGAGTTGGCCGGCGCTCCAGGTCCAGCGTGGGCAGCTGCGCAATTGCATCGAATCCGCGACCATTGCGGTGGCCAGACCGAACGTGACCAACGCCGAGTTGCGAAATTGATAGAGCAGCGGCACCCGGCGGGTGGTCCCGTCCACGGCATCCGGTGTGAGATTCACGGCACCGACATTCCTGGCCGCGGCCAGCAGCGCCGGAAACGGGTGCTGCACGGCCTGGAAGCGGTTCAGGTTCTCAGGCAGCGCCTCGATCTGCGTTGAAAACCGGGTCAACAGCAAATCGATGGCAACCGAGTCCTCCCGGAATTGCGCCAGCACCTGGGTCGTGTCGGTGATGCGCTGGAACGAGAGCGACTGCACGAGGGTTCCGGCGCGCGCGGCCGCCTCGACAAACGCGCCATCGCTGCCCGGATCCGTCCAGTCTGGTTCCGCGAACATAAAGTCGAACGCGATCGCGCGGGCGCCACCGGCCGTTACGAAGTCGGTTACCATCGCCCACACCTCGCGCTGCCACGGAAACCGGCCGAGCGTGTTTCGGGTCAGATCCAAACTCAGGTTATCGACATCGATGATGACAATATTGGAGTCGGCGTCGGCCGGATCGCTCAGGGCACGGAAACGCGCGTCGAGCGTCTTCAGCTCGATGGATTCGAGCAGATATGTACCGCGCAGGGCGATCAAGGCCAATGCAACGGCCAACCCGGTACTGAGCGAAAGCAGGGTTCGGCGCTGGCGGGCAGTCACGTCGCGCGTTCGACGATTATCAGGTACATGTCCACAATGTATGGCCGCGAGCGCAGGTTTGCTTCGAGACGGACTGGGGTGTCGAAGCGGTTCACGGCCGCCGCGCCGACCGTCGTTTGATTACTGGCCTGTAACAAAACTGCGCAATCGGTGAATAGCTTGCAAAGCAGTCATCTCCGGGCATAATTGGCTGTGTGTCGGCGTTGTCCGTCGAGGAGGGCCCATGAAAACTCCAGAAATGATTATCGAGCTCGATCCAGTAGTTCTCAAGGACGCGCGCACATTACGCCGCGTCAATTCGTTCAGTGAGCTTACCGACCTGATCCAGGACAACGAGATACCGGTCGGCTCCTACTGGCGAGATTCGAATCAGCAAGTCAGCAAGAACGCGTCGGGCGGTGATGGCCTCCCCGACGGGATGATCGTGGCGTATTTGAGCAGCGACAACGTCTATGCAGTGATGGCCGCGCAGTACTCGCTGCGCTCTTATCATGCAGTCGATCAGGGGCTCGCCGAGAGCATCAATCCCGCGATTCGATCGGCGCCGGCGGTCAAGAAAGGGCCGCGCCAAAAGCAGGCTGGCCCGGACAAGAACTACAAACCCGCGGGCTATCCACCGACCGGCATAACCTGGAGTGAAGTCGAGTCCGAAGTCGAGTTGTTCGAGCCGGCCAGCAACCTGATCCGGATGGCCGGCGGTCACGCCGAGCGCGCCAAACCGGCGCGGGCACTGTCGTCCGGTGTGCTCTTTTTCGGCATTTCCGATCGGGGCCGCACCGAGGGAGAAACGCGCTGGGCGGCGGACTTCCTGATTCGGGAACTGCAGCGCAATGGCACATCCCGCTACCACGACGTGCGCACGCGCTTCCTGACCGGTCTTTCGATTCAGCCGCATCTCGAACCCAGACCCATCGATGCACCGATACTGACCGAGGCGCTGTTCGCGACGTTAAAGGTCGCGGCCGAGCTGGCCGACCGAACCACCGGACAGAGCCGGGTCCACACGCGTCACCTGCTGGCTGCGCTTCTGCTCGAAGAAGGTGAAGTCTTCTCCGTAATCGATCAGCTGGGATTGGAGCCCGCGTTGCTGCGCGATCGCATGCTGGGCTTCATGCTCGGTTGGGGCGACGATGACGCGGAGTGGGAGCGGATCCTCACGCCGACCGCGCCGGGGCTGCAGCGGCTCGTCACCTATCACGCCGACGATGCGAAAGGCAGTGACCTGATTGGCATTGGCCGTGAAGTGGTTGCCATGGCCACGCTGATCACGGCGCGCGACGTCCGGCCGCCACTCTCGATCGGTTTGTTTGGCGAATGGGGCAGCGGCAAGACCTTTTTCATGCGACAGCTGCGGACTGCGATTGCTACCCTGTCGAGCGAAGCCCGCAAATGCCCGAAGATGCAGCGCGAGATTCCCTTCTATAAGCGGGTCGTGCAGATCGAGTTCAATGCCTGGCATTACGTGGAAGGAAATCTGTGGGCCAGCCTGGTCGAGCACATCTTCCGCAATCTGCGCATCGAAGAGGACGAAGCGGAAACGGTCACGCAAAGCCTGCAAAAGAACCTGCTGGCCAAAATCGGATTTCAGAAGGCGGCGCTCGATTTGGCAACCGCTGAAGAGCAGCAGGCGAAGGCCGCGGTAAAGCAGGCCGAGCAGGAACTGCAGGAAGCGGAAGATCGCCGCGAGCTGAAGCGGCAGGAGCTGAGCAGCCTCAAGGCGCGAAACATCAAACGACAGTTCGATATGCCGGCGATTCAGCAGGAGCTGCAACCGCTGCTGGCCGCGCTCGGCATCGACAAGGTTGGGACTGCGGCCACCGATCTGCTGCATGCAATGAAGCGGGCCGAGACCGTGCTCCAGCAGGGCGGCGGTGTGCTGACACCGCTCATACACGCGCCGGATCGCAACATCCGCTGGGCCAGACTGGCCGGCGCCGTACTCGTGCCCAGCGCGATCGGTTTGATCGCGGCCTGGCTGCTTCGCACCGTGAACTTTGCGCCGGTCGCCGCTGCCATGGGCACATTGGCCACGCTGGGCGGCACCGTTACCGCATGGGTGAGACGGCAAACCGAATGGGTCGACACCAAAATGCAGAAGGTGCAGGCCATTCAGCGTTCCTACGATGATGAGCTTGCCACTCTGCTCCAGGAGAACGACGAGCAGATTACGCAGTTGCAGCAGCAGCTGCGGGACCTGAATGCGGATCGTGACCGTAAGCTGGACAAGCAGGCCGATGCACAGAAAGCCCTGCAGGCCGTACAGGATGAGCTGAAGAGTGCGACCAGCGTGCGGCTGCTCGCGGATTTCATTGTCGACCGCGCCGAAAGCACGGACTATCGCAAACATCTCGGTGTGTTGGCACTGGTACGCGATGACTTCGAGAAGCTGTCCGGTCTCATCGATGACGAGAACTGGAAGCTGGCCCCAGCGATACCCGGTGAACGAGACCGCCCCGGCATCGAGAAATTCGAGACCATCGAAGAGGAGTCCAAGGACCAGGACAACCGGATCAATCGCATCGTGCTCTACATCGATGACCTGGACCGCTGCCCGCCCAACAAGGTGGTCGAGGTGCTGCAGGCCGTGCACCTGCTGCTGGCGTTTCCGCTCTTCGTCGTAGTCGTGGGCGTCGATGCACGCTGGGTGAAGCGCTCATTGCGCACGCGGTATCGCGAGCTGCTGCACACCGAAGAACGCGAGGAGGAGACCGAGGAGCTGGAGATGATTGGCGCCGCCACCGCGGACGATTACCTCGAGAAAATCTTCCAGGTGCCGTTCTGGCTCGAGCCGATGGATGTGAACGGCTGCCGCCGAATGGTTAGCGGCCTGCTGCGCGCCAGTCTGAAACAGGATGCGGCACCAAAGTCGCCACCCGCGCAGCCCGGGCAACCAGCCGCCAGCCCGAACTCACAGAATTCGCTGAGCGTGCAGAATGCGCAGAAAGACGGGTCGACGAAATTGCCGGGCGGATCACCGCAGGCAGCTTCGACCGAGCCGAGCGCAGAAAACGGGTTCACTCCGCCGGAGGAAGGTCCTCCCCAGGTGAACATCGAAAGCCTGGAGATTCGCCCCGAGGAGATTCAGTTCATGAGCGAGCTGGCACCCGTGCTCGGTCGCTCACCACGCGCGCTCAAGCGTTTCACCAACGTGTATCGACTGGTAAAGGCCGGGCTCTCGCCTGCCGAATACGGATATTTCCTTTCGCCGGATTTCGGGCCGTATCAGATCGTGCTGCTGCTGCTGGCCATCGACACCGGAACGCCCTACGCGCTGGCCAACGTCTACACCGCACTGGCACAGCAGCGCGAACAACCGGCCACCGGCAACGCGGATTGGTTGATCAACGCGCTGGAGCTGGGTGGAATCTCGGAGCAGGGGTCGCGCTACGATTCGGAACGTTTGCGGCTGCGCGACTGGATCGCGGAACGACGTACGGCGCCCTATCTCGGGAACGCGGATCACATTGCCCGCTGGGCGGAACGCATCGCACGCTACTCATTTGGCGCCGAAGCCCTCGAGCTGTTGCGCAATTCCGCGCCGCTGACCGAGGCGAGTTCTGTCTGAACCGCTCGCCATCGAGCTGCAACGTGCCGGTGCCATTCTGTTCGTCACCGGTGCCGGCATCAGCCACGCCTCCGGTATCCCGACTTTTCGAGGGCCGGAGCCGGATGCAATCTGGAGCCATGACGTCCTCGAGATGGCTACACTCGCCTTTTTCCGCAGCAATCCCGTGCAACAGTGGCAGTGGTATCTCCGGCGATTCGACCGTTGCCGCTCGGCGCAGCCGAACCCGGCGCATCACGCGATCACCGACATCGAGCGGACGGTGAGCGTGAGTGGCAGAAACTTTCAGCTCATCACGCAGAACATCGACGGCCTGCACGCAGCAGCGGAAACCCGCAACCTGATCGAGATTCACGGCGCCGCGCGCAAGGTTCGCTGCGCTCGTCAAGGTTGTTCGAACGGCGCCCCAAACGGCAGGCTGGCCTGGGCTGAGGAATGGTTCGCTGCATTCCGCCGGAAGCCGGCGCTGGAGACGCTGCCGCGCTGCCCGATCTGTTCCGGGCTCCTGCGCCCTCACGTCCTCTGGTTCGATGAGTTCTACAACGATCACAACGACTACGGATTCGCCGCGGCGCAGCGCGCCGTGCAGCGTGCGACCACGGTCGTGTTCGTCGGCACGTCGTTCAGCGTAGGCATCACAGCGGCCGTGCTCGATGCAGTGCAGCACCGCCGCCTGCCCTGCTGGGCGGTGGACCCGCATCTGGGCGCGGCACCGATTCCATCGATGAACGTCGTGCGGAAGCCAGCTGAGGATTTCCTGCCGCGGATCGTCGCGGAGCTGAAGCTGTCGAGCGCGCGATGAAGGATCCCGGCAAACGCGGCGCGCATGATGCCTTCGGCCATGTCCTGCTCGATCAGCTCGAAGGCCGCGACGCCGCCGAGATCATCGAACGAAGTGATGGCTTCATTGGCCTGTCCGCCATGGCAGCGCATTACTTCGAGGAGCCCGGCGCTGACGCCGCTGCGATCCTCGAGCGGGCCCGCGGCCGCGTACTCGACATCGGCTGCGGCGCTGGCCGGTACGCGCTTTATCTGCAGCAGCACGGCCACGACGTCGTCGGTATCGACATCTCACCCCTGGCCATTGAAGTGTGCCGGCGGCGCGGCCTGCGGGATGCCCGCGTCATCTCCATCGATGATGTGAGCGCCGAGCTCGGCAGGTTCGGTACGATCATCATGATGGGAAACAACTTTGGTTTGTTCGGCACGCCTCGAAAAGCGCGCTTCCTGCTCAAGCGATTCCGCAAGATCACCGAACCGGACGCCCGCATCATCGCGCAGGTCCTCGATCCCTATCAATCCACCGATCCCGATCACCTCGCTTATCATGCCCAGAATCGCGCGCGCGGGCGTCTGGGCGGCCAGCTCCGCCTTCGCGTCCTGCACCGCAGCTTCAATGGCGCCTGGTTCGATTACCTTTTCGTCTCCCGTGCGGAAATGGAAGACATCGTTAGCCGGACTGGTTGGCAGATCGACGAAGTCATCGAGGGAGGTGGAGGTCAATACGTCGCGGTGCTGCGGCGGGATGGCTGAGTGTTGATGCACTTCTGTCTAACCGCAGACTGCAATTCAATTTCTTTCAATTTCAAATTGGGGAGAGGGATGACGCGGCCGAGCCCGTACACCCGTTCAGTTAATTTTTGAAATTGAAATTGAAATTGAATTTGTAGTTTGCCGCAGCACCCGAGTTGCCCGCGCGCGGCGCCGCTGTAGCTGCGCGCAGTGGTTTCGAACTAGCAGGACCTGCACTTCCTGTTGTTCACCGACCCCAGCTTCTCGAGCAACGCAACGGTCTCGAGGAAAGGCGGCACGCGCTGCACCGGCCCATTCGCCATGTCGGCAGTGGTCTGGCCGCGACGGCTCACGGCTTTGACGTCCGCGCCCTTGCTCACGAGGTAGAGGATCAAATCGTTGTCGCCGCGTGCGGCGGCGTGGTGTACCGCGTTGTATCCGTTGTGATCCCGCTGGTTCACGTCGATACCCAGCTCCTCGATCAGATACTTCATGGAAGGCAGCCAGCCATCGGGCGCATGCCGGTGCGCATTCGCGGCGTAACCCTCGCCGTAGCCGACGCCGGATGCAGCGTGCAGGGGGAACACGCCCGGACCGCCGTTAGGAATGGCGGGCAAACCGGATGGATCGCGGGCAACGTTGTCGTCCTCGACCGGCGCGTCATCGCCGCGGGCGCGGCCACCCAGCTTCATGGTCGGTATCGTATGATCGGCGCCGTAGCGTTTGAGCATACGCATGGCTGGTACATCGGTGCCGTACGACGCGCGCCAGAACGGAGTCGCGCCCGTGGTGTTCACGCCCAGCAGATCGAAGTTGTAGGACATGTACCAGAGGTGCTTGGAGAGTCGCGCGTTTGGATCGGCACCAGCCTTGAGCAGTGCTTCCATCAGCTCAAGGTAGGTGATCTTCTGCTGCTTGTAGGCGGTTGGCTGCGGGTACAGTGACTTGGCCGCCCACTGCACGTTGATGGCCGCGTAGAGCGGTGTTGCATTGGCATCGCTGGCCAGCTTTGGATCGGCGCCTTTCTCGAGCAGCATCAGCGCGATGTCGAAATGTCCGTTCAGTGTGGCCATCAGCATTGGGCTGGTCTGGTCGCCCTTGCTGACCTGATTGATGTCGGCGCCGGCCTTCAATAGTGTCACCACGGACTGCAGGTTGCCTTCACGCGCAGCAAACAGCAGCGGCGTCAGCCCGCCCTTGCTGCCCACCAGTTGACCGTAAGACAACTGCTGGGGGCCCGCGTTCGCGGAGTCGCCCGTTGCACCACCACGTCCACGGCCACCACCGCGTTGACCGCCGCCGGCAGCCGCGCTATCGCCTCTTCCGCCAGCGCCATCGCCTCTTCCGCCCGCGGCAGCGCCACCGCCTCTAGCCGGCGATCCGCCGGCGGCTCGGTCCGGGTACTGCTGCGGTACCGCGGTCCGCCGTTTGGCCGTGGCCGCGGTACGATCGGCGCGCTCCTTCTCGGGAACGTTCTCGACTGCAGAGGTCAGTGTGATGTCTGCTTTGCGAGCAATCAGCACCTCGAGTGCGGCTACGCGATCGAATGCCGCAGCCCACATGAGCGGCGTCTGACCGAATGCGGTCTCGGTAGCATCCACAGCGGCGCCATGGTCGATCAGAGTCTCGACCGCGGCCTTGCTCCCCTGTGCAGCGGCCATGTGCAGTGGCGTCGCACCGCCGGACGTGGTCCTGGCGTTTGCGTTCGCACCGGCGTCGAGCAGCAGCTTCAGCACGGATGCGCTGCCGCCCTTGGCGGCGAGGTGTACGGGCGTGTAATTGCCGTTGCGGGTGACGGCTTCCAGTCGGCCGCCGGCGGACACCAGCATGCGGGCGATCTCTTCATCGCCGTGGGTCGCAGCCCAATGCAATGCGGTCATGCCATCGCCATGTGCGGCATTTGCGTCGGCGCCTTGTTGCAGCAGCGCCTTCACGGCGGCGCGGTCACCGCGTTTGGCAGCATCGGCAACCGGCGGTTCCGGGCGGTAGGTCGCACCGATCGCAAGCGTGATCGTAACCAGCACCAAAACTGGCTTCAGCAGCATGATTCGCTTTCGCATGTCACTCCGCCCGCGCAACGGGGCCGGACATGGGGAATGCACCCGTGCTGTCACCGAAGCTGGTCACGTCATCCATGCCCAGCTTGTGCAGCACGGTCAGCATCGCATCCGCCATGGGCGTCCCGTGCGGCGCTTTCAGATGGGCATTGCCCTGCAGTTGACCATTGGCGTGGCCCAGCAGGATGAGCGGGCAGCGGCGATGGTTGTGCAGATTGCCATCCGCCATCGGTGAGCCGTACATGATCAAGGTCTTCTCGAGCAGATTGCTGTCGCCTTCGGGAATGTTCTTCAGCTTCTCGAGGAAGTATGGCAGCATGCCGACGTGATACTTGTTGATCAGGAAGAAGTCCTTTACGCCGCGCTCATTGCCGCCGTGATGCGATGCCGGATGGAACGGCCGCTCGGAGCCACTCTCGGGATACACGCGGCTGGAGCCATCGCGACCCATCTTGAACGAGAACACGCGTGTGGTGTCGGCCGCAAAGGCCAGCGCCTGCAGGTCGAACATCAGCTTCACGTGTTCGGCAAAATTATCAGGTACACCAGCCGGCGCCGCGGGCAACTCGCGTGGCTCGCCACTGGAATTGCGCGCTTCGATGCGCTCGATCCTGCGCTCGACCTCGCGGACATCCTCGATGTAACGATCCAGCCGCTGACGATCTTCCGGACCGAGCGTGCGCTTGAGCGATGTCATCTCGCCCGCCACCCAGTCGAGGATGCTGCGTCGAGTGACCCGGCGGGCTGCTCGTTCTTCCGCCGTACCGCCGACGCCAAACAGCTTCTCGAAGGCAACCCGCGGATCGCGGATGACCGGCAGCGGTTCTTCCGGCGATCCCCAGCTGATGGAGTCCGTGTAAACGCAGGCATAGCCGTACGCACAACCACCCGCCTGGTCGACTGGCTCGATGCAAAGCTGCATGGATGGAATCGGCGTTTCCTGGCCGAAGCGCTGTGCGTACATCTGATCCAGCGATGTACCGACGTAAACGTTCGAGCCTTCGGTCTGGGTCGGATGCGATTGCGTGAGGAACACCGCGCTCGACCGGAAATGGTCGCCGCCGATTTCATGCGGTGAGAATGGCTCGGCCTGTCGCACATCCGTGTTGCTGATGATGGTGAGGTAATCGCGATACGGCTCGAGCGGACTCAGTGCCGTCGGACTCAGGTCGAAGGTCCGGCCAGTTTCCGCCGGCGACCACAGATTCAGACGCGCACCCAGCTCATTGCAGCCGGCCGCACCATGTACCATCTCGATCGCGACCAGCCGGGTGCGCTCGGCCGCCGCACGAACTCGCCCCGCCGGCACCATGGCATCGAGAAATGGCAGCGCGACGGTGGCGCCCATGCCCCTGAGAAACGTGCGCCGCGGAAGTGACTTTCCAATGAGGCTGTCCATGGTCTCGGTCCCTGAGTCGGCTGCGGGTGATCAGGCCGTGCGGAATTCACGTTGGAGCAAGCGAAGTATGGCTTGAGCCCCCCCACTCAAGCAACAAGGCTGCCTGACGGCGGCACGGGACGGCGGCATGGAACGGGAACCGCGACCGCGTATGGTCGGGCGGGCGCTGTAACGCGAGGTAGCATTGCCGCGCCGTCACTTGGGCTTCGCGCAGGTAATTCAAAACCGCCCGCCACATTCAACCCCCACCACCTGGTGCGTAAAAAATGGGCGCTGCAGAATCGTTCCGGCGCGGCAACGCTACCCCGCTACGCGCGCCCGCGGGTTGCACGAACATTGTGCATGCACCCGTTGCAGGTGTCATGTGCCGCCGCTCCAGTGCCGCTGTCATGTGCCGGTGTTCTGTGCTGCAGTCCCGTGCCGCTGTTCTGTGCCGCAGTCCCGTGCCGTCGTCCCGTGCCGCAGTCGAGTGCCGCAGTTCCGTGCCGCAGTTCCGTGCCGCCATTCCGTGCCGCAGGCGACGTGCAGCAGATTCGGCAGGGCCGGATGGGAATACGGAATAAGGAATGGGGGATAAGGAATGGGGAAACGGCGCCTTCTCCGTATTCCCAATTCCCTATTCCCCAATTCCCAATTCCCAATTCCCTACTCGCCAGCCACCGTGTCCGTCATGCCGCTTCCCCGCTCGTGGGGCGAGGCCGCGGTTCACCCCATTCCCCCTCCGCCAGCAGCCAGCAGCGAGCAGCCAGCAGCCAGATCTTCAACGCGGCCTCCCCAGCGCGCGCAAGGCCGAGTCTTCCTCATTTCCCATCTGCCAGCAGCCGGATCTTTCAACGCGTCGTCCCAGTCGCGAGCGCCTTCAGCAAACCCGATTGGTTGATCATTTCGCAATGTTCGGATTGTTCAACTTCTCCTGATCTGGGAGCGGCATGCAGGTGATGGGTCCCCAGGCCTGTCCCTTGTGATTGAATCCAGTCGGGAACGGGATGTTGTGACGCAGCATGTCATTCAGACGGTGACCCTCGGCAAACAGCTGGCGCCTGCGCTCTTCCAGCACCGCATCCAGAACGTTTGCAGGAGGTGCCGTCAACAATGGAAGCTGCTGTTTGGCTCGGATTCGGTTGATGGCCGCCATGGCTTCCGATGGCCGTGCTTCGGCCAGGATCAGCTGCGCCTCGAACCATGATGCCATCGGGATGGGCGCTGCGGCTGTGTTGTACTTGTTCTGGTTCCAGTGCCGCGTCTGGTCATCGTGTCCGCGCAGGCCGGAGTCCGTGACGGGCACGCGCTTATCCGCGACCGTGCCAACTTGCAGATTTGCATACGCCGCGGGATTTACCGAGAGGTAGCGATTCCGGCGGTTGAGATTGAACACCCGATTCTCACGAATGCCATTCACCGTCGTGTACTCGGCATTCCAGATGAAGGTGTCGGGGATCTTCTCGGCGGCGGCCGCAGCGCCGGCCAGATCCTTCTTGTCGAGTCGGGCCCGCGCACGGCCGGCCGTGGCCAGCAGCTCGAGGTTGGTGTTGTTCGCAGCGCGCGCATGCGTGATGGCTGATGTGAAGCGCTCCTCCGCCCGACTAAACACTTCTACGTCGGTCATTAGCGGACTCAGGTCGAGCGCCATCTCACAATAGCCCTCGCCCAGCAACACGGTAGCAAGGCCGGCGTAGGCGTACAGTTGTGCCAGCATTTCGGCTTTGCCCGGGACTTCGGCGTCCGGGAAGCCTTCGATGCGGCGCGCGCCGTCTTCCGCCATGAAACGGGCCTGCTGCAGCGGTGTGTAGGCGCCGATATCCGTCGCATCGCGACCAGCCGGACAGCCGCCCGCGATGGTATGCAGCTCGAGTCCTTTCCAGCCCCAGGTGTTGAGATTCAGCCAGGTCGACGCGTTGATGAACTCGTTGGCCAGGACACCCGTGGTAACGACATAGCTCGTGTACGCGCACTCGAAACGGCCGAGTGCGCTGTTGACCATTGTGCGTGCGAGCGCCGGATTGTCGAGCGCTTCTGCTGGAACCGTTCCCGGCAAATCGACTTCGAGCAGGCTGTCACACGCCGTAGCAACGGACAACGGCAAGAGCAGCGTCGCGATGGCACGGGAACGGATCCGGTTGCCACGCGCTGATTTCAAGTTGGTTTTCATGGTCATCTCCTTAGAAGCTCAGTCGCAGGCTCATGACGAGACTGGCAGCGGGCGGCAGCACGGTCTGGTATCCCGTTGCGGCCTGCCCGGTCGAACGCACTTCCGGATCCCACGTGATCATGGTGCGGTTGGCAACCGGGACGCGGACCGAGCCGTCACGCGGCGTGTCCCAGCCGTGTTCCGCGGTCCATAACATCGCCACGTTGCGCATGCCTACGCTGATGGCCCCGCTTTTGGCGCCCACACGCTGCGCCAACAGGTTGGGCAGATCGTAGGCTGCAGTGACTTCACGCAGCCGCAGGAAACCCGCCTTGTAGGTGCCGGTCGCATCGTTCTCGAGAATGCGTGTGGCCTGCAGGATCGGATCGTTGCGCAGCAGAACGGCTGCTGACGTAACCTGATTGTGGGTGGCGCGGATTTCCGTGTTGGCCTGGAGATGGCCGCCGTAGCCTTCCACGCGGCTATACAGGCGCAGGTGGTCGAACAGCGTAAACGTGTTGCCGAAACCCAGTGTCCAGGTCGGCTGCGTGCGACCCCACCAGACGCGCGGAGCGCCAGCACATGGAACCGGCTCACCGCCAGGATCGATCCCCTTCGGTCCCGTACCGCCATCGCAGAGCGAAGACAACACGGTGCCCTGCGCATCGATTTCCGCGGACAGAATGCGGCGCATGAAGAAATCACCAATCGAGTAGCCTTCGCGATTCTGGGCCTGGCCGGCGCCGCCGATGAATTCCAGTCCACCCAGGCTCTTGATCTCGTTTCGGATGGTCGCGTATTGCGCATCGACTTCCCAGCCGAAGCGATTGCCTTGAATGAGCCGCGCGATCACGCCCAGCTCGTTGCCCCAGGACGCGAGCTCGCCGATGTTCACGATCTGCGATCCGGTGAATCCCGTGGATGGCGCCAGCGGCTTGTTGATGATTGCGTCCACCACCGAGCGCTGGTAGCGCGTGTAAACCAGATCCAGCCGGCCCTTCAGCACCGTGGCATCGAAGCCGAGCTCCAGTTCCTTGCTGCGCTCGGGCTTCAATGCGGGATTGCCGAACTGACCGGGCACCAGCGACGGCTGATCGCGATAGCCAATCTGTGGGCTGTAGAGACGCGACGCGTCGAATGTACCGGGCTGCTGACCGGCCACGCCCCAGGCCGTGCGAAGCCTCAACTGATCGACGAAGTCGAAATTCCAGAACGGCTCTTCGTGCACGACCCAGGTTGCACTCAGCTTCGGATAGATGGCTGCGTCGTACTCCGAACCGAACGAGCTGTTGTCATCACCACGCACCGCGGCAGTCACGAAAACACGATTGTTCCAGCCCACCTGCTGCTGCAGCCAGACGCCGACCGTGGCGTTCTCGACAAAGGTCTCGCCGCCGTCCCTGAGCGAGCCACCCGACACGGTCGTGACCGGCAACGCGGGGAAATTCGTGCCCGATGAGTTGATGAAGTTGGATTCGCTCTTGTAGAACTGGAATCCGAACGAGGGCTGCATCGTGAAATTGCGCCAGTTCGCCTCCGCAGTACCCGAATAGTCGACGGTGACAAACCGGCGATTGCCGCGATTGACCGCTTTGCTGCCCAGGCCATTCTGTCCGTAGTAATGGCTGGCGCCCTCCGGCTGCTGCGGGAACAGCGTCCAGTTGCTCTCGTTGTTCAAATCGAGGCCGGCAATCAGGCGGTTCTTCAACCAGCTCACGGGCTGATAGCGTATTTCGACGCTGGTCGTGGTGCGGTCGTTGTCGGCGCGACTGTGCACTTCTTCCCATTCCTCGGGCGGCGCGCTGAGGAAGCCGCGAGAGCCGGCGTCGAGACTGCGCGGATTGGACCAGATCAGGTTGCTGAACGGATCGGTTTCGATCGAACCCTGCGCGAGCCGTGTGTTGCCCTTGATGTAGGCTGTATTCACGCCCACCGTCACCGCGGGCGAGAGCAGCATTTCCATGTTCGCTCGCAGCGCGATGCGCTTGTCCCAGTTCCATTCGACAATGCCGATGTCATCATCACGCGATGCCGAGGCAAAGTACCGGACCGCATCGGTACCGCCGCGCACGCTGACGCTGACGTTCTGCAGTCTGCCATATCCGAAGATGGGCCCGTTGCCATTCTTCGCTTCCTCTTCGTAGACGTTGAAGCCGAACAAAAGGCCATCGGGTGTATTCGAGGTACGCATGGCACATTGCGGTTCCGTGATGCGGCAGTAACGCATGCCCGTGCGGCCCGCCGGATTCCACAACCAGTTGGTGCCAAGCGTGGTGGCTACATCGAACCGCGTCGCTCCCGACTGGCCACGCTTCGTGATGATCTGGAGCACACCGTTCGATGCCTCCGTACCGTACAACGTGGCGGCAGCCGGCCCCTTGATGACCTCGATGCTCTGGATGTCGGCGGGGTTGATGTCGTTCAAACGGCTTACGTTGGCGCCGCCACGCTGGCCTGGGCCACGCCCGGCATCGCTATCCATGCGCACGCCGTCGATGTACACGATGGGCTCGTTGCCCAGAGAAAGACTGCTATTGCCGCGAATGCGGATGGCCGAGCCGGTCCCTACCTGGGCTGTGCTCGGAAGCATCATCAGGCCGGGTGTACGCTGGCTCAGCAGCTGACCCACGCTGCCTACCGGCGACCGGGCCATGACCTGGTCGGCATTGACTGTGGTGACCACGTTGCCGATGGCGCGTCGCTGCGTGCCGCCTGCCGTGCCCGTGACCACCATCTCATCGAGCAACACAGCCGTTTCCGTCATCTGAAAGTCGGCCGTTGCGGTTGCGCCGTCGCGCACACTGACCGTCCGCTGCAGCTGCGCGAATCCGATCCGGGTCGCGAGCAGCCGCACCTCACCGGCCGGCACGTTGGCGAGGGTGTAACGGCCCTGCGCATCGGTGAGTGAACCGAGTGTCGTACCGTCGATCGACATCTGCACCGACACGAGTGGCCGCCCACTGCCGGTCTCCGTGACCCGGCCGGTTATCGTGCCGACTACGACATTCTCGGTGGGAACCGTTTTCTCATCCTCGCGGGATGACGGATTGGATTGTCCGCCCGCGGGTGCGGTCGAGACGGTCGCCAATACCGCGACGGCCGTCACCAAAAAACGTTTCATGCGTACCTCCTCGGCGGTAGAGATGTATCACGAACGTTCACTGTGAAACGATGGGGTGCTCATATGAGGGATGCCGGCGCAGCGCCGGCTCACCAACGCAACGCGCAATCCGATTCAGGTATGACACGGAGTGTCGAGTTGCAAGTGGCTGGGACGAGCAGGTGATTACGTGCGTCGACCGAGGACAATGTGTCTCGAAACAGGCACGTGCAGCAGATCGGCGGTGCCGGTTGGGAATACGGAATGGGGAATGGGGAATGAGGAATAAGGAATGGGGGATAGGGAAAGCGAGAGAGGCCCCCTATTTGTGGAGTGCGGCTACGGGTACACGCTTCATGCGGAAGGCATCACTCTTCACGATGCCGAGCACGAATTCCGACATTCGGTAATCGCGTCTGGCCGCGTTACTGGCAATCGCACGGACGGTCGGCTGGTCGTAGTATTCGACACGCCGTCCGAGTGCATAGGCCATCAGGTTCTGCGTGAAGTTGCGTACCAACGGAATCGGCCGCCTGAGCAGAGCCTGCTGCAGCTCGGCGGGTGTCGACACGGGCGAGCCATCGTAGAGCTGACCCTTGGTATCGAGCGGCATGCCGTTCTCGCGAATGCGCCATTTCCCGGTCACATCGAAGTTGTCCAACGCGAGACCGATCGGATCCATGTACTGGTGGCACGATCTGCAGGTCGGGTTCGAGCGATGCAGCTCCATGCGTTCGCGCGTGGTCAGCAGCCGGCCTTCCTTCGCCTCTTCGGTTTTCTCGAGATCCGGCACGCCGGGCGGTGGTGGCGGCGGCGGCGTCCCCAACAACACCTCCATCACCCATTTGCCGCGCAGAACCGGCGACGTGCGATTCGCATGCGAGGTGAGCGTGAGAATGCTGGCGTGCCCGAACAGGCCTTTGCGGCTGTCATCCGGATAGGTGACACGCTGGAACTCATTGCCGGTGATGCCGGCAACGCCGTAGTGCTCGGCCAGCGTCTCGTTCATGTACGTGTAATCAGCGGTGAACAGGTCGAGCAGACTGCGGTCTTCCCGGACGATGCTGTAGAAGAATTGCTCGGTCTCTTGCTGCATCGCGTTCGCGAGCTGGTCATGGAAATCGGGGAACTGCAGAGCATCGGGATGCACTTTCTCGATGTCCTGCAGGCGCAGCCATTGCGCGGCGAAGCGCGTGGCCAATGCTTCCGAGCGTGGATCCTCGAGCATTCTGCGGGCCTGCGCCTCGAGCACTTTCAGGTCAGACAGCGCGCCGCGGCTGGCCAGCTGCATCAGCGGTTCATCGGGCGGCATGCCCCACAGGAAAAACGACAGGCGCGATGCCAGGTCGACGTCACTGACGGCGTAGCGCTCACCGGCCTTGGCCCTGGCTGGCGGCTCCTCGAGCCGGAAAATGAAATGCGGACTGGCCAGCAAAGCCTCGATCGCGGTGCGGATGCCGATCTCGAAGCCGCCGCTCTTCGCGCCCTGCTCGTAGAAGGGCATCAAGCCTTTCAAATCATCCTGGCTGAGCGGCCGGCGATAGGCCGCGCCGCCCAGTCGCGATACGATCTTTTCGGCACAGGGCCGCGCTTCCGCGGGTGCGGTCGGCCGGCAGCTGAAAATTTTCCGCCGGCTCGCGGTCTCGGAAACACCCGTCGAGTTATAGGGCCCGGAAACCGCGAACGACTGCAGATGCGGCACGTTCGTGATGCCGTATTCACTGCCGATCTGCGTATCGGCAATGCTGTGAGCGATCATCGCCAGCAGGTCGTTGACCGGGCCATCGAACGTTTTCACGAAGGCTGCCGAAATGCGCTGCGCACCGGCGCGCACGCGGACTGGCGACGTCCTGATCTCCATGCCGTTGGGATCCGACTGTGACATCAATCGATCCACTTCGATCAAGCCGACCCGATCGCCATTGATCGAGATTTCGACCTTCTCATCGAACGGCGCATCGGAGCCGAACAGCTGACCGGTCGGGATCGCGTGCAGCGAAACCGCAAACACGTACTCGCCGTCAGCCGGGAACGTGTGCATGACCGATACACCGCCGCGCGTGCCGATCGGAGCACCCTCCACGTGATGCCATTGCGATGCCAGCCGCGGAATCTTGTAGGTGTGGGAAGCCACGCTCGCCTGCGGATCGCCTACGGCAAGCCGGCTGATTTCACTGGCAGCATCCAGGTACGCGTCCAGCAGCGTGGCCGAAGGCATCTGCACGTCTGCGATGTTATCGAAGTTTGCACTCTTCGTATCGAGCGGCAGCCAGGCACCGGCATCGACTTCGAGAGTCAGCAGGTCCCGAATCGATCGCTCGTATTCCGCACGATTCAACCGTTGAAACGTGCGGCCACCCGATTCCGGCCGGGTCGCTGCTGCATGGTCGACCAGCCGCTCCAATGTTTCGACCAATGCCTGCAGCGTGTCGCCACCCGGTGGCTTGGTGCCGGGCGGCGGCATCATGCCGGCACGCAGCTTGGTGATCATCTTTTCGGTGGTCTCGGCCGTTGCCGCCGCCGTCGCAACATCGAAATGCTGAAGCGACAAATTCCCGGTCTTGAGCCGGTCGCTGTGACACGCACCGCAAACCCGGCGCACCACCTCGGTCAGCGCTTCATTCGATAGCGCGGCTTCGCGAGTCGGCTCAGTCGCGACAACTGCAGGCCGTGGCTCGGACCAGAGCGCAACCCGGGCCGCGGCCTGTGGCTGGCTGAATTGGGCGGCTGCGCCGGCGAGAACGACCAGTATCCCGGAAGCCGATGTTATGGCAAAGCCCTTCATTTGCGGGATTCCTTTCCAGGTGCTGCTGTGCTCGATCGGGGGTGTTGCCGGTACTACACGGGTGTGCGACGAAAGATGTGGGCGGCCTTACCCGCAGAACAAGCCTTTGCCTGTTCGATGCAGCGGTGCAACTGGTCCTTGGGTGCTGGACGTGTTGCCGCGGAGAGCAAGCCGGCGCTGGCTGATGGGGAAAACGGAATGAGGAATAAGGAATTGGGAATCGGATCGGGGATCCGCCGGTGCTTGATGGAGTCGCCCGCCTTTCATCGTTTCTTCAGCGACTTCAGGAGGGAGGAGGAGGGCGAGGATTAGGACTAGAACTCAGGACCAGGCACACGGCGTCCGTGGTGTTATTCCACATTCCCAATTCCCAATTCACCACCAGCCGATGTGTAGACACGGCCGCGCATTGCCAGCGCCCACGCAATTAAAACCCTATTCCCAATTCACCAGCAGCCGATAGGTAGACACTGCCGCCGCAATCGCCAGCCCCACACTTGCTTGACGCGCCGAACCGTCAAACCGACGGTAGTGTCACAGTGAAGGTCGAGCCGGCACCCGGCTCACTGACGGCGGTGAGGTCGCCGCCCATTGCGCGAGCCAGCTCGCGGCTGATGGCAAGTCCCAATCCGGTGCCTTCCTGCGCACTCGTAAGCGATCTTCCGAGCTGCACGAAGGGCTCGAACACCTGCTCCAGGCGTTCACTCGGAATGCCGATACCCGTATCTTCGATACTGACGCTGACCTGATTTCCAAGGCGCCCGCAGAAGATCCGGATGCGACCCTCGCTGGGCGTAAACTTGATCGAATTCGACAATAGATTCAGCAGGATCTGTTCGACCTTGGTGCGATCCGCATTGGCGACCAGGTCGGGCGAACAGCCATCCCGTTCCAATGTGATTTGCTTGTTCACGGCCATGACGTCGATGATCGGGCCCACGTTGTCGACGACCTCGAGGATGGGCACCGGTGCGACATCGTAGTGAATCCGGCCAGCGTCGATCCGGCTGTAATTCAGCAGGTCGTTGATGATGAGTAGCAGATGCTGCTGGCTGCGGCGGATCCGTTCGAGGTCCTCACGTTGTTGATCGGTCAGCGTGCCCCGAACGCCGATCAACAACAAGTCTGCGTATCCGCCAATCGCATTGAGTGGCGTGCGCAGCTCATGCGACAACGCAGACACGAACTCCAGCCGCGTCCGATTGGCCGCCTCGATCGCAGCAACGCGCTTGGTGTCCTCGATTGCGCGCAGCTCGCCCATCCGCCTTTCGGTCAGATCACGCGTGACCTTCGCGAAGCCAACCAGCGTACCATTCGGCTCGCGTAGCGCTGTGATGACAACACTGGCCCAGAATCGCGAGCCATCTTTGCGCACGCGCCAGCCTTCATCCTCGTAGCGTCCGGTTTCAATCGCGCCCTTCAGCTCGAGTGGCGGTTTATCCTTATCGCCTTCAGGGTAGAAGGTGGAAAAGTGCTTGCCGATGATCTCGTCGGCTCTGTACCCCTTGATGCGCTCTGCCCCGATGTTCCAGGACGCTACGTACCCCTCTGGGTCGAGGTGGAAAATCGCGTAATCCCGAACCGATTCGACCAGCAACCGGTACAGATCAAGCGCTACGGGCACGGCCGCGGCCGGTCCGTCTGTCCCTGCTTCGAAGGACCCGGCTAACACTCCGGGGGCGCGCGGCGGGTCAGACATCCAATGCGAACTCCTTGGATCCGGCAAAGAAAAACCGCACCAAGCCTGCTAGTGAGCTCGACGCGGCCCGGCACAATAAATCGCGGGTACCTTATCGTTACAGGCAAATGGACGCCAGCCCATCGTTTTCACCCAGCCGTGTCCTTGATACCTTGGAACGTCGGTTCAATCGGCGGCACAAGTCTGACGGAGTCCAGTACCGGTGCAACTTCTCTCCATTCCCGAGCCGATCGATGTGGGCGCCGCCCGGCGTGCTCGCCCGGTCAACCCGGATGAGCTGCAGATGGACCGTCAAACCTTCCGCGACCTCGAGATCTTCGAGGCCGAAGGCGGGGCGGCCAGCATCTATGACCTTCTCAATTACACCCGGACGAGTGGCGGGTCGAAGGTGCTCCAGGCACGACTACGCACGCCCTGGTCCAAAGCAGAGCGCATCCGCTCCGTTCACGACGCGGTACGCTTCATTACTGATCACGGCCCGGTCTTCGACTGGTTTCCCGGTGAAGTGCAGGTTTCACCGGTCGAGCAGTACCTGAACTCCGGATTACCTCTGGTCGTAGCCAGTAATCCGCTGGAAATGTTTCTCGAATCGGCAGAGGTGCGTTTCGGCGAAACCATCGAGTTCCGCCGCATCGTCGGCCGAATCGTGCAGGCCGCACGCCTGATCCATGCCCTGCGGCGCTTTGCCGAACGTCCGGAACTGGTCAGTCCGCCGGGTGATCTGGCTCCATTGCTGTCGGAAATGCGCAGCCTGCTGGCTCGCCCCGCATTCACCAGTTTGCCCGAAGAAGGGGCAACTGAACCGTGGTTCTGGCAGACCATGCGCACCGATCGAATCCTGCGCTCCGATGAACGGCCGGCGCTCGACCGCTTGTTACGGCTCACCTACGAGATCGATGCATTGGTGGCAATGGCCGAAGCCAATCGCAAGCTCGGCTTCATCGTGCCCGAGATACGGGACGGACAGCTCGAGATCATTGCTGAAGACGTGCGCCACCCGTTTCTCCCCGACGCGATCGGCAACCCGCTTCACCTCGACGGCGATCGCCGGTTGTTGTTTCTCACCGGGCCCAACATGGCAGGCAAGACGACCTACCTGCGTTCGTGCGGCATCGCCATTTATCTCGCACATCTCGGCGTGGGCGTGCCGGCGCGTTCGTTTCAGTTTTCGCCCTGCGACAGTTTGTTCACCGCGATTGCCCTGGTCGACAATATTCGTGAAGGCATCAGTTTCTTCCGCGCCGAAGCGCTTCGCATCAAAGCGATCGCGCGCGCCCTCGCCGATGGGCGTCGGGTCGTGGCACTGCTCGACGAGCCGTTCATGGGCACCAACGTAAAAGATGCCTACGACGCATCGCGTGCCGTGTTCACGCGGCTGGCGCAGCGCGAGAACTCCGTATTCGTGATTTCGTCGCATTTGCTGGAGCTCGGTGAGGGATTGCTGGAGACGCGCTATGTGGAATGCAGCCGCTTCGATGCCGCCGAGGAGAGCGGCCGGCTCGCGTACGACTACAAGCTGCGTCCGGGCATCTCATCCCAGCGCGTCGGTCTGCGCGTGCTGCGCGAAGAAGGCGTGTTCGACTTGCTGGATCAGGTGAACAACCCGCCGAACCCGTGAGGTTTCCATGAAACGATCGGTGCTGCTTTCTACGGTTCTTCTCCTCGCCGGATTCGATGCTGCGCTGCCGGCACAAAACCTTCCGACCTTCCGCACTGATCCTCGGCCGGTGTTCAGCATTGGCGAGGTCGATGGGGACGCGCCTTATCTGCTCAGCGGTGTGAGCAATGCCCTGCGACTTGCCGATGGTCGGATCGTGCTCGGCAATTGTGGATCGGCCGAGTTGCGCGTGTACTCTGCAACCGGGAAACACATCAAGACGACCGGCGGACGAGGCGTCGGTCCCGGCGAATTCCAACGCTTGACCCGGATATTCCGGGCCGGTGGCGACACCATCGGTGCCTACGACGCCTATCCCGCTGCGCGGGTATCTCTGTTCACCGGTGATGGAATCTATGCGCGCGGTTTTCCGAGTCGGATCGATGTGATCGGCAGGCTGGCTGACGGTACTTTCGTCGGCCGCGCGTACGCCTCACTCGCGGGGCCACGTGAACCCGGAATGATTCAACGACCGGCGACACTTTACCGCATCAATCCGGCCGGCGTAGTGAACGATTCACTGCCGAAACTGCCGGGCTATGTCAACATCAGAGAGCCCGGCAATCCGGGAATCCCGCGCGTGTTGCGGCTGCATCGCATCCCGAAAAGTGCGGTTTTTCCGGATCGAATCGTGTTCGGAATCCAGGACGAAGCAGTGTACTCGGAGTATGGCCCGGATTTGCGACTGCTGCGTCGCAACGCGTCAGTCGGAAAAGCCGAACTGGTTACCGACGCCATCAAACGGCAGTGGATAGAGACCAGCGCTGTGATGATGCCTGCAGGCGGCGTGCTTCCTGTCTACAGCTCACAATACGCGACAGTAATGCCGGCATTCGGTGACATGGTTGCAGGCGGTGGCGGCCGACTCTGGCTTCAGGATCCATATCGCCCGGGATCGTACCCTCTGCTGTGGACCGCCTACCAGAACGGCAAGCCGGTTGCGCGCGTCGAATTGCCACCGCGCTTTTTTCCGACCGACCACGGCAGTGATTGGGTTTTGGGTGTTGCCTACGATGATCTGAACGTCGAGCGCGTGCAGCTGTTCAATCTGCGCCTGGGATCACTGTCCAATCGTCAGCTGCCGCCGCGCGACGCTGAGCCTCCTTCACAGCCGCGTTGTGGCGCCTGGACATCGCGCTGATCTCACTCACTGCACAGCGATCAGCTCGACATCGAAGACAAGCGTAGTATTGGGTGGAACCAGTCCGGGCACACCCGCACTGCCGTAGCCACGGTTGGGTGCCACCACCAGTTTGCGCACCCCGCCGACCCGCATGCCGACGATCGCCACGCCGATGAGAAATCTCGGATCATCCAGCGTCACGCCTAGCGGTTGGCTATTGCGAGTGGTTTGCACTTCTTTGCCGTCCGGCAGATGCAGCGTGTAGTGCAACTGGACTTGCGATCGTACGCGGGCTTCAGCGCCGTTGCCGATCCGCGTGTCCTGTATGTAGATGCCGCTTTGGTGAAGCCGGGCCGCCGCCAGGTCGACCTGGAGTGCCGGTGCGTAGGTAATGGTGGCGGGATCCGAAAAAGGGCTAGCTGCCGAGGCGCAGCCGCAAAGGAAGCAAAGCCCGCACGCGATTCTCCAGCTCCACCGCATCTCTGCCCTTTCGATAGCGTTCACTTCTGCAACAATGCATCCCGGCTCCATGACACAGTACAGTTGACGGTGGGCACCCGTAAAGTCGAAAACATCACTGATTGCATGCTTTCGGGGGCAGGATCCCGGACCGGAATGGCCGTTGCCTTGAAGCTGCCGGCACGACTTGCATCGTAAGGCTCAGCGTGCGACCTGTCGCATCAAGCGAAAGTGAATCCATGGGCGACCTCTGGCAGGACCTGCGATACGGTGTGCGCATGCTGTTGCGCCGGCCGGGCCTCACAGCAATAGCGGTCCTGACGCTCGCGCTCGGGATCGGCGCCAACACCTCGATCTTCAGCCTGGTCAACTCGGTACTGCTGCGGCCGCTGCCTTTCAAAGAGCCGGAGCGCCTGATCGTGGTTAACGAACGCAATCAGGCATCCGAGCAGGGCAACATTTCCGGTCACGAGTTGGTTGCCTGGCGCGCTGCGAATCGCACGCTCGAAGGCATCGCGATGTACGGCTACAACAGCTTCAATCTGACCGGCCGCGGCGACCCGGAAGCACTTGAGGCGATGGTGGTATCGGGCGATTTCTTTGCGGTGCTCGGTACGGTGCCGCTGGCTGGCCGCGCCATCGCGCAAAGCGATGATGAAACCGGTGCACCACGGGTGGCAGTGCTGAGTTCGGGACTCTGGCAACGCCGGTTCGGTGGCGACCGCGCCGTGATTGGCCGCGCGATCACGCTGGACAATCTGCCTTACACCGTGATCGGCGTGATGCCACCCAAGGGTTCGTTCGATCCGGATCTCTGGGTGCCCATGGATTTGCCGTCGGAAGCGCAAAAGGTCGGCAAACACAGCAACTTCGTGATCGCGCGTTTGAAACCGGGTGTAGATCTTCCCGCTGCGCAGCGCGACCTGGCTGCCATCTCCGCTCGGCTGGAGCAGGAGCTGCCGGGCTTCAACACCGGACACGGCGTCAGCACCAAGCCGCTTCATGAACATGTGGTCGGCCAGGTCCGCCGCCCGCTCATCGTGTTCACCGGCGCCGTTGCCTTCATTCTGTTGATCGCCTGCGCCAACGTGGCGCATCTGCTGCTCACTCGCGCGGCCGCACGACAGAAGGAGCTGGCGGTGCGTACGGCCCTGGGCGCGGGGCGTGGCCGGCTCATTCGGCAACTGCTCACCGAGAGCGTTCTGCTGGGCGTGGCCGGCGGCGGCGCCGGCATCCTGCTGGCCTGGTGGGTGGTGGATCTGCTGCCCAGAGTAGCGACCGCGGACATGCCGCGCATGGACGAGCTGACCATCGATGGCCGCGTGCTCGCCATTACGGTTGCGTTGTCACTGCTCACCGGACTGATCAGCGGCATCGTGCCGGCGATTCAAAGTTCACGTCTGCGATTCAAGCTGCGTGACTGGATGTCACAGGGCACACGCGCAACCATGGGACCCGGCCGCCGCATGGCTGGTGTGCTGGTCGTTTCTGAGATCGCGGTCGCGCTGGTGCTGCTGGTAGGCGCGGGTCTCACGCTCAAGAGCTTCACCCGTCTGGTTGGCGTCGATCCGGGCTTCAACTCGGAGAATGTGCTGACGGCAACCGTGTCGCTGCCCGGAGAACGGTATGCAGCGCCGGCCCGCGCGGTGGCCGCATACGAAGAGCTGAGCGCGCGCTTCAACGCGCTCCCGGGTGTGCAATTCGTAGGCGCAACATCACAGCTTCCGGTCGGCCCTTGCTGCGATGGCATCGTGATCACGATCGAGCATCGGCCGAAGCCACCGGAAGGACAGGAACCGGGCGCGCTCATGGCCGTGGTCAGCCACGACTATTTCCGCGCGATGCAGATGCCGCTCAGAAGCGGCCGCTACTTCAACAACGCCGACGCGCGGCTGGCCCTGCCCCTGGTCCGCTACTGGGAGCAGCAGCCCTTTCCCGCGCACTACGATGAATCGCAGGCACCACCCGTCGTCATCATCAATGAAGCCATGGCACGCAAGTACTGGCCGGGTGAAGACGCGGTCGGCAAACGGTTCCGCATTCTGTACAGCCCATATGTGACCGTGGTCGGTGTGGTCGGCAATGTACGGCAGCGCGGCTTGAGCGTTTCACCAGAGCCCGAGATGTATTTGCCGCAGTCGCAGGAGCCGCGCGGCGCACTCACCGTGGTATTGCGTACCACTGGAGATCCGGGCAACTACATCGATGCGGTCCGCCAGCAAATCCGCGCCTTCGATCGCGATCTTCCCGCCGGTCAGATTCTGCCCATGACATCGCTGGTGCGTGAATCCGTACGTGGCCCGCGCTTCAATGCGCTGCTGCTCGGTGCGTCCGGCGCCCTCGCCCTCGCACTCGCGCTGATCGGCATCTACGGCGTGATCTCGTACTCGGTGGCCAGCCGCACGCAGGAAATCGGCATCCGCACTGCGCTGGGCGCAGACGCACGCGATGTGTTGAAGCTCGTACTGGGACAGGCCATGACGCTGGCCGGCATCGGCATCGGGATCGGGCTGGCCGGTGCGCTCGCGCTCGCCCGCGTATTGCGCCGCATGCTCTTCGAAGTCGAACCCACCGATCCGCTCACCTTCGCTGCGATCGCAACCCTGCTCGCCATCGTATCGATGCTGGCGAGCTACCTGCCCACGCGCAGAGCAACCCGCGTGGACCCGCTCGTGGCGCTGCGATCGGAATGAGTGCACCGCAGAGGCACAGAGAACGCAGAGAGAGATGCTCGTGTACATTCACCCACCGGCACGGAGATATCTTTTTGGATTTCTGAATTTGGGTACCTGGCGCGTCCCGACCTGCGAATGCAGATGCGTGATACTCGCTGCCGAAGATCCTGACGGTGGCACAAACCGAACTCAAAAACAACAAAACAAGATGCGTCGGAATAGTGGATGCTGAAGTAGAGCCGGCAACGCCCCGTGGTCCTGTGTTCTCTGGGGTGAACTCTATTTTGCCGTGAGCCGCCGGAACGCCGTGTCATGTGCACGTGCGCGAGTACTGTCGCCGGCGGCGGCATGTATGCTGGCCAGCGCGCGGTGAGCGGGCGCAGCCCAGGCGAAGTCGAAGCCGTCCAGTAATGACTCGTACCAGCTTATGGCTTTCGCCCGGTCGCCCAGCTGGTCATTGAGTCTGGCGATCGTGAAGCGGTCA
>JBBDWZ010000142.1:18700-29874 GCA_040902615.1 Gemmatimonadota bacterium | reverse complement strand
CGGCCTACTTCCCGGCCGATTCGGCCGGCGCCAACGATCCCGAGCGTCTTGCCGTCCAGGTTGGTGCCGAGCATATGGGTCGGCTGCCAGCCGCGCCATTCACCGGCACGCAACTGGCGCTCGCCTTCACCCATGCGCCGGACAATCGCGAGTGTCAACGCCCAGGTCAGCTCGGCGGTCGCGCCGGTCAGCGCACCGGGTGTGTTGCTGACCGGGATGCCGCGCGCACGCGCGGCCGCGATGTCGATGTTGTCGTAGCCGGCGCCGTAGTTGGCGACGATCCGCAACGCAGGCAGGCGGTCCAGGTGAGTGTCGGTGATCCGTCGCGTGATGTCTGGCATGATCGCCACGAAGTCGCCGCCGGTCACATCATCGCCGGCGTACCACTCGACCTCGATGTCAGCGGGTACATCGGTTTCAGTTGCAAAGAACTGCTGCACTGAATCGGCGAGCAGCACGCGCATCAGCGGCGGGCGCGAAAGAAGTCGCGCAAAAGCTGACCGGCCGGTTCAGCCAGCACCTCGCCGGTCAGCTCGACCCGATGATTGAGCCGCTGGTCCTGCACCAGGTTGCCCAGCGAAGCACACATTCCCGCCTTCGCATCCAATGCGCCGAAGACCAGACGCTGAATGCGCGCGAGCACGATCGCACCGGCGCACATCGCACACGGCTCGAGCGTGACATAGAGCGTGGCGTCCAGCAGGCGCCAGCCGCCCAGCTTTTCGGCCGCCCGCCGAATGACGACCGCTTCGGCGTGTGCAGTCGGATCCGACCACGTGCGCGTGAGGTTGTGCGCTTCGGCGAGGAGTTTGCCGTCGTGGACGATGACGGCGCCGATCGGTACCTCTTCCTGAGAACGAGCAGCGAGCGCCTGTTCGAGCGCCCGCTGCATCCAGAAACGATCCTGTGGCTGGCCTGGAGAGAACTGCGGGCTCACTTCATTCAGCGGCCGCGCGAATCCCGGGGGAACGCAAACGCCGCACGACACTGACCACGCGACCCGCAGGCGGATCACCGACTCGAGGGGGAACGCGGTCACGATTGTGCCGCTCGATGCTGGGATCCTCATCCGCGTGCATGTAACACACCAGGTCACCGGATTCGAGCTCACCGCGGTCGATCGGTTCGACCAGCAGCAGGTCACCATCACGAATGCCTTCGGCCGCGAGACCATCGCCGTGCATCGCAACGCAGAAGGTTCCGTTTGCGCCGGCCAGCTGGCGATCGAGCTCGAGCGCCACGGGCACATCGTCCGGAATCAGGTGATGACCCAGGCGCGGTACCGTTACCGTAGCCGGGTTCATTTCCATACCGATCAAACGAACGCCGCGCGAGCGTGATGGATCACGTTCCACCCAGCCTTTGTCGGCGAGCGCCTGAAGGTACTCCGAAACCGTTTTTGTACTCTTGATGCCGAATCGCTTGCCAATTTCACGTATCGACGGTTGATACGTGTTCTTTCGCAAGTACTCCACGAGGTAGTCGAGAATTCGGCGCTCAAGGCTCGTCAATGGCTTCGGCATCATCGCCTCAAGGTTCGCGCAAAATGTGTGGGAGAATAGAGCAGTCGATGCAGATGCTATGGATGCGTAACGGTCGTGTCAAGCCATCAAAACTTATGCGCGCGTGGCCCGCAAATTGTCGAGCGCGGCATCGATGCGTCGCAGCGACAGCTCGCGCCCCAAAACTGCCAAAACGTCAAAGATTCCGGGCGACACCGCGACGCCAATGAGCGCGACGCGCAACGGGTGAATCAAGGCGGCCGCGGTTACACCGCTCTCAGCGGCAACGTCACGCAACACTTTTTCGAGCGCAGCGGGTGCCCACGTGATCAACGTCGCGTAGCGCTCACGCAACAATGTCAGACGGGAATGAACCGTATCCGGGTCCTTCCAGTGCTTTTCAACGGCGGCCGGATCGTAACGTGGCAGGTCTTGCAGATAGGGCTCCACGAGTTGGGCCAGCTCGGTAATGGAACGCGCACGGGATTTGGTCAACTCGATAACCGATCGCAACCAGTCGCCGCGCGCGGCGAGCCTTTCGGGATCGCTTTGGTCCTTGCGCATCAGCTCGGCAACCACTAACGGCTCGAGCTGATCGCTGGTCATCGCGTTCATGAACTGCCCGTTCATCCAGAGCAGTTTCTGGGTGTCGAATACCGCGCTCTTCTTGTTGATGCCTTCGAGCGAAAACAAATCGGTCATTTGGTCGAGGCTCATGACTTCCCGATCCTCTCCCGGTGCCCAGCCCAACAACGCGAGGAAGTTGCGCAGCGCTTCCGGCAGGATGCCCTGGTGCTGGTATTCGCCGACCGCGGTTGCGCCGTGACGTTTGGACAAACGCTTGCCATCACTCCCCAGGATCATGGGCACATGGGCGAAGGTGGGCAGCGCGGCCCCCAATGCCTGGTAAATCAGAATCTGCTTGGGCGTGTTCGAGACGTGGTCGTCACCGCGAATCACGTGCGTGATGCGCATGTGCAGGTCGTCACTTACAACCGCCAGGTTGTAGATCGGCGTACCGTCCGTGCGCAGGATGATGAAGTCATCAATACCGCCGATCGGGAACTCGATGACACCGTGTACGGCGTCGTTCCAGCTCACCGCCTGGTTCGGCACCCTGAACCGGAGCGTATGCGGCTCGCGAGCGCGCCCGTCCGATTCCTCGCGGCTGAGTTCGCGGCACTTCCCGTCATAGCGATAGCCATCACCCGCGGCCGCGCGTTTTTGCTCCAGCTCTTCAGCTGTGCAGAAGCAGCGGTAAGCGCCACCGCTGGCGAGCATCGTGTTGGCATCCCGCTGATGCCGCGCGAGTCCATCCGCCTGGTGAACAACCTCTTCATCCCAATCCAGGCCAAGCCAGGCCAGGCTCTGAAGAATCACATCGGTCATCACGGGATCGTTGCGCTCGCGGTCGGTATCCTCGATGCGGAGCAGATACGCGCCGCGGTGGTGCCGGGCGAAGAGCCAGTTGAAGAGAGCGGTGCGGGCACCGCCCACGTGCAGGTAGCCTGTGGGTGAGGGGGCGAAGCGGACGCGGACGCGATCAATCATCCGCGCAAAGTAGACCGCGGCGTGGCGGCTCGCTATCGGGAGGCGGTGATCCGGTATCGCGTGATATAAACGACATCGAGCTCGTCGCGTTCTTCCGCGAGGACCGTGGTGCGGTTCGCCGCGAGGACGCGCATGCGGTTCGGCAGATTGACCGTACCGATCAGTTTTCCGCTTCCATCCAGGACCATCCAGGAATTCGTCGTGCGCCGCAAATCTTCGCGCCGGAGCCAAAGCGTGCCGTCCACTCCCACAACGATCTCCTGGACTGGAGGGTGAAACTCAGGAACCTCGACCACACCACGCACCATGCGCTCCGCGGCCGCCCGAGTGACGCGAGCGGGTCGGTCGCCTTGTGGCTGTGACAGACTCGTTATCAGGGGCTCCAATGCGGTGTCGGTCTGCGTGGTGGTCACGCGTTGTGGGACGTACGAGTATCGTTGCACGGAAATCGTGTCGCCGCGCACGCCGATTCGGCGGATGGTGAAGGAGCCCTGTCGCGAATTCGTTGCTATTGGCCGCTCGACCAGAAAAACCGACCCGCCATCGGCCGCCGGCGCGTACAGCGTGGCTACGCCGTACGGGTTCCCGAACACGGTGCTCCAGAGGCGATCGGGGTCGGCAACCCGGAGGTACATGTTTCGCGATGTGTAGATGGCCAGCGTGTCGAGGATCTTACCCTGGCGCGTCATGCGCACTAATGCGCTGCGATCGGGAGAGCCGCCCGTTTGCATGGGACCTACGATCTGGCCGATCGACAGTTGGCCGAGAATGGAGCCGTCGTTGAGGAGTGCGCGCGGTGATGCGGGCATCGGGCTGCGCGCGTCGGCTCCTTCCGGGATCACGGAAATCGTGCCCAGCACACGACCGTCGGTGGCAAAGAGATGGAAGCGCCGCTGAACGGAGTCGTACACCCAAAGCGTATCGCCCCGCCAATCCATGAGCGCAGGGTTTCTGAACTCACCCGGTCCTTCACCGCGCCGACCAAACTTCTTCAACACTTTTCCGGCCGCATCAAAGTTGCGGACCACTCGCTCTTCGTAATGGAGGCTGTAAATCCGGTTGTTACGGTCCAGCGTTATCCCCTGCATCCAGGTAAAGGCGTACTCCGGATCGTCAACCGAACCGATGCGCAGATCACGTGTCGCGGTCCATTGAGGTGTCTGTGCAGGAAGAACACTGGAGAAGAGAAAACCAATCGCAAATAACGTGGTACGCATGAGTACCTCCGGAGTTAGTCAGCTCTTGCGAATTGCAGCTCAGTGCTCGGCGGCTCCGCGGATGTCAGGCAACGGTTCAGCGGCGCGGTGGCGGTCCGGCAGTCAGCCGGTAGCGGACGATGTAACTCACTTGAAGCTCGTCGAATTCCTGCCCCCATACCGCAGTGCGCCGCGCGTTCGTTACCGCGAGCTTGCCGCGCAGGTCAACAGTGGCAATGGTAACACCGTTCGCATCCAATACCTGCCAGGTGTGGGTGGCGCGGCCGAGGTCCTCGCGCCGCAACCAGAGCGTTCCGTCATCACCGCTCACCACTTGCTGAACCGGAGGGTGCAACACGGGCACGAATAGACCCTTTCGGACCAGGCGTTCTGCGTTACCAGGTTGCAGCGCGGGCGCAAAACCGGCGGCAACGGATTTCGTGGATGTGGCCACCCGTTCACGCACTACACTGTCGACCTGCGTTTTGGCCAAACGCTGAGGCACGTAAACAAAGCTCCGTCGATACACCGTATCACCCCGAAGATTCATCCGCGAAACGGTAAAGTTTGCCTGGCGCGCGTTCGTGGCGATCGGTCGATCCACGACGTATACGCCACCGCCATCGGCGGCTGTGGCGACCAAAGGCGCATCGCCGAACGGCTGTGATGTGTAGCTTCGTACGCCGCGTGGATTCTCCGGGTCGGTAATGAGGTGCGTCGAATTCCGGATCGAATAGACCGCGAGCGTGTCCAGCACAGCGCGGGCGCCCTCGCCCTCGCCTTGCCGCGAGAAGCGCAGGAGCGCGTTCGAAGTGACCCTTCCTTCGGCAGCATCATTGGCAGAAACGGCGAGCCCGCCGATGAGTGTTCCATCAGCCAGCAAACCGGTGGCCCGTACCACACCCGCGCCTGCCGGCACCGAAGGGTTCCTCGCAGGCAATACCGACAGGAATTTGCCATCGGGCAGGAACAAGCTGATGCGTGCCTGACGCGAGTCGTAGATCCAGATGGTGTCGCCTTTCCAGCCCATCCGTGCTGCACCGGTGAACTCGCCCGGTCCTTCGCCACGCCGTCCGAACTTGAATCGCGACCGACCCTCGGCACCAAACACCCGCACTTCGGATTGATCCTGTAATGCGTAGATGCTGCCATCTCTACCAACGAGCAGGCTGCGCACGTATGAAATTGCGTACTCGGGATCGTTCACATCGCCGATCCGCAGATCACGAGTAGCGGTCCAGCGCGGCGTCTGTGCAGACAGAACGGTGACGCAGAGGAGACAACCAACCGCAACCAACGCGGTACGCATGAGTACCTCCGGAGTCAGTCGGCTCCCGCGAATTGCAGCTCAGGGTCCGGCGGCGGTGCGAGTCTGGCCAGGCGCTTCCGCTCGGGCCGCCGCTCGAACAGCAGGTAGAGCGCGGGCGTGATGGTGAGCACAAGAATCGTAGAGCTGGCCAGGCCGCCGATCATCGCGTAGCCCAGTGCGTTCCAGATGTTGGAATCCGCGGACTCGCTGAACAGCACCAGTGGCAGCATGCCGAGAATGGTGGACGCACTGGTCATGAGGATGGGTCGCACGCGTTCCGATGAACCCTGGATCAGCGCCTCGACCAGTTCCATGCCCTCGCGGCGGCGCAGCGAATTGACGTGGTCGACCAGCAGGATCGCATTGTTGACCACTACACCCGCCATCATGATCACACCGATGTAGGCCTCGCGGGTAAAGCTGGCGCGGGTCCAGGTGAAAATCAGGAATACTCCGATCAGCGCCATCGGTACGGTGAGCAGAACGATGATCGGTTGGCGGATGGACTCGAACAACGTAGCCGAGGTCATGAAGATCAGGATGATCCCGAACCAAATGACGCCCCAGATCTGTGCCTGCTCCTCTCGAGACCAGTAGTAGCCTTGATCCTCCTCGAGCGAAAAGCCTGGAGGCAGGGTGGTGTGCTTCATCACGCCTTCGCGTACGCGGTCACCCAGTTTGTTGGGTCCGCGAAATTCGTAGCTGACCAGGCGTTGGTATTCCTGGTTCTCACGGATGATCCGGCCCAGCACCCTTCGCTCATCCATGGTAGCCACATCACCGAGCCGCACCAGCTCGCCGGTGGGTGCGGGCAGCAGCAACTCCTTGAGGGCCACGACGTCCATCAAACGGTTGCCCTCGAGCTTCACTTCGAAGAGCACTTCTTCACCCGCGATCCGAAGCGGCGAACCGGCGGTCCGCCCCCTGGTAGCGGCACTGATTTCCCTGATGACGTCCTGCACGTTCAGGCCGTGCATGCCCAGCCGCTGCCGGTTGATCGTGATTACGATCTGGGAGGCGCGATCACTCGAGAAGCTGCGCGTTGCCGAGTTGGTGTCGACTTCCCGCACGCGGCTGAAGCCTTTCAGTCGAAGCGCAATGTCCTCGGCAATCTCGCGGACCTTTTCGTAGTTGTAGCCGAGAATCTTGATGTTGTAGTTGGGCGATCCGCCGCCGCCTACGCCGCCGCCGCTGAAAGCCGGACCGAACCCCTGGATCGAGATGGACATGCCGCCGAAGGCGACGGCGTGCTCGGATAGCTGTTCCTTCAGAACCACCGGTGCATCGGTCAGCTCGATCGAATCCGGGAAGGTCACCCGGATATTGGCATCGAGCGGATTCACAGTGGCCACGAACTGCTCTACGAAATCGACCTCGGCCAACTTGTTTTCGAAGAACTTCGCGATGCGGTCGGTCTGCTCCAGCTCGGCACCGCGTGGCTGCCGAATCATGATCGAGATATAGGTCTGCTCACCGTAGCCAAAGCGTCCCCAGAGCACGCCACGCGTGACGTATTTCTGGAACAGATAGTAGGTACCGCCGAGCAGCAGCAGGCAGAAGGCAACGGTCGGCCAGGGGTACCGAAGTGAACGTCGAATGAACCAGATGTAGATGCGCTTGTAGAACGGATCACTGCGCTTATCGCTGCCGCCGCCCCAGGTGAATTTGCTGGAGCGCAGTGCACGAGCGGCCAGCGCGGGAATGAAAGTGAAGCCGACCACCAGGCTGGCGAGCTGGGCAAAGCCAACCACGAACGCGAGCGGGACATAGTAGATCTTGAGCTCGCCCTGCAGATAAACGAAGGGCAGCAGCACGATCACGTTGGTAATAGTTGCGCCCAGAACGGGCACGAGCACTTCACCCGTGCCCTGCTCCGCCGCTTCGATCACACTGTCGCCGGCGAATCGTCGCCGATAAATGTTCTCCAGTACGACAATCGAGTTGTCGATCATCAGGCCGAAGCCCATGGCCAGGCCCATCAGCGTCAGCACGTTCAGGGTGAAGCCGCCGAAGTAGATCAACTGCAGAGTGATCAAGACGGAGAACACGATGGTGGCAAATGCGATCGCGGCTACCCGGAAGGAACGCAGGAAGAGCACGAGCACGGCGAAAACGATCAAAGCCGAGATGAGCGATCGGGAGCGCAGGTCATCGAGCTGTTTCTTGATACCGTCGCTCTGATTGCTGTTGAGGATCAGCCGGACGCCGGGCGGCAGGGTCGCCTCCAGCTCTGCCACGCGGGCGATTACGCGCTGCGCTACTTCGACGGTATTGGTCGCGGGGGACTTCAGAACGGTGAAGCCGATGGCCGGGCGACCATCAATGCGCGAGTAGCCGCGCGGCTCCTCGAAGGTGTCGTGCAGGGTGGCGACATCACCAACCCGCACCAGCCGTCCGCTGTCCTGAATCACCGGCAGGTTCAGGATCTGCGGGATGGAGTCCGCGTAATGACGCAACGCGATTGGGAACCACATGCCTTCCCGACTCACCGCCCCCGCTTCCTTCACGTACTCGAGCGCACGGATGCGATTCGCGATTTCGCCCAGGTTCATGCCGAGCGCGCGCACCTGGGCTTCGTTCAGCTCCAGCTCGAGCAGCCGTTTTCTGCCCTCATTCGCGCGAATGTCGGCCACACCTTCGATCAGGCGCAGCTCGCGGCCGATCTCGTCGTTAACGTACGTAGCGAGGTACTCGAGCGTGTAAGGGCCGGTGATGGTGTAGCGCATGAACTCGCGCTCCTGCCGCGAGAACGCCTCCGGCACGTACATCTGCACGTAGGGTCCGGATACGCCCACCGGCAGGTCTTCCTCGATGGCGGCCATACGCTCCGACAGCTCGAGCCGCGCAAACTCCATGTCGGTTTCGCGCTCGAACTCGATGTCGATGCGGGCCGTGCCGGTACCCGCAGTCTCCATGGAGGTCGAGAGAATGTTCTCGACGCCGCGGACCTGCTGGATGGCGGCTTCGAGCGGAGACGTGAGGAATGCTTCAACGGTTTCAGGCGAGGATCCGGGCCAGCTCGCGGTTACGGAAAGCCGGGGCAGTTCGGTGTCGGGCAGCAGCTCGATCGGCAGGTTCCGCCAGGCCAGCACCCCCAGCAGACTGAGCGCCAGGTAGCTCATGGCGATCGTAACCGGGCGGTTGATCGAGAAGCGAACCATCAGTCGCCGCCTGCTATCGCCGGCTCGCGCACTTCCCGCTGCTTCACTTCGACGGGTGCGGGCTTGCCGCCAAACCGAAGCTTCAGTTTCTCACCCAGCTCATCGATCAGCTCGTACACGACTGGAATGACGATCAAGGTGAGCGCCGTGGCCGTGAACAGACCACCGAAGACCGTGATCGCGAGCGGCGCCTGCAAGGCACCACCCAATCCCAACGCAAACATCATCGGCGCCACGGAAAACATCACGGTCAGCGTGTTCATCACGATTGGCCGCAGTCGTGAATGCCCGGCCGCCTTGATCGCTTCGCGCACGGACATGCCTTCACGGCGCATCTGGTTGATGAAATCGATCTTGACCACGGCATCGTTATCGACAATGCCGACGAGTACGATCACTCCGATCAGGCTGACCACGTTGATGCCCGCGCCGAACGCGAAGAGCGCCCAGACCGCGCCGATCAAAGCCAGCGGCACGCTCAGCAGAATCGTGAACGGGTGAATCAGCGATTCGAACTCGGCAGCCAGGATCATGTAGACCAGCAGCACCGCGAGTCCAAAAGCCAGCGCGAGGTCACGGAAGCTCTTGCGCATTTCCTCGTTTTCGCCGCCGATCTCGACCCGCAGATCACGCGGTACCGCAATCGGCGCAATCGCCGCCCGAATCGCAGTGACTGCCTCGTCGACATCACCGGCAACAACGTCCGCGAAGACCGGCACCACGCGGTTCTGATCGACGCGTCGAATCTCGGAGGCGGTCATGGCATCGCGCACGGTGACCAGCTCGCGCAACGGAATGCCGTTGATCGACAATCGATCCAGCGTAGTAATCGAGCGGCGCGCGGATTCCGGCAGCCGCAGAATCACGGGAATCTTGCGATCGAAGGCAATGAAGTCGGTGGCCTTCACGCCACCCATGTACTGCTGGACCAAATCGGCCACCTGGCCCGGCTCGATGCCGAACGAGGTCGCGCGTTCGCGGTTGACATCGACCAGCACTTCGGGCTGACCGATCTCGGTGCCGAGGTGCACATTGGTCACCGCGCCCACGGTCATCAGCTTTTCCTGGACCTGCCGCGCGTAGCGCAACGCCTGATCCAGATCCTCGCCGCGCACGCGCACCGCGAGGTCGGCCTCGCCACCACCCAGCAGCTTGCCGAGCGCGGTCGCCTCGCCCGATTCCAGGGCAAGCGAGCCCGCCGGGAAATCCTTCACCTGCGGCCGGAGTCGCTCCAACGCCGCGGGCGTGCCTCGGCCGCCCTTGAGTCGCACCTCGAGCAGCGCGGTGTTCAAGCCGCTGTCGTCCTGGTCCGAGCTGAGCAGCGCGCTGCGCCGGCCGACGTGCGTGAACACGGCTTCGACCGCTGGATCGGCGCGCAGGATACGCTCGAGCTTCTGCGCGTGCTCATCGGTCAGCTCGATCGGTGTGCCCTTGGGCAGGACCAGCCGCGCCTTGAACGAGCCCTGGTCGACTTCGGGAAGCACGCTGCGATCCAGCGAAATCGCGGCCGGAATGGTGAGCGCAAACAGCGCCAGTGAAAGCCAGATCGTGCGCGCGCGATACTGCAGTGCAAGCGCGAGCATGCGTTCATACCAGGCGGCGAACCGCGCAAACACGCGATCGAAGGCGTGTAATGGACGGGCGGCCACCGCACGCCAGCCGGAGCTCGTCGCTCTTGCCTCGGTGCCACCCTCCCAACGCGAGGCCATAGCTGGCAGCAGCGTGCAGGCCACGATCAGACTGGCCATCAAAGAGAAGCCGACCGCGAAGGAAAGTGCGGCAAACAGCTGGCCGGCTACCCCTTCGACGTAAATGATCGGACCGAACACGGCTATGGTGGTGAGCGTTGCGGCGGTAATCGCGCGCTGCACCTCCTCGGTGCCCACCGCGGCGGAAAGCGACGCGCTCAATCCCTTTTCCCGATGCCGGAAGATGTTCTCGATCACGACAATCGAGTTGTCGACCAGCATGCCGACCCCGAGCGCCAGGCCGCCCAGGCTCATGATGTTGAGCGAGACATTGGCCGCGTGCAGCAGCGCGAAGGTGACGATCACGGAAATCGGGATCGCCAGTCCAACGGCGATCGGGAAACGGGCATCGCGCAGGAACAACACCAATACCAGGAAGGCCAGGAACCCGCCCAGCACCATCTCGATCACCAGGTTGTTGATCGCACCGGAGATGAAACCGGCCTGGCTAGATGCTATGTCGACCTGAACGGCCTTGTAGTCGCTACGCAACTGCTCGAGTACGGTCTCCACGTCAGCCATTACGCGGACCGTGTTGGCGCCCGATTCCTTGAAGATCAGAAGGCCGACCGCTTCCCTGCCGTTGTAGCGCGCGATGGCCTCGCGTTCCTTGAAGCCATCATCCACGGTTGCGATGTCGCGCACGAGAATCACGCCGGCCGCGCCCGAGCCGGCGGCGCCGCCCGGCTGCGGCCGCGCCCCCACCA
>JBBDWZ010000142.1:0-18690 GCA_040902615.1 Gemmatimonadota bacterium | reverse complement strand
CGACTACGTCCGCCGAGACCGGGGCCGGCGAAGCTGCGGCCGCGCCACCACAAGCTGCTCGATTTCCTTTACGGCCTGGATCTCACCGAGCGTGCGGAGCGGGTAGCGGAAGCGGCCCTGCAGAATGGACCCGCCGGCCGAGCTCACGTTGGAGCGCTCGAGCGCGGTCTTGATCTGCTGCAGCGTGAGGTTGTAGCTGTCGAGCTTGCCGAGGTCAACGTCGACATGGATCTCACGCTCGAGTCCACCGGTCACCAGCGCCTGCGCCACGCCATCGAGCTGTTCGAGCCGACGGCGATACACGGATTCGGCGAGGTCCTTGAGCGCCCAGAGGTCGTTGGGACCGCTCACGCTGATCGCGGCAATCGGCTCGCTGCGCGGATCGGTGCGCAGCACGTACGGACGATCTGTGGGATTGGGCAGCTGGTCGCGGATCTGATCCAGCTGTTCACGCACGTTCAGCGCGGCGAAGTCCATGTCCGTGCCCCACGCAAAATTGAGCACGGTCAGCGAAATGCCCTCGCGCGTGATGCTCTCGACTCGCTCCACGCCGGGCACACGCGCCACGGATTGCTCGATGCGTTCGGTTACGAAGCGTTCGACCTCGATCGGTGCGACATCGGGATAGGTCTTGTAGATGACCAGCTTCGGGTATGCGATGTCGGGCAGCAGGTCGATGGGCAGGCGGCGGAATGACAACACGCCCAGCACGACCACCGCGACGTAGAACATCGCGACGCCGACCCGGCGATTGATGGAGAGACGCGGCAGGGACATCCGTGCGCTCTTCCTAGTTATTGGGAACGAGTGGGCCGCCGATTGCCTGCTCGAGCGCCACCCGTGCGTTCAGCAGGTTGAAGCGCGCTTCGATCACCGAGCGCTGTGCCTGGTCGTTTTGCTGAATGATCTGTTGCAGGATGGTGAAGTTGGTGGCGCCAACACGGTATTCTTCCTGAGCCAGCTCCAATCGCTGCTGTGCGACCGTGGCTTGCTCCTGCGCGAGCACGAGACTGCGATGGGAACGCTCGAGCTCGATCAGGGCCGTGCGCACGCCATTCTCGACCTCGAGCCGCGCCTGGCGGTTTTGATGGCGCGCGTCCTCGGCCTGGGCATTCACTTGGGCGATCGCGAAGCTGGTCTGGAATTTCGAGAACAACGGCAGGTTCGCGGAAAGGCCAAAACTGAACGAGTTATTCGCGGCTCCCATTTGACCCCAGGCGTCGAACAAGCCACGCTCGGTCGCGCCCCAGCCGTAGGACGGTAGAACGAGAGTCAGGCTGGGCAGTCGGCTGGCCTTGGAATTGGAAACTCTCCTTTCCGCAATATTCTCAGCCGCCGTACTGGCGAGAATCCGTGGATGCGTGGCCACGGCACGCGCGATCAGAGTTGCCGCATTCAGCGTTGCCGGATCCGTGATGGGGGGCAAATCGGCCACGACCTTGAACGGCTGCTCGCCGGCAATACCGATCACCTGAAGCAAATCCAGGCGCAAACGGCGCGCATTGGATTCGGCATCGGCTACCGACTGTTTGCGCTGGGATACTTCAAATTGGGCGCCGAGCAAGTCGGTCTGCTTGGCGGCGGCGATGCGGAACTGGCGTTCTACCAGTTGCATGCGCTCTTCCGCAAACGTGAGAAGGCGGCGCTCCAGCTCGATGCGGCGCTCGGCGTTCACGATCTGGTAATACGCGCGCGTAACATTGGCTCGCAGCGTGTTCTCGCCACTCAGAATGTTCGTGGTCGCGACTTGCCGCTCGGCCTTGGCGATGCTGAGGTTGCGGAACTGACTTCCACCGTCGAACAGTGTGATCGAACCCAGCCCGATGGATTGGCTACCGGCGCTGGTCTTGGTAATGATCGGGCGCGGCTGACTCAGCGGCTCACCAAAATCGCCGAGACTGGTCTGTGATTCACGGTAGGTCGAACTGACACTTGCCCTGAGACTGAGCTCGGGTAGGAATGCACCGTAGCTCCTGCGTATACCCGCATCGGCTACCTCCAGATCATTCTGCAGCAGCTGATGTTGCGGATTATTCCGCAGCGCGAGTGCAATCGCTTCTTCCAGGCTCAACTGCTCGGGAACGCGGTCCTGCCCGGCGGCCGGAGTCGCGATCGCAAGCGCGAGAACAGCCAGACAGTACTTCGAGCATCTCATTGCGTGCGCGCTCCTTCTGCGCCCATCACATTCTGCACGACCCGCACACGCGCATCATGCGAGAGCGTATGATGCCCACCGGTCAGCACGATTTCTCCCGGCTTCACCATTTGGGTCTCTTCGTTCGCGACGATCTCGACCATGGTCTCGTTCTCCGCGCCGGTCGTGACATAGCGCCATTTGGCCAGGCCGCTCGAGCCGTTTTCCTCATAGACAAACAGCATCTTGCGCCGATCGCGCTCGAGAATCGCCGAGCGCGGCACCATGATGCGGTCGGGCAGTTGCCGCGCATCCAGCGCAACGCGCGCGTACATGCCGGGCAGAATTCGACCGCGCGGGTTGTTCAGTGACACGACGACGCGTGCGCTGCGGGTCTTGGGATCAACCATCGGGTTGATAGTCTCGATGCGGCCGACAAAGATTTCACCGGGCATGGCGGCAAACTGGATGCGGGCAAAGCGACCGGGCGTGAGCAGGTTGACTTCGCTCTCAAGGACCTGCACATCGACCTTGACCCGGCTGATGTCGAGCAGCGTCATCAGCTCGGCCCCCTGTGCCACCCATTGACCGGGTACGGCCATGATGCTCGCTACCCGTGCGGCGAACGGAGCGTGTGAGCTGGCGCGGCTGAGATTCAGCCTGGCTTCTTCGACGCGCAGCTCGGCAGTCTCGAGACCGCTCTTCGAACGCGCGGTTTTTTCGCGCTCGGCCCGGATCGCTGGATCGGTAATGCGGTCGTCAGAGAGTGTGATTTCACGGAAGGACGCCTGCGCCTGCCGCAGACTCGCCTGCGCCTGGGCCAGGGAGAGCACGTATTGCGCGGAGTCGATCGCAGCCAGAAGCGCACCCTGGGATACGGAAGCATTCTCTCGGGCACCGAGAAACTTCAACTGGCCGCTGACCAGGGCACTGACCACCGCTTGACGCCATGCCGCCGCCTCACCCGCTGCAGTCACCGAGATGATCATGGTGTCCTGGATCACCGGCGAGCCCTCGACCGGAACCGCGACATCGCTGGGAAATGCGGATTCCGCCGAGGAGGCGTCTGCCGTTCCGCGCGCGATGCTGTCGATCTTCGCCGCCGTTTCCGACTCGGGCGTGCCGCCATCCTTCTTCAGATAGAAAGCGCCGACTACGCCCGCACCGATCAGGATTCCGGTGCCGACGACAATGGAAATGATCTTTCGGTTCATTGGCTGCCGCGCTTTTGGTTGCTGCGCCGGATATGGGTCCCCGGCGGTTGGTATGATGCGTCTCACAAATGTGAGAGTTGCCTTCGTGATTTGAATGGCTGTATGAGTCAAACTATCGGCTTGTTTTCCTAATTAGACCCAGGTTGAACCCGGCGTCAAGCAAAAGCGTTCCCCGTGCGACCCTTGCACAACAGACGAGACCGCTGTTCGGGTGGTTTAGGCAGGCCGCTGCCCTCGGTCGCCGCGATTCAAGCCCGGGTTGTATGAAAACAAAAGCGCCCGGGCATCGCCGGGCGCTTTCGAGTGCCGGTGCGCCGCCTGCTACCGCCAGGCAGCGGGCAGCGTTCTGACTACGACGCGCTCGACTCCGAGCTCATCCCGCTCGATGTAGGCTGCCCGGCCAGTCCTGCTCACAGCATCCGGGACCGCCTGGCCGGTGAGCGTGCCGATGTAGGTCCCATCGGCCCGAATCAGGTCGACTGGCCCGCGCGGGCCGAAATCGGCCGGTGTGCGGCTGGCCCAGATGCGGCCAAAGACATCGGTATCCACGCGACGCAGCACCGGAATGGACTCCTCGAAGGTCGCGTTCTGCAGCATCTGCTCGACGCTCTGAAGCTCGCGCGCCGGCGAGGTATTAGCACCGGTCGACACGCGTCCATTTTCTACGCGTACCTGCATGCCTCCCGCAGTGCCATTTCGTTGCGACTCGCGGCGCGCTTCCATGAACTTCTTCTGGTCTGCCTCGGTTGCCTTTCGCTGTGCGATTGGCCGCTCAATGACGCGCTCGACCTGACCGGTTGGGCTCACGATCTTGACGCGATAGTCCTTTTCATGGACCACCGCCACACCGCCGCTCGGTAGCACGCCGAAGCCAAGTGGCGCCCCCCAAATGGGTGCCATCATCATCACCGCTACTCGGCGTTCCCCCTGGCCGCCTCCACTCTCCTGCACCCGGGGCGTGATCGACGGCATCGTCAATTCGTAGAGCTGCGTGGTTTTGCCCGTACCGATGTCGAACCACTTGATCGGCGATTTCTGCTCGCCGGTTGGTTTGGCCAGATCCGCCGACGACGGCTCAGACCCAGGGCCGCGGCCGCCCAGGCGGCCCATCAGGAACGGCATCGAGCGTGCGACCACGCCACCGCGCGGATGCGCCTGCAGGGCGGCCGATCCACCTCCGCCCATGCCGGGCGCGTGTCCTTCCTCGAACAGGACGTTTTTTACGAACGAGCCATCTGGCTTGAAGATCGAAAAGGCGCGCCGGCCGATGTCGCCCACGACAATCGAGCCATCGGTGCTGACCGTCATTGCGGTCGGCGCCATCAGCTCCCCGGGGCCCTCGCCCCTCTGAGAAATCTTGCGGACGAACTTGCCGCGCGGATCGAAGACCAGGACGCGGTGGTTGTTACCATCGAGCACGTAAAGGTTGTCCTGCGCATCAAACGCCACGTTGCGGACACCGGAGAGAAGTTCCCAGTCCTGTCCATCTTCCGCGCCCACCGAAAAGACGGTGGCCGGTTTGTCTGCGAGCGGCTTGTCGCGGGCCGGAATCAGGATTCTCTGTTGCGCACCGACCGCCACGGGGACTGCCGTCAAGGTCAGGCACAGAAGCGCGCGAGCAACTCGAAACGATAGCATCATAGGCCCTGTTGTTTTGAGAACGTTACACGATCGAATCCGGTAACCCGTGGGTAACCGCACTGCTATGATCCCGATCGGTGGGTGGAGGGTTGCTATACGGAATCTAGCGGATGGGGCGATTCTGAAGGGCGCTGCGCAATTCACGAACCAGGCGTGCCTGATAGTCATGCTCGGACGCCAGTACATCCACAACGTCATCCCGTCCGCCAGCCTGCGCGTCCAGAATCAACTGTCGGTAGCGCTCGAGCGCGTCCAGCCGATAACAAAGCTCTCGCTCGAGCGGGTGCTCACACGAGGCTTCGCTATCTGCCTGCTCCCAGAACGTGTCGAGGCCCGCGGCCGGTGCCCTTCCATCTCGCATGTGACAGCTTGGTGCAAACTGCGTTCCTGCTTTAAAACAGATTAAGGATGTGGATGAGGGCGAGGGGAAGGGGAAGGATTCGAGGGGAAGGGGAGTTTCAGAGAGGTCCGTGAAAACACCTGTCCCCTTCCCCTCGAGCCCTTCCCCGTTCCCTCGCCCTCATCCACATCCTTAATTCGCATCAACTACTAGAAGCGCGATCCCAATCTCACAAAGAAATTCATGCTGCGATTTTCCCCGTTCAGCGGTACCGCGCCGTAGATACCAAAACCGCCCAGCACGATTCCCGCACCTGCATCATATAGTACACCCGTGTCCGTTGCGCCCGCTTTCACTCGGGAATCGCCGAGCGCCCAACCGTGACCGGCGTTGAAGAACACCATCCAGTTCGGGCTGGCATCGATATGCCAGTTCCAATCCTCGTCGCGGCGACCCCAGCCGTCGAAATCACCACCAAAATCGAAATCGAAGCCGCCACGGTATTCGACCGAGCCGAGCGCAAACCGATCGCAGCCATAGTAGGGATAAAACGACTGCTTCGATTCCGGATCGCGGGAAACCGGAACGCGACGCGCGCCGCAATCGGCCTGGAACAGATCGTAACCGGGCATCGTGCCCGCGCCACCCAGCGCATGCTGGAACTGCGGCGGTACTGATTTGCCATCGATCGAGCCACCACCGACGGCACGGAACGCGAGTGTTGCGTCGCGGCCGACGCGGCGGTAGAACCGCAGGTCGGCGAGGCCGGTAGCGAAACGTTCGTTTATCGCGATCGGCGGAATCTCGGCGACTTGGCCATCAGCACCAGTCAGCGCAAAAAGGGTTGGCATGGCAAGTGACCCGCTCAGACCATGCGTAGCCTGGGCCGCGAAGTACAAACCGCTTGATGGGTAATGGTCGTCGTTGCGGCGATCGTACTGTAAGCGGCCGGACACGGAGCGAAGGTTGCCCTCACCGATCAGCGGCTGCTGCCGCCACGCGCCGCCGCCAAACAGCGTCCACGGATTGCGTGAAACTCGCGCGCTGTGGTCTTCATCCCAGTAACCAACCGTGGCATCGATGGGAATCGAGCGCGGCGCCCAGCGCACGTATGCGCCCCAACCTTCGCGCTCGAAATAATCGCGCTGATCATCGTGCAGCAGGAACGTCGCGAGTGACGCTTCCAGGTTGGACAGGTTCCAGGACTCGACCGGCTCGACCACGGATCGCACACTGGCCCCCACCCGGAAGGCTCGGCCACCGATGAACTGCTCGAGGCGGAGCTGATAGCCCATGCGTTCGGTATCGAACAGATCGCCGGACGCGGTGCGCAGGATTCCCATGGCCTCGACCCGAGTCGGGCTGTGGCCTCCGCTTTGGATCACCGGTCCGAACAGGATTGGCAGACCCTCGACCCGGTTGTAGTTGAAGGCGGTCCGGACTGCGAAGGTGCTGTTGCCCCACAGGTTCTCACCATCAGGATTCCAGCGTCGGCGCCGCGTGTTCACGGAGAGAATTCTCTGCCCGCGATGATAGAGGTCGAAGCCTTCGCTGTACGAGGTGAAGGTGCCACCGACGTTGACGAAGTCGAGGCCACGGGCTTCGCCGCCGACCACGGTGACATCACCGGTCACTGAGCTGCCTTCGACGAACTCGACGTCGCCGCCAATTACGATGAGCTGGCCATCGATTTTGCCCGCTACCGTCAGCGGTCCCTCATAGGCGACCACATTCACCGCGATCGTCTCGGCCGGTTCGATCCTGGCGCTGCCATTGATGCGGCGCGTGTCGGGATTGTTTACGACGATGCTCAACCGCCGTTCGACCTCGCGGGGCAGGTCGAAGTCGGTCAGCGTGAAGCGCTCCTGGGCGGTTGCGGAGCTGGCAAGTAGGAGCATGCCCAGAAAGAGGGGTGCGGCGCGCATCGCGGTCTCCTGGTGCTTTCCTGATGACAAAAGGCCCGGCGACCTGAAAGGCCCGACGGAATACGGCCGGCCTCGGCCCGCCGGACCTGGGGGTTGTTCGGGTCGCTGGGGCCCCTTACGAAAGCAGCCGGGTCAGGGTTTCAGTGACCGGCGCATTCATGGCCACGAACAGGACTGTATAGACAATTGCGGCGCCTACTCCGCTCGCAATCGCGATTGCAGAATCGAAAAGCTCGGTGCGGTCCATCTCTATTTTTCTCTCTGTCTGGTCGCGTGCCCGGAGGCCGCGTCGTGTTTGAGTTTGCGTATGTCGTCCTTACCTACGCACCAGCTTGGACGTCAGTTTCACACCAATCGTTGGCCGGGTCCGGTCGAGGCCCGCCGTTGCCCCGCTTTCCAGCCCGCCTATCTTCATGCCCGGCAAAAACCTAAGCACATGGCAATCATGCGAAGCGATATCGAGATCGCCCAGGCCGCGAAGCCGAAGCCGATCGTCGAAGTGGCGGCTGAGCTCGGCCTTTCGCCCGACGAGCTCGACCTATATGGCAAGCACAAAGCGAAGGTCCCGCTCGAGGTGATCCGGCGCCACTCCGGCAAAACCGGAACGCTGGTCCTGGTCACCGGAATCAATCCAACACCAGCCGGCGAGGGTAAGTCGACAGTCTCGGTCGGGTTGGCCGATGCCCTGCGCCAGCGGAAACGCAAAGCCGTGCTTTGCTTGCGCGAGCCCAGCCTCGGTCCGGTGTTTGGCGTGAAGGGTGGCGCCACCGGCGGCGGTTATGCGCAGGTCATTCCGATGGAGGAGATCAACCTCCATTTCACCGGTGATTTCCACGCGATCACGTGCGCGCACGGTTTGCTCTCCGCGATGCTGGACAATCACCTGCAACAGGGCAACTCGCTCAACATCGATCAGCGCCGCATCACCTGGAAGCGCTGCGTCGACATGAACGATCGCGCGCTACGCAACATCGTGATCGGCCTGGGCGGCACGGCTGGCGGAGTTCCGCGCCAGGACGGCTACATGATCACCGCCGCCAGTGAAGTCATGGCCATCTTCGCGCTGGCCAGTGATCGGCAGGATCTCGAGAAGCGGCTGGCCGCCATCGTCGTCGGCTACAACAAGGATAACAAGCCGGTTCGTGCGGGTGATCTCAATGCCAGCGGCGCCATGACGTTGTTGTTGAGGGATGCGATCGCACCGAACCTCGTGCAGACATTGGAAGGCACGCCTGCCTTCATCCATGGCGGTCCGTTCGGCAACATCGCACACGGCTGCAATTCATTGATCGCAACCCGTGCGGCACTCGCGCTGGGTGACATCGTGGTCACGGAAGCGGGCTTCGGCGCGGATCTCGGCGCCGAGAAGTTCTTCGACATCAAGTGTCGCTCGGGTGGATTGCAGCCTTCAGCGGCCGTCATCGTGGCGACCATTCGTGCACTCAAGATGCACGGCGGCGTGCCGCAGAAGGAGCTCGGGCCGGAAAACGTGGATGCCGTGCGCAAAGGCATGACCAATCTCGAAAAGCATATCGAGAACGTGCGCAAGTTTGGCGTGCCCCCGGAGGTTGCGCTCAACCGATTTGCCAGTGACACCACCGCCGAGATCGCCGAAGTGCTGGATCGCTGCCGGCTGTTAGGTGTGCCCGCCGCCGTCGCCGATGTGCATTCCAAGGGCGGCGCCGGCGCGCTCGATGTCGCCGACCTGGTGCTCGCCACGGTCAACGAGACCAGCGCGCGCTTCCAGCCGCTCTATCCGCTCGACCTGTCACTCAAGGAGAAGATCGAGATCGTCGCGAAGGAGATCTACGGCGCCGATGGCGTCAACTACACTCCGACCGCCGACAAGGACATCGCGCGTCTCGAGAGCATCGGCCTCAAGGAAGTCCCGGTTTGCATCGCGAAAACCCAATACTCGTTCAGTGACGACCCCACCAAGCGCGGCCGGCCTACCGGGTTCTGGATTCACGTGCGCGAGGTTCGCGCCTCGGCGGGCGCTGGTTTCGTGGTTGCCGAGACTGGCGAGATTATGACTATGCCGGGCTTGCCGAAGAAGCCGGCGGCGGAGGACATGAAAGTCGCTGCTGACGGGACGATTACTGGATTGTTCTAGAGAAGCTCTGAACAAGTCTGCCGTCTCCACCATACTGCAGCAGACTTGTTCAGAGCTTCCCTAGCGTTCTGTTCCGGTCGGAAGCTTGCGGGCGATGCGGATTGGGCTAGTAGCGGTCGGGGCTGGCGGGCGTTGTCTGTATTGAAGAGTGCGGTCGGGGGCTGGCGGACGTGTAGGCAGTGAAGGGTTCAGTCAGGGGCTGGCGAGCGGGCATCGATGCATTGACACTTCTCCGATCCGCCCCGCTCGAGAAGTGCGCATGCGCAATGAAGGCGCCAGCCCCAAACCGGACGCTGGCTTGCCAAACGCGCCCGCAAACCCCCAAGCTCATTTACTGGTCAATGACTTCCCCGGCACCCGCGCGGCTCCACTTCCGAGCGAGCACGACCACCAGCACCGCTCCGCCCAGCACCATCAACCCGGGCAACACGTAAAGCGCCAAATTGAATCCACGCGCCTCGGGGCGGAGCAAAATCCAGCCGCCGTATTTGCTGACGAAATAGGCTTCGACTTCTTCCGGAGTCTTACCGGCTTTGAGTTGAGTCCGAATTACGTTCCGCATGTCGAGCGCGGCAGGGGATGCAGCAACCGACAGGCCCTGACAGGTTGGGCACCGAAGCTTTGACCCGACCTCTCTGACTTGCGCTTCGAGGAGTGAATCGCTGGGTGAAGTTTTGGGAGCTGACGCCTGCGGCACCAGCAGACTGGCGATGAGGAGCAGTTTGCCGATCATTTATCGACGACGGCGAGCAGCGAGTCCAGCTTCACTCTCATCAGGCTGTCGGTGACCACGCCCATCTGTTTGTGCGCGATTTTGCCGTCGGGTCCGATGATGACCGTTTCGGGGACCGCACTCACAGCATAGTCGATCGCCATGTGACTGGCGGGATCGAGCAGGTTGGGATAGTTCTGGCCACCCATCCTGGCGATCCAGTCACGAGCGAAGCCGGTGGCATCCTTGTAGAGCACGCCATAAAAGCGCACACCGCGTGGCTGATACCGCGCTGCCGCATCGTAGAGAATGGAGTGTTCGGAACGGCAGGCAACGCACCATGAAGCCCAGAAATTCAGAACGACAACTTCGCCGCGCAGATCGCTGAGACGGATCGAGTCGTTTTCCGCATCCATCACGGGGAGCGCAAACTCGGGCGCAGGCTTGCCTGGCATCATGTTCGGCAACTCGCGCGGGTCCTGCGTAAGGCCGTACGCAAGCAAGGTCACCACTGGTATCGCGATGGCCGCGCCGATGAGCGATCGCTTCCAGTTCATGCCGCCACCACTTCGGTTGGCCGCGCAGCAGTAACCTGGCGGCGCTTCTGCAGTGGTAGGGCACCAACCAGCGCGCCGAGCGCCACGATGAGACCGCCGGTCCAGATCCAGCCAACCAGGGGCTTGATCCAGACGGCGAACGTCGCGTGACCGGCGTCCCGATCAAAGGCCATCAGGTTGACATAAAGATCATGCGTGAAGCGCGTCCGCACCGCTGGCGTAGTGACCGGCTCTTCCTGGCTGTCGTAGTAGTTCAGCCGCGGATCGATGCGTCCAACTTCTTTTGTGCCTCTGAGCAGATCGATCTGTGCGCCGACCACGAAGCGGTGCGGCTGTTCCTCTCCCCACAGCTGCCGGAAACGCAGCGTGTAATCGCCGACAGCCAGAGTCTGGTTGGGGCGCAGCGTGGCTTCCTTTTCGACCGAGTAAGTCGATGACGCGGCAATGCCTACGGCGACGATGATGATGCCAATGTGCGCGATGTAGCCGCCGTACCGACGGTTGTTGCTTACGATGAGTCGCCCGAGCGCAGTCAGCGCCGACTCTCCGTGAGCCCGGCGGCGGGCCTGCGCGCCGATCACGAATTCACCGACATTGCAGACCATCGCAAACGCGGCAAAGCCGAACGCGAGCAGCGCATACGGATGCCGCGCGCCAAGTGCAAACGATGCGATGATCGCCAGAAGGAACGCGACGCCCGGCAGGATCAGCTTCTTTTTGACTTCCTTTACCGAAGCCGCGCGCCAGGGCAACACGGGTCCAACGCCAACCAGGAAGAGCAATGCTGCGCACAGCGGGAGAGTCATCTGATTGTAGAACGGCCCGCCCACGCTGACCTTTTCATCGCGCAATGCTTCCGCCACCAGCGGGAACAGCGTACCCAGCAGGACCGTGAAGGTGAAGACGCTGAACAGGAGGTTATTGCCCATAAACGCAGTTTCACGGGACAATGGCGAATCCAGTTTACCCTCGCTGTGCAGCTCGCTGCTGCGGCCAGCCAGCAGCATGAGCGAGAAGATCAGCGCGACTGCAATAAAACCGAGGAAGAAGTAGCCGATGTTGCCCTGGGTGAATGCATGGACTGACGAAAGTACGCCACTTCGCGTCAGGAATGTACCAAGAATGGTCAGCAGGAACGTCGAGACGATCAGACTCAGATTCCAGACCTTGAGCATACCACGGCGTTCCTGAACCATCATCGAATGCAGGAATGCAGTAGCTGTGAGCCAGGGCATGAACGACGCGTTTTCCACGGGGTCCCACGCCCAGTAGCCGCCCCATCCCAGCACCTCATAGGACCACCACATCCCTGCGATGATCGCGAGCGAAAGAAACATCCACGCAGTCACGGTCCAGCGGCGGGTTTCCTTCAGCCAGGTGTCATCCAGACGACCGGACAACAGCGCGCCGATCGCGAAGGCGAACGGGACTGTCATTCCTACGTAGCCCAGATACAGCAGTGGCGGATGCACTGCCATGAGCGGGTGATTCTGAAGCAGAGGGTTGGGTCCGGGTCCATCGAGCGGCAGTGGAGAAACCAGTCGGAACGGGTTGGCAGGTCCGACCAGCAGCAAGTAGAAAAAAGAGCCCACTGCCAGCATCGTGGCGGTTGCATAGGAACCGAGCGCACCCAGACGATCGCGCGTAAAAAACGTGGCGGCTGCGGTGTATGCGGCAAGCACCAAACCCCAGAAGAGGATCGATCCTTCGAGTGCACTCCACAGCGAAATGACGGTGAAGAAAACCGGCGTAGAGCGGCTGCCGACCTGGGCGACATAGGAGACACTAAAGTCGTGCATGACCAGCGCGTAGATCATCGCGACGGTTGCGACTGCCAGCATCGCAAAGTTCGCGTAGGCGGCTCGGCGCCCGCTGCGTACCAGATGCGGACGTCGCGTGCGTACCCCGATCACGATCGTGATCAGACCGTACAGCGACAGCGCAAACGCGGTGGTGACGGCCGTCAGGCCGAGGAGCCGGGTCACTACTTGTCCTCGCGGATCAGGCTCTTGTACATGTCTCTCGGCTTCGCGCCATTCCCGGCAGGTGCGCGGTACTCGTTCGAGTGCTTGACCATGAGGTTGGTCGATTCGAACACGTTGGTGCTCGAAAGAGTGCCTTCAACAATTACACCCTGCCCTTCCTTGAACATCTGCGGCGGCGCGCCCTTGGAATGCACCGCGTAGGTATGCGAGCGGTCGGCCAGCGTGAACCGCAGGTCCAGATTATCCGCATCCCATTTGACCGAGCCGGCCACGACCATGCCGCCAAGCCGCATCGGAATCTTATGGACCTGAGGGCCTTTTTCCTGAACCATCGCGTGCAGTTCCGCGGGTGTCAGGAAGAAAACCAGGTTGCTGCCGATCCCGCCGTAAATCAGGTAGCCGAAGCCGCCGAGAATAATCAGGGCTCCCGCGATGAGCAGGACTCTCCGCTTGTTCATGTATCTCGCTCCTGCCGGCTTCTCTCCAACGCACGCCGGCGCACGATCAATCTAAGGGTATAGATCCCAATTACCGTCCAGGTCAGCCCAAAAGCTACACCCACGTACCCCCAGTTAGACATGGACCCGGCCTCCCGTCAACGCCGCCTCTTCCTCCCGCGCCTGGATGCCCCGGTCGAGCCGGGCGATCCGATAGCGGCTGGCGACCAGATACACCAGAAGGGCCGTAAAGGCGAGGGAATTCAACAACAATCCAATCGCATACGGGCTGTCCACGCTTTCCATGGTCGACTGTGGCTGGTGAATGGTGCGCCACCATTTGACCGACATGTAAACGATCGGCACACAAACGAAGCCCAGGATGCCGACGGCGGCGCTCCAACGGCCCCGCTGGTCGTCGTCTTCCGTAAAAGCCCGCAGGGCGAGGTAGCCGGCAAAAATCATGAGCACCAGTGCAGTCGTGGTGAGCCGCGGATCCCAGGTCCACCAGACCCCCCAGGTCGGGCGCGCCCAGATCGATCCCAACGCAATCGTGAGCGCGGTCAGGATAGTGCCCACTTCCGCCGCCGCCGCCGCAACCAGATCGTGACGCGGTTCACGCTTCCAGAGGAAGAGCAGACTGTAGATGAAGACCAGGAGGAAGGCGAGTCCGGCCACCCAGGCGGCCGGCACGTGCACGTACAGAATTTTCTGTAGATGCCCCATGTTCTGTTCCGGCGGCGAGGTCATGATGGCAAAAACCTGCGAACCGATGATGAACAGGAGCGTGAACCAGCCGAACGGAGCAAGCCAGCGCGGCGGCGGACCGGCATCATCCATAACGCCGTTGGGCATTCTAATCCTCAATGACGTAGTCAAAAACGAGCACGGTTGCGACCAGGAATATAAGGTCGAACACGATCAACAGCCGAATCCAGCTGCCACTGTTACCCATCACATCGCCTCCCGGCCCCAACAGTGCGCTGGTTGCCTCGACCGCCCCAACCAGCAGCGGTACCAGCATGGGGAACAACAGTAGCGGCAAAAGTACTTCCCGCGCCCGCACGCGACTGGCCATCGCCGCGTAGAAGGTTCCCAGTGTCACGAAGCCAAAACTCCCCAGCGCGAGCACCGAAATCAGTGCCAGTGGAGCGTTGCCGAACGGCAGCTGGTAGAGCAACGCCGCGGTTGGGACGAGAATCAATTCGACCAGTGCGATGAAGCCCAGATTCGCCACCAGCTTGCCCAGAAAAATCGAGCGTCGCTCCCCCGGATAGAGCAGCAGCACATCGAGTGCGCCACCCTCCAGTTCCTGCTCATAGGATCGATTGAAGGCCAGCACGCCGCTGAACAGAATCGTGAGCCAGAGAATGCCACCGGCGATTTCCCTCTGTCGTTCCGGATTTGGCCCGGTCGCAAAGCCGAAGAGCAACAGCGTGAGTGCGGCAAAGAACACGACCGCATTGAAGTTCGCCTTGGTGCGCCGCTCGGCCGTGAGGTCTTTCCATACGATTGCGCGTACGCGCGAGGCTTCGAGCTGCCAGCTCATACGGTCAGCGGCTCCGGTTCACGGGGCAAGCCGTCCAGCACGCGGCCCTCCTCCAGTCGCACAACGCGGTCGACTGCGCCCTGCGCACGTGCGTAGTCGTGCGTGACAATGACGGTCGTGCCCCCGGCGCTGGTGACCTGCCGCGCAAACCGGTTGACCAGGGCAACGCCATCGGCATCGAACGCTGCGTACGGCTCATCCAGCAGGAGCAGGCGAGGCGGGCGCAGCAAAAGCCGTCCGAGCGCAAGGCGCCTTCGCATGCCGGCCGAAAAGCCGCGCACGCGATGATCTCGTTCCGGGGAAAGACCGATCTGCGCGAGTACGCGATCGATGGCGCTCGCGTCGTGTTGCAGCCCGGCCATTTGCTGGGAGAAGCGGAGGTTTTCCGCGGCGGTCAGATCTTCATAGAGACCGGCTTGATGCCCGAGCAGCCCGACCTGTGCGCGGACGCGCGCTGCATCGGCCGGCACGTCGAAGCCCAGGACGCGAGCGCTGCCTCGGGTGGGCCGCAGCAACGTCGCGATCACCCGCAGCAGCGTGGTCTTGCCACTGCCGTTGTTGCCCATGAGTGCAACCGACTCGCCAGCGCCCACTGACAGATCCACGCCGCGCAGCACCCAGCGCCGTCCAAAGCGGCGCGCTACTCCGCTCAGGTCGACCGTCGCCTCGCGGGCGTTCACCAGGATCAAACCCCGGCCGCGACCGAGGCTGGCTCCGGAGTCGGCACTCGGCCGTCGTGCACGCGCACCTTACCCGCGTGCGTGACGCAGCAGACACCAACGATCTCGTCGGTCAGATCCAGCTTGATGCCCTCATCGGTTTTCAAATGCTGAAGCAGAGTCGCGAGGTTTCGTGAATACATCTTGCTGGCGTGAGTCGGCAGGCCGGCGGCCAGGTTGACCGGACCGATGATGGTGACACCGCTCGCGTCCACCTGCTGGCCGCTCCTGGTCAGCTCACAGTTGCCACCGCTGTCTGCGGCCAGGTCGACGATGACGGCACCCGGCCTCATCCGTTCCACCATCGACTTCGTGATCAGCACCGGTGCGAGCTTGCCAGGTACCTGGGCAGTCGTGATGACCACATCGGCTTCACTCACGATTTTGCTCAGATGGTCCTGCAGGCGCTGCTGCTCGGCGGTCGTGGTTTCTTTCGCGTAGCCGGCCGCGGTTTCGGATCCGGATACCTGCACACCGACCCACTGCGCGCCGAGGCTTTCGACCTGTTCCTTGACCGCGGGCCGGATGTCGAAGCCCTGTACAACCGCACCAAGCCGGCGCGCCGTTGCAATCGCCTGCAGACCCGCAACACCGGCACCCAGCACGAGTACGTGCGCGGGCGCGATCGTACCTGCTGCAGTCATGAGCATCGGAAAGAACCGTGAGGATCCTGCCGCTGCGAGCAGCACCGCGCGGTAACCCGCCACGGTGGCTTGAGACGACAGTACGTCCATGGATTGGGCACGCGTAATTCGAGGAATCAGCTCCATGGCGATCGCATTGACGTGCTGTTGCGCAAGCAGCGACAGAAGCGCTGCCGATCGCATAGGATCCAGCAGTGCGAGCAATGTGGAACCCCGGGGAAGCTGTTCGATCAGTTTTACCGACGGCGCGCTCACGCTGAGAAATACGTCGCACTTCACCACGTCAGCGGCGCTATCCATCAGCGTCGCACCAGCGTCGACGTATTCGGCATCCCTGATGTACGACTTGGCACCAGCGCCCTTCTGGACCAGCACCTCCCAACCCAGACTGCATAGACGGCGAACCGTTTCCGGCACGAGCGCTACGCGCGTTTCACCGCTCGCCGATTCAGTGGCTACACCAACCTTCATGAGACGACCTCGTTGTGTCGAGTGGAGCGGTGGCTAACGCGTGGCCGCGCCATCCACCCAATCGGCGAGGAAGATGTTCGTATCACCGGGTTTGGCCGCGCCCCGGTTCGAGGCGAAAACCAGTTTACTCCCGTCCGCACTGAACATGGGAAACCCGTCGAATTCCGCATGCTTTGTCACCTGCTCGAGGCCGGTGCCATCCATGTTGATCAGGAACAGATCGAAGTTCCGGCCACGCGGATTGCTGAGATTGGAGCTGAAGATGACCTGCCGTCCATTCGGATGAAAAAACGGCGCGAAGTTGGCCGCGCCGTTGTTCGTCAGCCGGCGCTTGTTCGAGCCATCGGCATTCATCACCCAGATGTCGAGCTGCGTCGGGCGGACCAGCTTCTGCGACAGCAGTCGCTGGAATTCCTGGACCTGCTGGGGATTGGCCGGGTGATGCGCTCGATACACGATCTGACTGCCGTCCGCGGAGAAAAACGCACCGCCGTCATACCCGATTTCACTGGTCAGCCGCCGCACGTTGCGGCCATCGGCATCCATGCTGTACACCTCGAGATCGCCATCTCGGGTCGACGTGAAAACCACCTTCCGGCCGTCCCGCGAAAGTGTGGCTTCCGCGTCATAGCCGGGCGTGCCGAACAAACGGGTCAGACCGGAACCATCGGCCTTTGCCGTGTAGATATCGAAGTCGAACAACGCCCAGACGTACCCCTGGCTCATGTCCGGTGGCTGGGGACAGGCGGCGCCGGTGTGATGGGTCGAGCTGTAAATCACCCGATCACGGCCTGGAAAGAAATACGCGCAGGTGGTCCGCCCTTCGCCGTTGGAAACGCGGCGAAGATTGCTGCCGTCCAGATTCATGCTGAAGATCTGATCGCACGGAATCTCCGGCGGCCGCGTGGTTTGGAAAATCAACTGCTTGCCATCGGCGTCGAAGTAGGCTTCCGCGTTTTCGCCACTATTCGTCAATTGGCGAAGGTTTGCCAGACGCGGCTCATCGGGTGAAGCCGGAAACGCAATTGCTGTTGAAGTAGTTTGAACCTGCGTGCCGCCGCAGCCGGCGAGCAGCAGGAACATTGATATCCAGGTAGTTCTCATGGCCTTAGAATATCCGGGCACCTGACCCTTGTCGAGACCGAATTCACATTCGAGCAAAACGGTCATCTCATGACGGCATCACGCGTTGTGCGATTCCACTTCGGGTTGGTCCTGAGTATGCTCGCAACCAGTGCGTCCGCGCTCACTGCGCAGAACTGCCCCATGCCGAAAAGTTTCGATGAGTGACGATATTGCCGATTTGCAGGGCATGACCGATGCAATGAACAAGCGAAACCCAGGCGACGTCGTTTCGCCCCACAGTCCTGCGCGTTGGCAAACCTGTCGCTGCGTGCCGGGTTCGGAGGGCAGTCGCGGTAAACCGGGCGCGTGAACATTAGGCCTGCCGGTGGCATGGCAGATTGCGGCGAATTCGCGATCTACAACAACGTTCGTTTACAGATACGTTAATGATCCGTAAACCCTTGACACATCACACTGTATGCCACAGACTGGAGGGTCAATTCCATATCTCGATTCGCGCAACGGTGCGCACCACGTCCAGCCGCCTGTCCTCTTGAGCTAGCATGATGAAAAACCAGCCATCCGGCAAAGGTACGAGCATCCGCCCGCGTGGGCTGCAGCTTTGCCTGCGAGACCAGGCGTTGGTGGACGGCACCGTATTCGCCGCGGATGGGACGCACTTGCCCACGTGTTTGGGCAATCGCAAAGGCTGGGTCAACCTGACCAGCGTACACTTTCGCAATACCGGTGAAAAACTTCCTCACATAGCGGTCCAAACCAACCGGATTCTTTGGGCGGCATCGCCCAGTCAGGAAATCCCGTTGATGCCGGTGTCGCAGGGCGCATCACCCCGTTTGGTGGAGATGCAGCTGGAGGGTGGGGTCGTGTTGCGGGGCGATCTCATGCTTGCACAGAACCAGCGGCTGAGTGACTACCTGGGAGCGTTTGGCGATTTCATTCCGTTGCGCGATGCCCGCCAGTTGCCGAGCGGCAATGTGATAGGCGATGTCGCGGTGAACCGCGAAGCGATCGAGCGGCTCCGCGAAATCGAGCTTGATGGGACAACCAACGAGGTTGCGGCGGGCCTTGCTGCCGACACGCGCATAGGCCCCGCGGACGCGAACGCCGCAGACCTGGCGGTCGCGGGAGCCATAGCTTCGACAGATCCGGTCGCGGGCACAATC
>JBBDWZ010000141.1:0-30107 GCA_040902615.1 Gemmatimonadota bacterium | reverse complement strand
GCTTGGACTGGTCCTGGGAAAGCCGATCGGGATTGTGCTGTTCTCGTGGCTCGCCGTCACAATGCGTTTGGCAGAACTGCCCGAGAACGTCAGCTGGAAAGCGATTCAGGCCACCGGCTGTCTGGCGGGCATTGGCTTCACGATGTCGCTGTTCGTCACCTCACTCGCGTTTTCGTCTACTCTGCTCATCGATCAAGCCAAATTCGGCATCCTCTCCGCCTCGTTTGTTGCCGGTATCGCCGGGTGGTCCCTGCTCCGGCGGTTGTACAGCAATTCCCGAAGGATGTCGTGAAAACCCGGTGGACTCAACGATGGCGCGCCCAGCTCGCGCAACGAGTGCGTATAGCGGATAGCCTTGCGCGAAACGTGGGAGCCCACTTAATTGTAAAAGCACCGGAGTGCCACGCGCGCCGAGAAGCAATTCGGCAGACACCGCATCGGCCGATTGTTCGTCGACCTGAACGATACTTGGGAATCTGGAGCGCTGATTTCACATCGACCGTGCGAGCCGCAGACGTCGTTGTAGTTTTGCCGGGAGAAGCGTCTGCGCTCGCACGGTCACCATGCAGAGATCCACGCACGCATTACGACCTGGACTTCCACCCCCGGTTGACATCGTTTCTGGCCGTCTAACCGCCGCACATCGACCCACGTCTGCACTTGAAGATTCAGGGGCATCCCACATATTTAAGGGGTGCACCGTATTCAGACGCAGGGTGGCTTGATGGCCGTCACGGGGAGACAGTTGGTCCGCAACATTGCGCACGACGTTCGAACGCCGCTGAACGCCATATCCGGCTTGTCCGCGCTGCTCGCTTCAGAGGGCCATGGTCCTCTGAATGCGGATCAGCGCGAATTCGTTTCAAGGATTGCAGTGGCGGTCGTGCGCGCTACCTCGCTGCTGGATTCGCTGTTGACTTCGTTGGATGTGCAAGTCGGCGAACTTCAGCTTAGAGTCGAGCCAACTGCGCTGACTCCGTTAGTTCGACAGCTGGCGAGCGAGCAGATCGGGAGCCTGGTCCGATCGGATCGTGCGTGCAACCTCGAGTTGGCTGAGGTGGGATTCGTGACAACGGATCCGGACCTGGTGCAGCGCGTGGTTGCAAATCTGCTTTCGAATGCTATGAAATACACGGAGCCGCAGGGGACGATTCGCGTGGCAGTGGAAGCGGTCGGGTCGATTGCATCTCCTCTGGCTCGAGAAAGCGTGGCCATTCGCGTGGCGGATTCGGGTCCTGGCATTCCGGTGGAAGCGCAGGATCGAATTTTCGAAGAATTCGTTCGGTTGCCCGGGGCGCAGGCCGAAGAAGGGTCCGGTCTCGGCCTCGCGATTGCGAGGCGAATTTCACGTCTACTGGGAGGCGAGCTCCTCCTGACGAATTTGCCGGGTGCCGGACCCGAATTCACGTTCTGGCTGCCGCGGAAGGGACCGACGACTACCCCCTCACGGGTAACCAGCCAGGCGACTCCATCCGCTATTTTGCCGCCCGAATAGAAACCTGCCAAATTCCGCGCATCGGTTGGATCACCGCCAGCCAGAGGCTACTTTCACCTAACCTAAGCGAAGTCAATTGAATAAGGTAAAGGCGAAACGCTTACGACTCCCCGCGAACAAGACGCGCCATGTACGAAATCCAGTGACGGCGGATGAACACCGACTGGAAGAGATTCTGAACGGTTTCCGAAAAATCCTGCGCGCCCTCCGTATTGCAGCAGTCGATAATCAGGCCCGCTTCAACGTGAGCGCCGCGCAGTTATACGTCCTCGACGAGCTGGAGGCGGCCGGTGAGCCACTTTCAGTCAATGAGTTGGCCGCACGGACGATGACGGATAGATCTTCCGTTACAGGAGTGGTAGACCGCCTGGTCGAGAAAAAATATGTCACGCGCAAGCAGGCTCTTGATGATCGGCGCCGAATCGAAGTGCGCCTCACGGCTGCAGGCTCACGATTGGTGAAGTCCGCCCCACCCGCACCAACCATGCAACTTCTACAGGCATTGCACGGCCTCTCCACTTCTGAACTCGCGGCGCTGGCCAAGACCATGAACCGGCTGGTCCAGGAAATGGGACTCGACGCGGCGAGCGGTGGCTTCCTCTTCGAGGACAACGCGGCATCGAAGTCCTCGCGAAAGATCCAACCGAGGCCCTGAAAATGAAGAAAGGAACACTTGCACGAGACGAGCCAGAGCAGTAAATTGGGTGGGATCCCACATAATCGTGACGAGGTGGGATCCCAGATACCCTTGAAGTGGGATCCCACATATCTTGGAGGTCAACCGGCGTGCAATCCACTTTCGACGGCGCGTGGTCGAGTGGTCCCGGCGATCGACGCAGTGTGGAACGATGAGGCGCGGGCTGGTCATCGCGACCGATTTGGACGGGACGCTGGCGAGCGGCGATCCGGAGCGGCGCGCGTTGCTGCTGCAGCTGCTGCAGGCGGTACCGGCGACGCGACTGGTGTACGCGACCGGGCGTACGGTGGATTCCGCACGCACACTGATTGTGCGAAGAAGTCTGCCCGAGCCGGAGCTGTTGATTGCCGATGTCGGCGCTACGGTGGTGCACGGCTGCGGGCATCGGCACGTTTCAGAGGTCGAGCGCGGCATCCAGTCCGTCTCGTGGCCGGGCGTTGCGGCGGTGGGCGAGCGACTGGCCGGCATCGCCGAGCTGGAAGCGCAGCGAATCCGGACCACGCGGCGGGCCTCGTACTGGATCACACCCACGCGCCTGCTCCGGCAAGCGGCTGCGAAGGATCTCTTCGGCGCGAGCGCCTTGGACGATGATTCGCTCTCAGCCGCGGCTGGCGGTACGGCCGCGTTTTTTGCGCGGCGCGCCGCCCATGCGCTCCGTGACTTGCCAGCCGACGTGCTGATGTCGGCCAACATCTATCTCGACGTTCTCCCGCGGGGCGTGAACAAGGGCACGACCCTGATGCGGGTGCTGCGTTTCCTGGGATGCGACATCGACGCCTGTATCGTGGCCGGGGACTCGATCAACGATCACGCGATGTTTACGACCGGCGCGCGCGGCATTGTTGTGGCCAACAGCGAACCTGCATTGCGCGCCGTGCTGGGCGTAAGGCCAAACGTCTATCGCGCGCGGGAGAGCGGCGCCGGCGGCATTCTCGAAGGGCTGCAACACTTCGGCGTGTTGCCGCACGGCGGGGTTTCCTCGGAAGGGCGTCGGCCAGCTGTGTGACATCCTATGATTCAGAGAATTCTCGTTCCAGTAGATGGTTCGCCGTTCGCCGAGCAGGCGATTCCGCTGGCCACTGGCCTGGCTGGTCGTCTGGGCGCGCGGCTCGAATTCGCGCTGGTGCACGATTCGCTCATGGTCGTGTCAACGTTGAACGTTGGCGCATTTGCGTTGCCGACCAACACGCGACTGGCGAGCGTGGAAATCGAACCCCAGGCCGCAAGCAGAGCGGCCTACGTCCGCCAACTCGGCGAGCAGGTAGCGCAGGTGGCCGGCGTTCCGGTCAAGGATACGCTGCTGTCCGGACCCGTCGTCGAAACGCTGGCCGAGCACGCAAACGAGCGGGCCGATCTGGTCGTAATGACGACTCACGCACGCGGCGCACTCGGCCGTTTCTGGCTGGGCAGCGTTGCCGACGGACTTGTGCACGAGTTGAAAAAGCCGGTGCTGCTGATCAAGCCGTCGGACCCGGACGGCAGGTTCAACGTCGCCTCGAACGAGGCCGCAGCCGGCCGGTTCCGGCGCGTACTGGTGCCACTGGATGGCTCGCGCGCGAGTGAATCCATCATAACGCCGCTCATCGATTTGCTGGCCGGTGAAGCCGGGGTCACCTGCACGCTCCTGCTATCACGCACACTGGATCGCGTGGCAAAACGGTTGATTCCACAGTTTCAAGTCGAGACTCGAGTGGTCGTCGGCGGACACGAGGCAGGCGTAATCCTGGCCGAGGCCAGGCAGCTCGGAGTCGATCTGATCGCAATGGCGACTCACGGGGACGGCGGGATTCGGCGATTTGTACTCGGTAATGTCGCGGACAAGGTGATGCGAGGCGCGGGCGCGGCTGTGCTGTTGTTCCGCCCACCGGCCATTCGTGAATCGCACTCAGATTGGAGGAAACGCTGATGAGAACCAGTTCACGGGAGAAGAAGGCGCGGCAGCGTGGTGAACGGCGCCAGCCGTTCGCGGGCGCGATCGCGAAATCGGAGAAACGCGACATCGGCCGGTCCACCACGCGGCAGACACCACTCGACATTCGCGCCCGCAATCTCGAATTGCCGAACGAGTTGATGGCCTACATTGCCCGGCGCGTTTCCTTTCGGCTGGCCAAATACGGCCTGCATCTGACCCGCATTACGGTTCGCTTCGAGAATGTGGGTGGCCCGCGGGGCGCAACTGAGTGCAGATGCAAGTTCGCAGTCGCGCTTCCCGGAAAGGACGGCGTCGTCGTCGGCGTATTGGGCGTGAGTCCGCGCGGCGCTTTCGATCGGGCACTCGATGCGACCGACCGGGCCGTGCGCAGGTTGCTGGGTCGACAGCGGCAGCCACGCAAGACGAATGCGAAGCCAGGCGCTCAGGTGCTGGGACGCTCACGCTCAATTGACCAGCCGGAGTCCCGCCGCATCATCGTTTGATCGCCACGCGCTGTGGCGGCATGTGCGAGACTGTACGCAGGACGCGCGATGATCGTCACCAGCTCGAGCCACGCGGCACAGATTGTGACGTGCCAATCGACGTGGCAGCCTTCCGACGAACTCAGTTCGACCGGCCGCAGCCGTGCGAAGTCGCGCCCTTCGCCGGCGGCGGCGACCTCTCCCGAACAGCAGACATTACCGGGATCAGGCGATTCACAAGCTACGTCGCTTCCGCCGCGCATCCGCGCTGACCGTTGCGCTAACGGGCAGTGTCCTGCTGCTCGTTACCGCTCCGCAGGAGGCGACGCCGGTCAGCGTGCAGGAATCGCCTGCCGTAACCCGTGGGGCAGACAGCGCACCAGCCGAGCTGGCGCAGGACAGCAGCGCCACGGAGCGGGTCCAGCAGGCGGCGCGTCCGATCCAGGATCTGACGCGCACGGCCTACGGCGCGCTGCCACGCCTCGTCATCGCGATCGCCCTGTTCATAGCGGCGGCACTACTGAGCCGCGCCGCGCGCTGGGTACTGCACCGAATCCTGCACGGCTGGGAGCGCGCCGACGCGTTGGCCGCACTGCTCGGCATCGGCATCTGGATTCTGGCCGCCGGTGCGGCGATCAGCGTGGTCGCCGGCGATTTTCGCGCGCTGGCAGGCGCCGTCGGGCTTTTTGGCCTTGCCCTCTCCTGGTCATTGCAGACGCCCATCGAAAGTTTCACTGGGTGGCTCTTGAATTCCTTCCAGGGCTACTACCGTGTCGGCGACCGCATCGCGGTGGGCGACGTGTTCGGGGATGTCTACGCGATCGACGTGCTGACCACGACCGTGTGGGAAGCCGGTGGAGCCAATAAATCCGTGTGGGCGGCGCAGCCGACCGGCGCTGATCACGTTCCCAAACTCGGAAGTGCTGCGCGCAAACATCGTCAATTACACTCGCGATTTCCCTTACGTTTGGGACGAGGTTACGGTCGGCATCGCCAACGAAAGCGACCTGCCGTACGCGCGCCGCGTGTTTCGCGAGACCGCCGTGCGGATCGTGGGCCCGGCCATGGCTGCACCGGCCGAAACGTACCGCGCGCTCCTGCGCGTGCATTCGCTCGACTACGACGTCGCCGTAGAGCCTGAGGTATACGTCACGCCTCGTGACGCCTGGACCGACCTGACCGTACGGTACCTCGTTCCCGCGCGCGAGCGCCGAACCTGGGCGACTGATCTGACGCTCGCGCTGGTGGAAGCAAGCGCGCAGCGCGAGCACGGGAAACGCATTATCGGCGCGTATCCCCGTCAGCGGATCGAGCTGCTCCCACCGCAGCCCCTGATGCCCCCGCCGGCTGAGCCACGACCTCCCGTCAGCCGACGCTGCTGCGCGGATCGTCCCCATACGTGTTCTCGTATTCCATGTTGCCGTCCCTCGTGTGAACCTTCACTTGGGACGGCTCCTGCCCGCGCGCACGCTGTTTTGCTGCGTCGAGCGCGTCCTCCTTGGTCTCGTACTCCTCGCGGAAACGCTCATCATTCTCGACGCTGACCACCCAGCGAGTGGCATCGGAGTTGGGGACGACATGATACACGATGCGATCATTCGGCATGTCCTGCTCCTGGCTTGAGTGCCGATCCTGGACTGCAGTCCTTGTGCCGTTCGGCAAGCGCCGAACGCGAATTAGGTTGGATCCCACGCAATAGCAAGCACCTGGCAGTTCCTGACCGGGATCGGCATCGACGCACAAGGCGTTCAGCTTCCCGGCTGCGGCACCGATTTGGAACCCGAATGCGCCAGTATCGCGTTCACCTCACCACCCAGCAGCAGCACGATCGCGCTCAGCCATAAGTAGAGCAGAAGAATGATCACGGCGCCGATGCTGCCATACAACACGTTGTACCGGCCGAAGTGCTCGAGGTAGAGTTGAAAGCCAATGGAGAACAGGATCCAGATCAGAACCGTGAAGACGGCGCCGGGCGTGAGCAAACGGAAGCCGCGCACGTTGGGAAAGGTCGAGTACACCACGGCGGTGACCACGATCAGGATGCCAATAGCGAATGGATAACGAACCCACCGCCAGAGCGTGGGCACGACGTCGGGCAGACCGATCATTCCGGCCAGCCACTGGGCCGCCCGCGGACCCACCAAAAGGAGTCCGGTCGAAAGCAGAATCAGCAGCCCCAACCCGAACGTGAATACGACCGAAAGCAGATAGCGTTTCCAGAGGGGTCGGCGCTCTTCCACGTCGTAGGCGGTGTTCAAGGCATCGATGGCGGCGCGAACACCGCCTGACGCGGCCCAAACCGCTCCGGCCATGCCCAGAGAGAGCAATTCCGTATTGCGACGGCTTTGGAACTGGGCGATGGTGGCCGTGATCTCCTGCAGGCCCTGCGGCGGCAACACCGCGCGGCCCCAAACCAGCAGTTGCTCGAACACGCCGGGCACGTCCAGAAATGATACCAGCGCCAGCAGAAACAAGAGAAACGGAAAGACCGCGAGCAACGAGTGATAGGCCAGTGCGGCGGCGTACGTCAGCACCTGATCCTCGTTGAACTCTCGATAGGCGGTGCGCAGGAACGTGCGCACTTTCATGCGCGACCGTTCCCCAGGTCAGCTGCCGTCTTCCTGCGTTCACCTGGTCGGTTGGTAGAGGCTGGCAGCCAAAGCCGAAACTCCGCGCCTTCTCCAGGCGCGCTTCTCAGTGTAATTCTTCCCCCCAGCAGGTGAGCGATTTGCTGGCTGATCGCCAGACCGACCCCCGCACCGGGCTGTGCGCCGGTTTCCGGCAGCCGCGTGAATTCCTCAAACAACTTGTCCTGATCCGCGACTTCGATGCCGGGACCCGTATCACTCACGCGCACGGTCACACCTTCGACCAGCCCTGCGCCCGACTCGACTTCCCGGGCAACGCACAGATTCACATGACCACCGGACGGCGAGTATTTGCCTGCATTCGACAGCAGATTGCCGAGAATCTGAGTGATGCGGTCCGGATCGCTCGTAATCGGCAGGGGCTCGCGTGGCAGCTCCAGTTCGAGCGTAATTCCCTTTGCTTCCAGGTCACCCCGATATTGATCGCCCACGACTCGAGCGAGCGAAACGACATCCACCGGCCTGATCGACAGCGGAAGAGTGCCGGACTCAATGCGCGCGAGGTCGAGCAGCGAGTCAATGGTTCGCACAGCCGAATCCACCAGGTGCTGCATGACTCCGGCGATGCGTCGCTGCTCTGGATTCATTGGACCCCTCAGCCCCTCTTCCAGAACGACCGCGTAACCCTGAATTGCCGAGAGCGGGTTCTTGACGTCGTGCGCCATGCCGCGGACCAGGCGCGCTTGCGACTCCGAGATTCGCGCCAGCTCCGCCCGACTCGCGGTCGCCTCGCGCGCAATCCGAAGCATCCGCAGACCCAGGCGGACCATCACGAAGGTCGCGATCAAGGCGACGAGTACCAGGCCGTACACCACCCAACGCGCGGTCTGTTCGGCGCGGCCAATTTGCGCTTCATTGCGATCCGCCGCCTCGGTAATCGCTTCGTCCAGCAGCGCGCCTGATAGCAAGACCTGCTTGTAGTTGTTCTCCTCGATGGTCGGATCGACTGCGCTGCCCAAGCGGGTCAAGCGAAGTAGCTCGTCCACGCTCTCATGCCACGACTGCGACCGCTGCTCGAGCTGGAGAAACTCACTTCGAGAACGTCCGGATAATTGAATGAGCAGCGGCCGCACCTGTCGTAATGCCTGCTGCTCGCGTCCGCGCGCGGCAAGGTACTGTGTCAAGTAGATCGAATCGTTCGTAGTGAGATAGTCACGCAATGCCGCACCCGCCAAGGCCAGCGAAACATGCACTCGGGTCACAAGACTGCGAGCCGGTCGGGTCAACGTCGTCAGCTCCGCGCGCCTCTCGTCGACGTACCGTCCCGCCACCGTCGGCAGCACCGTCAGCAGCGCGAGCGCGCCAATGACAAAACCGATCGCAAGTTTGTTCAAAACCTGCTTGCCGTCTACCTGATCGCTCGAACGCGTCATCACTTCCATGCGGACCTTCGATTCACAAATGAGTCCGATGGCTTTGAGGAGCAAACCGCGTTCCGGCAGGGTGAAGCATTACAGGTTCGCCAACCACGAATGATGCCACTTGAATCGAGGCTGCAGTGGTGATCGCGCGTGGACTTGTACAAACGGTCGCACGCCTGTAAAATATGTGGGATCCCACGTATAACAGCAGGCGAATCGGGTCTGCAGCCTTCGATCACGCGCACGTCACTACCTAATCCGACTCGGCCGATGACGCTGCAGCGGTCCAACTCCCGGCGGACACAGTGCTGAAAACCCCTGACCCTGGCCGTCGCCAGGTTTATCGGAGTCGTCGGACCTGGCCGCATCGATCCAGATGTAACTGCGTTTGCCCGGAGTGATCAGTCTCGAACGGCCGCCATATCTGTCCCCGCACTATGGGCCATCTCGCCGCTGTTCAGCAGGGCTCGACTAAAAAGAACTGGCCCGATGATCTGGTTTACTGCGAGGACAGCGAGAAACAAGGACCGCATGGATGTTCCGTGTTCCGGATATACTTCGACAACTACGGTTGCGAGTCCAATGGCCACTCCAGCCTGAGAAACCAGACCCAGCCAGCCATATTTTCCCACCAGCGGCTCGGCACGAGCCCAGCGCGCGCCGAGCCGGGTCCCGAACGCAAGTCCTGCCATCCGCACTAACACGATCGGCACGACCAAAGTCCAGTATCGAAGTACTTCCAGCAGATCGATCTGGGAGCCGGCCAGCGCGAAAAACACGACGAAGACCGGCGCGGCCGAACGTTCCATCGCGTGGCGCAGACTTTCACCCCTGCCTGGCATGTTTTGCACGACAAACCCGGCAACCAGCAGGCTCAACAGACTCTCCACATGAGTGACCCGCGCCAACTCATTGCCTATGAAGGCTACCACGATCGAGAAGATAAAGATTTCCTTCTCGACAAAACGCAAGGACACTCCGATCAGAGCACCGAACAAGGCGCCCACCACGAGAGCGCCGATGATCTCCCACGCTACGGCATAAAACGATGGCTCCTCGACGATCGCGGAAGGCGGTACGAGCGTCCTGCACAAGGCCATCACCAGCGCAAAGAGCAGAACGACAAAAACGTCTGAGAAGAGCACGACGCCGAGCGTGGTGCGGGCGACCGGACCTTGCGCTCCGGTTTCCGAAAGCATGGCCATCGTAACGGCCGGGGAATGAACGATCGCCATGGCGCTGAACAGCATCGCGAGGGGGACGACCTGACTGGTGGCTCGCCCGGCGAGGAAAGGCACCTGGTTATGCAGGATCCAGAGTAGACTGATCAGGGCGACAAAAGTGAGGGATAACTCTGTACTCATGATCTTCGTGATCTTGATGCCCCGCTCTCGAACTTCCGACCAGCGGAGCTCGGCCCCGGCCAGGAACGCAATCAATCCCACCGCGATCTTGTTGATCGGGGCCAGGCTCACAATCGCCGAACGATTGACCACATTCAGGATTTCGGGCCCGAAGAGCACGCCTGCCAGCAGATACCCGACGATCTGCGGCAGTCCCACTAACGCAGCCACTTCACCCACGGTGTACGCGGCAAGAATCAAGAACCCGAAAGTCAGCAGCGCGCTTTGATCGGCGCCCCGATCCCCGAGCGGCAAGACGATCTGCATGCCGAGCAACATCAGTACGAGAATGATCGCACGACGCATTACGGGACTTCCTGCTCGACTGCCTGGGCTAGCTGATCCGGGTGGACTGCGTCCAGGACGGGAGCGACCACAGCTCGTGCGAATCGTGCCGACAACACGTCGGTGAGAAGCACCGAGAGGGCGGCGGCGGTAAACACCAGATTGGGAAAAGAAGCCGAATGATGCCGTCGATAGTCGAGCGCCAGCGCGAGGGCGAGGCCACCTTGACCGAACAGCGCCCAGCCCCAACCGCGACCGACCAGCGGCAAAACACCAGCCAACCGAGCACTCAGACGAGCACCACCGACCTTACCGAGCGCGCGCGCGGGAAGAAACAAGGCGACCGGTAGCCAGGACGCTGCCGTGGGGGACCATGACGCGCCCGCGAAGATCAGCATCACGAAATAAAACGGCCGCTCACCCTGACTGATCACGCTCTCGATTTCTGCGTGACTCTGCGAGGTGTTGATCAGCATGGCACCTACAATCATTGCGGTCATGAGAGGAGAGAGCTCGAGGTAAGCGGCCGCGCCACTTGCCAGAATCAAGGTTCCAGCCAGCGCGACGAAGAGCCGGTCAGAGTGTCTCTCCGTACCAACGAACAAATGAAAGAGCGCGCCGCCAACGACACCGATCCCAAGTGTAATTGCAACCCATTCGGTGGGCGTGAATGAGCGAGCACCGGAGAACGAACTGGGGCGGTCGATGCAAAGCAGAACACCGATCGCGAGGATCGCAACCAATGCGTCGACCAGCGCACCGACTTCGATCAGTCGGAGAATCGGCGCGTCGCGCTTGAAGCTCTTCATAACCACGTCAATGCCAAGCGTCGTCGAGGAAACCGCAATCGCACCTAGCGCCAGGGCCGGGACGAATGCGACTTGCACAGGGAGATCGAAAAGCAATTGAATAGCGAGAAGCTCGGCAAGCACGACAATCAACAGCGTAACCAATGCCTCACCAAAGGCGAGCCGGTAATGAAGCGCGGGTATCGCAACCAGATTCCGAATTACCAGCCGGGTGCCCACAGCCGCGCCGAACCAGGCTACCGAAAGCGTGATGAGCGGGCTGAAACTCTGAAGGTCCGCCGCGGACAGGACGTTTGAGGCGGAGGGACCAAGTAAGATGCCCAGGATCAGGTATTCGACGCCGGACACGAGATGAAAACGCCGGGCGAGCCAATCGAAGGCTACGTGCGTAGCCAGGTACGCAAGTGCGATGATCGCGAGGAGTACAATGGCGGGACTCATGCAGTATCTTGACGGTACGACCAACCCTAAGGCAAATGAAGGGAAGCGTGAGATTTCCCGTGGTTGCCCATCGGTGCCAGCGCGGGTGCGTTGTGGGAATTGTCGAGCGCCAGATTGCCATGATCTGCGGGTGGTCGGTGCAAACAACGCAGTCGACCCCTGCCGACGGTCGACCCGGTTAGACGAGGCGAGCACTCCGCAGTCGGAACCGGACCTGCCGTGTTGGGGCGGTCAACCGCTTCACGATAATGGGGTGACTCCCTTAGTTTCCCATCAGAGGCGCGCACACGCGAGGTGGGAGATTCAGGGTGAGCACTACAAACGTTTGTGAACAGTGCGGCGGCCCGCTACTAAACGGTTCATGCACGGCGTGTGATTCGCTGTTGCTGTACCGATTCATCCACCGCGAGCTGTTGGTCCTTGCCCTGCTGAGCGGGCTTGCCGTGCTGGTCTTCATCGGCACCCGTGCTGCCGCTGCGGCCAACCGGGAAATGCGGGAGCGCAATGCCTCCTTCTGGTATGCGCAAGCGCAGGAAGCGCTTGCGGCAGGGGCAACCGCGGCTGCAGTGACGTCGTTTCAGCACGCCAGCACAGCCGATCGGGAGAATCGGGAGTACCGTCTCGGATTGGCGCGCGCCCTCACGCAGAATCAGCAGGTCGATGCGGCACGCCAAGTCCTGTTGGTATTGCGACAGTCCCAACCCGAAGACGCCGCGGTCAACACCCAACTCGCGCGCCTGGAGGTTCGGCGAAGCGAATTGCAATCTGCGCTGGGCTATTACCAGAGTGCGATTTACGGGCGCTGGAGTCCGCAGCAGCTCACCCAGCGCCGTCAGTTACGGGTTGAGCTGATTCGCTTCCTGCTCGCGAACGGGCAACGTGCCCGCGCACTTTCCGAGCTGCTGGTGCTGTCCGACGAACTGCCGCGTGACGCCCGGATCCAAATTGAAGCGGCTCATCTGTATCAGGGCGCCGGCGATGCCCGAAGAGCGCTGAACCATTTCTTGACCGCTTTGGAAATGGAGCCAACCAATGCCGAGGCGCTTGCGGGCGCCGGCCGCACAGCCTTTGAACTCGGCGATTATGCGCGGGCAATCTCGTATTTTGATCAATTACGCGAGCCCGGCATAGAGGAACAACTGCAGCGCAATCTAGCCGCAGACGTGCTGTTGCTCGATCCCACTCTCCCGCGACTGACGGCTCAGCAGCGACAGGCGCGCTTGCAGGCGGGCCTCCGCTACGTGATCCGCAGGCTGGAGACCTGTGACGCGGAATCGGCCGGAATGGGAAGTCTCGAGCCGCAGGCGCTCGCGGCACGGCAGCTCGGTCGCACGATCACGATTGAGGCCATTCGCAGGTCTCCTGATTTAATTGAAGCGGCAGTCGAGCGGATCGCCGCCTTTGTGAGTGATCTCCCGGCCAAATGTGAACCACTGACGATTCGGGATCGCGCACTGCAGCATATCGCGGCGCGGCAGGCAGCGGCCGTCCAGTGAAGGTCGGCCGGCTACTCACGACTCAGCAACTCAGACTGCGAGAGAACCAACTCTTTCTCGCCGTCACCATTGCGGTCGGTGTGCTCTGCGGTTTGTCCGCGGTCTTGTTCACACTCGCGATCGAACGAGTGACCCACCTCTTTTTCGGTGTTTCTCCGAGCGCGCTCCGCTCCTTTCTCGTTCCGGTGGGTGTCAGCCTGCTGACTGGTTATCTGCTTGTACGGTTTTTCTCAGACGTTCGCGGCAGCGGCGTGCCTCAAACCAAAGCAGCGTTCCACCTGCACGGAGGCATCATCCCGTGGCGTGTTCCAGTAGGTAAGTTTCTGACCGCCGTACTGTGCATCGGCTCAGGACACTCGATCGGACGAGAGGGTCCTTCAGTTCAGATCGGTGCTGGTATTGCGTCCGGCATCGGGCAGTATCTGAGACTCTCACCGGCACGAACCAAGGAACTGGTACCCGTGGGAGCGGCGGCTGCATTGTCCGCCGCCTTCAATACACCTGTGGCAGCGGTGATTTTCGCGCTCGAGGAAATCATTGGGGATATGAATGCCTCGCTGCTGGGTTCCACCGTTATCGCCTCGGTTTCCGCGGTGATCGTTGAGCGCGCCATATTGGGGAACGAACCGTTGTTTCGAGTGCCGGCCTTCCAATTGGTTCACCCGGCTGAGCTGATCGCATACGCCGCGCTGGGGATTGCCGGTGGCTTGATCTCGGTCCTTTTCGCCCGCGGTCTGCTCAGGCTTCGCGCTTTCTTTCAGCAAATGCCGCCTCGTACGCGGGTTTTTCAACCGGCAATCGGAGGCGTATTCATCGGCTTGTTTTTGATCTTCGTTCCGCAGGTCCGAGGGGTAGGCTACGAGTATGTGGATCAAGCGCTCAACGGCGGAATGATCCTGAGGACGCTTATTTTACTCACCGTATTCAAAATGCTGGCTACGGCGATCTCGTACGCGTCAGGCAACGCCGGCGGCATTTTTGCTCCCAGTCTTTTTATCGGTGCCATGGCCGGCGGTGCCATCGGTGTAGCCGTGCACCAGATCGCGCCACTCACAACTGGCGATCCCGCGGCGTACGCACTCGTGGGCATGGGCACGCTCTTCGCCGGAATTATCCGGGCTCCAATGACTTCGGTGTTCATGATTTTCGAATTGACCCAGGACTACCAGATCATCGTACCGCTCATGGTGGCAAACACGCTGAGCTTCGTCATTTCGCGACGCTATCAGCCGACGCCGATCTACCATGCGCTACTGCAGCAGGACCACATCAACTTGCCTTCCACCGTTCGGGATTAACCCAGGCCGCAGAAATCCGAGCGAGAAGTTGCTCGGCACGCCGGTCGGCGATGTAAGGATTACGCTGAAAACTTGCCACCAATTCCTTACAGCTTGAAGGGTGCTCCTTCATTAGGCTGAATTCAGAGCTGCAAGGAGGACTTCATGAATGTTCGCTCCCGTGTAAAGCGCACAGTCGGCGTGATTACCGTTTTGTCTGCAGCGCTCACCCAGTCTTTCGGCACAAGGCGCAGTTCAAAAGGAGCTGCGCAGTCGACGCATAACGACGTCACGGTGTCGTTCGGCCTTGCGTAACATTTGTGATGAGCCCAACTGATCAGGCATCTTCGCGGCGGAGCCGGCCTCAGGTCCTTACCAAACCGGGCGTTCGGGGCACTGTGGTCCTGCCGATCACGGTGCTGCTGGCGATTGCCATCGAATTGGTTCTGCAGGCGACTCGGCTTCATGCCCTCAGCCGGCCGTTCGGCCTGGTCATGCTTGCCGCTTGTTCCCTTCCCTTGCTGGTGCGCACGGTACGTGAAGGCATGCACGGGAACTTTGCCACCGACGCCATCGCGGCACTTTCGATCATCACGGCGCTGGCGCTGCGGCAACCGTTGCCGGGTTTGATCATCGTGCTCATGCAGAGCGGTGGTGAATCGCTGGAGCGGATGGCCCAGCGCCGCGCGTCTCGAGCCCTGGCCGCACTCGAAGCCGGCGCACCGCGGTTGGCGCATCGAATGGACGAGACGGCGATCGCGGATGTCGATGTTGCACAGATTCGGATAGGAGACCTGTTGCTGGTCCGGCCGGGTGAAGTGGTTCCAACCGACGGGCTGGTGGAAAAGGGCCGTTCACAAGTCGACACCGCGCAAATTACGGGTGAGCCAGTTCCGGTATCCGCTGTACCGGGCACCCGGCTGTACAGCGGATGCGCCAACCTCAGCGGCCCGCTGGTCCTCAGGGTCACCGCGCCGGCGGCTGAATCGCAGTATGAGCGCATCGTGGAGCTGGTGCGCAGCGCGCAGGCGAGCAAAGCACCGATTCAACGACTGGCCGACCGCTATGCCGTCTGGTTCACGCCACTGACAATCGTGGTTGCGGGCCTGACCTACGCAGCAACGGGCGAGATGATGCGGGTGTTGTCCGTGCTGGTCGTGGCGACTCCGTGTCCCCTCATCCTGGCCACACCCATCGCAATGATTGGCGGCATGAATTCGGCCGCACGTCGCAACATCATCGTCCGCAATGGCGTTGCGCTCGAGCAGCTGAGTGGAGTAAAGGCGGCGGTGTTCGATAAGACCGGAACCCTGACCATGGGCCGGCCGGTCGTGAGGCGTATCGTGACAGCCGGCGGATGGGATGAAGCGAGGCTGTTATCGCTGGTTGCCGCTGTGGAAGAGGGCTCCGGCCACACCATCGCTCGGGCCGTGCAGGCCTACGCGCAAAGCCGGCAAATAGGGCCGGCAGAAGTCGACAGCGTCACGGAGATCAGCGGCGCCGGCGTGCGCGGCCGGGTTGGACAGTACGCGATTGCGGTCGGGTCCGAAGACTTTATCAATTCCGAGGTCGGCGGCCCGGCAGACGGCCTGCCCGGGACGGCGGGCGAGATGCTGCGATCGTACATCGCGGTGGATGGCGTGCTGGCCGGTCACATTGAATTCGACGATGTACTCCGTCCTGATCTGCCGAAGCTGATGGCAGCGTTGCGCAAGGCAGGGTTGAGCTGGCTGGCCATTCTCTCCGGCGACGATGCCGACACCGTGAAAGCGGTGGCCAGCCAGGTCGACGTGGATGAGGCGCATGGCGATCTCAAACCGCCGGACAAGGTCGCGCACGTAAAGCAGCTGCTGGCGAAGATCGGGCCGACGGTAATGATCGGCGACGGTGTGAACGATGCACCCGCATTAGCGGCAGCGACCGTCGGCATCGCGATCAGTCCGCGTGGAGGGATTGCGGCGGAAACCGCAGGTGTGGTCCTGCTCGGCGAGGATCTCATGCGGGTTCACGATGCAATTCAGGTGTCCCGTCAAACGCTTCGCATTGCGCGCCAGAGCATCTGGGTCGGGCTAAGCCTGAGCGGAGCGGGGATGCTGCTGGCGGCGTGGGGGTTTCTGCATCCGATCGGGGGCGCCCTCTACCAGGAGGCCATCGACGTCGGCGTAATCCTCAACGCATTGCGCGCATCGCGCATTCGATTCCCGGAGTCTGCGCCAGTCATCCAGCCGGCACCTGCCGCCGTGCCGGCGCCCGGTTTTCAGCGATTTCCTGACAGGACTGCCGAGGTTTCCTGACAGTCCCGCGCCGGCCGTAGGCGGATTATCAATCGAGGAGATCGTACCACAATCGAGAGCAGGAGGGCTCGGATGTTCGAATCAATCAAAAGCGTTCGCGCCGTGATGGTCGGCATCACCGTGGCAACGGCATTCGGGTTGACGCAATATTCGGGGAACAGTGCCACACTGCAGTCGACCGAAGAGGTCGATCAGTCGCGGGTGCCGCACTCCGTTGAGGCAGAGCATTCGGCCATTCAAAATGAACTGTTGTCGTTGACGTTGAGACAGTCGGCGGTTGGGAAGGCGGCGCGCAACCTTGCGTCGCTACTGGAGCCGCACTTCGAGCGGGAAGAGCAGATTGCGCTGCCTCCTTTGACCTTGCTGCAACCACTCGCTACGCGCTCGGTAGTTGTGCAGCAGGCTCGAATGGTTGCGCTGTCTGATTCACTTCGGGCTGAGCTGCCCAGGATGCTCCAGGAGCACAAGAAGATCGCAGCGGCAGTCAGCCGGCTCGAGCGAGCCGCCCTGGATGCGCGCGACGATCGCGCGATCGCGTTCGCCTACCGGCTGCAACTTCACGCGCTCAATGAAGAGGAGATCATGTATCCGGCGGCGATCCTGGTTGCCGAGATCGTTCGCGGCCGGGCAGTCGCATCTGAGCAGCGCTAACGCGAGGAACCCGGCAGGTTTGCGGGAGTGGGCGTTGAGGGAGCTCGCCAGCGCCGATTACTGCGGCGCGGAAGGACGCATTATGCGTTTCCATAATAGAACCCACGCCGGTGTGGCACTGATCGCCCCACTCCGCAGAGTCCTGGGTCCGGGAGACGATGCCATCATCCTCGCGCTGGCGCGCGGCGGTGTCGTAGTGGCGGCACCGGTCGCGGATGTGGTGCATCTACCACTCGACGTGCTGGTGGTGCGCAAGCTCGGATTGCCGGAGCATCCGGAAGTCGCGATGGGCGCGGTCGCACGAGGCCAGGTTCTGCTGGATTACGAGGTCATCGAGACGGCCGGTTTAGACCGGGCATTGATTGATCACGTCATTGCGCGGGAAATGCGTGAGCTCGAGCGGCGTGAGCGCGTCTACCGGCGCGGTACGCCTCCACCGCATATCCAGAATCGAGGGGTCATCCTGATCGATGACGGACTGGCTACGGGTTCGACCATGATAAGCGCAGCCCGAGCAGTGCGCCTGCTGGAACCGGCCCGAATCGTTCTAGCGATACCAGTCGCGTCCGAGCAGGCGCTTTGCCGATTGCAGCCAATGGTCGACGCTGTTGTCTGCCTGGTCACACCCAGGCCTTTCCACGCCGTCGGGGAATCGTATCGCGACTTCAGCCCGGTTGGTGATGCCGAAGTCGTCCGCCTGCTTCAACAATCCATGCAACGTCATCGGGCTGGCCAACCGGCTTGAGAAAGCCGGTTGGCTCAGCTCAACTGGCAACATCGAATTCCCGGAGATCGCCAGCGGCTCCGAGCGGGTAGCGCAGCAAGGCGGCGACGCCGCCGTTCGGCTGCAGAAATCGAGCGGCCACGCCCTCGACCCGCTCGAATGAACCCTTTTGCCGAATTACCCGATCTGCCAGGTACTCAACGAAGTACGGCTGTTCGTTGACCATGCTGCCACAGACCGGGCACAGGCCGCTGTGCTCCATCGGCAGAATCAGCTCACACTGGCTGCAGGTCTTACCGCGCAGCTCGGTATTTTCAGCGCAAATCAGAACCTGCACCTGATGAGAAGCGATAGCCGAAGCAACCTCCATGATGCCGAGCGACGCCCGGTTGCGGCCGATTGATTCGACCAGTGTTTCAAACAGCGCCTGCTCAAAGGACTCGCTTCGACGCTGGCTCAGTTTTTTCAGCTGCTCCAGGATTTCCGACTCGGTGGCATCCGCCGCGACGTGCATGGTCTCGATCGTCAGGCGGGGAGACAGCATGGGCAGCTCGTGCTGCAACCCAGCCATCATTTCCGGCGGTGCCGAAATCGCCAATCCGCCGACTTGCACTGCGCGCGCCAGTTCTCCCAACTCGTGCACGATCGTTCGGGCATGTCGCCGCAGCCATTCATCGTGCCGGCGCGCGAGGTTGCTCTGGGCCTGCGAACCTGGATCGGGTTTGCCCGATGTGTCGTCGCTGACCGTTCCGAGCGCATGGATGGTATCGAACCCCGCGATAAAGAGGCGTCCAATCACCTTGTCGGCTAGCAGGACGAGCAGCCAGTTACGCGGGTTAGCAAGATCTCGCAGCGGGCCCAACCAGGCTCGCCGGTCCCAATGGATGCACGGCGCCACATGTATGGGCAAAGGTACAGCCTGCGCAAAACCGGTCTGTGGACATACATGCACGGCAACACTGCGTGCTCCGTGAACGGTCTTCGCCAGTGCCAATGCCCGCTCAGCTTCAGCTGTAAACTGAGCATGCTCTACTTCGGGCAGCTTGTGAAACATCCGGCATGCCTGTTTCGCAGCGTGAAATTGCGCAGCGATGTTCCGGCCCTCGGCCGTGGTCGGATCGAGTGTCATGAAGAGACTCAACACCCGGCGGTCATGATTCTCGAACCCGGTGAGTTGCGCGATGATGCGCGTGATCGGCTCGGTTCCGTACAAGTGTGTCGCTGCAGTCAGACTCACGACTACCTCCTAAAGGTTCTTACCGGCGCGGTCGCTCAAGCTGGTCGATACAAAAGCACAGGCACCTCGGCTCCGCGCATAACCTTGTCCGCTACACTGCCTAGCATTAGTCGTGCAGCACCGCCTCGGCCGTGCGTGGTCATCGCGATCAAGTCGTTATGATTGCGCTCCGCGTAATCCAGAATCGCCTCGGCGCTCGAGGCCTTGCTGGCCGTGGCGGTGTGTACGCGGAACCGGACATCTCGCAAACGGATACGCTCAGCCAGCATTTCCAGTGTGGCTTCGGCTGCGTCTTCCTGCGCGCGCAAGACCTGGGCGTCCACTGCGGCCACGGCAGCGTACTCGGTTGAGAAAACCGGCAGGAGCGGAAACGCCTGGAACAACGTGTACTCGGCATCATAGCCGCCAACTGCCAGAGCGTGCTCGATGATGATCTCCGCGGCGCCGGATCCGTCGAGTGGTATGAGGATGTTCCGAAATCGCGGTTCGGATTTCAGATCGGCCTCTGCATCGGAGCGCGGTCGAATCAACAACGTCGGGATCCGGCTCTGACGAACCACGGCGTCGGCAACGCTGCCGAGCCAGAACCGCATCAAGGGGCCATGTCCGTGTGTGGCCATGACAATCAAATCGACGTTCCGGTCTTGCGTGTACTGTACGAGCTGACGGGAGGCGTCTTCGAATTCCGAACGAACGACCGATTTGATGGTCACGGGATGGTGCACTTCGACGCGACGCGCGACCTCGGCGAGATACGTCTGCGAGGGATCCTCAGCAGCAGAGCGCCAGGCCTCACTGCCAGCGCCGAAGGTCAGGCCATCAATTGCCGAGACGTCAGGACGCAGCACTTGAACCGTGAGAAGCTGGAGTTCGGCCGCGTGGCGGCGGGCGATGCCAACGGCAGCAGGTAAAGCCCATTCTGCGAGCCGAGAGCCGTCAAGTGGCACAAGTATGGTTCGGTACATTGCAGCCTCACGATCGTAGTCAACACCCGTGGTGCTGATGAGCGATGAGGGGGGTTGCTCATCGCTCATCAGCCCGGTTAAAAGCCGTTACCAGGCGCGAGCCGGTGCTTCGATCTTCAGTTCATTCTTGACACTGGAAACACCAGGTGCCGACCAGGCCGCATTCTCGGCCTGCATGCGCTCGGCCCAGGAGGAAACGGTGCCGTTCAGGAAAACCTTGTCGTCGAGAACGGATACGACTACGTGTTCAGCGTCGACATGTGCGCTGCGCTTGTAAGCATCCTCGATCCGCTTCTTGATGTCTCCTTTGTCGGCCTTGGTCTTGACCGCGATCCGGTTGATCACGCCCTTGACGCCGAAGAGCATCCGCACGGCTTTTTCGGCCGCTCGCCGCTGATAATTCCACGGCACTTCACCGGCCAGAGTGATCCAGCCCCCATCCACCGTTACCGTGACCATGTCCTTCGGAACCGATACGTTGAAGTGCAAGGCATCGGCTGCGGCTTTGGCAATGCGATCGTCGCCCCACAACAACTCCGGCAGCAGCTTGACGGAGAGTTCATCCGCCACTGCCTGCACACCGGCGATGCGCAACGCCGCCTTTTCGGCTGCCAGCTTTTCGGCATACGATCTGACTGAGCCATCCAGCCGAACGATGCCGCCGTCGTTCACGGTTACCGCGATGTGTGCAGAGTTTACCTGTGGATCCCAGGCCAGCTCCTCCACGACATCCCTTTGGACGATTTCCGCACTTTTCATTGTTCCCTCCGGGGTAATGGGAGTGTTGCCGCCGAAGTGCGACCGCGCTCCCGGGTTATTCTGCTGGTCAAGCATACTGCTCGGCTCAGCCGTATCAGAATGGATTTGCCGTGGACTGCCCGCTGTAGTCGAAGCTCCGATTTTTTGTCAGCAATTGTTCGCTGACGAGTGACGCGCCACTGGAGGCGGCCGACCATGCCGCCCGCCCGATCGCGAATGCGATTCTCAGGTTCATGTTCCACCTCGGTTTAGGGTCACCACTACACTGTGCACAACACCGGCGAGCGGGGCTGTAAGCACTCTTCTGAAAGATGTAGGCGAACCCTGTATCGGCTTGCTCATCGGACAAGACATCGAGCGGGCATAAAGGAAAACCCTCCGAGTCGGGCACATCCGGTTCGGAGGGTTTTCTTCGCTGGCGGTTAGAGCGAGTTCGATTCAGTGCCCTCGTGTGCGAGGGCCACGCTCTTTTCCTTTCCTGTGGTTCGTTGCCGACTCCGCAGGCGCCGGTTTCCTTGGCCACGGTTGCGCCAGCGACCTGCAACCGCCTCGCCTGAACTGAACGCCAGGTCGAGCTGTTTCAGCGGTGTTCGACTCATCGCTGAAGTCCCGATCATGAACCGATCGTGACCAGTGATTCATTGATGCAAAAAACGGGGACAAAATAGGCAACACGCGTTGTTCACGTCGCCCAACGGAATTTCTGATGCCTCTTGTGCACGAGACGGGCGTACGAGATGATTTGTCCCAAAGCGGGGCGTTCAATGGGACGTTCGTGCAGCCCTGCGCGGGCAGCGCTCCGGCAAGATTGCCAGACACGCCAATCACAACGATTACGGCCCACTTATCGCGATCGAGCGTGATTGGGCGCGTCTGGTTCAAGTCGTAGTTTGGGTGGACAGTTTCCCGAGGGGAGACGATTGACGTTGCCCTAAGCACGGTCCGGAGTGTTAACATGAAGACGACTCGTCGAGAGATAATGATCCGCGCGCATCCAGGCGCTCTCTATGGAGACCTTACGGTACCGCCGCACGCGACTGGTGTTGTGATCTTTGCACACGGCAGCGGCAGCGGCCGCTACAGCCCACGCAATCGAGAGGTGGCGAAAACGCTGAACCAGGCCGGCTTGGCGACGCTTCTGCTCGACCTGCTGACTACTGAAGAAGAGGCAACGGATCAGTTCACCGCGCACCTCCGTTTCGATGTGAATCTGCTGGCGCATCGTCTTCTGCTGGCGTCCGACTGGGTTCGCGCCGAACCCGACACCCGTGATTTGAAAATTGGTTACTTCGGAGCGAGCACCGGTGCGGCAGCGGCGCTGCTGGCCGCTGCACAGCGTCCCGAGCTGGTTTCTGCGGTCGTATCGCGTGGAGGCAGGCCCGACCTCGCGGGACCCGCGCTGCAAAAGGTATTAGCGCCGACGCTCTTGATCGTGGGCGGCGCCGATCATGCCGTAATTCCGCTCAATCAGGAAGTGTACGCCCAATTGAGCTGTGAGAAATCGCTGGAGATCGTGCCGCGCGCCACTCACCTGTTCGAGGAACCGGGTACGCTCGAGCAAGTTGCGCTCCTGGCCGCGACCTGGTTCAAGAACCGATTGGCGCGGCCAGAACTTGCCGCTTCGCGTCTGGTCGGGACGATTGGACCGGCCGTGAAGTAGCGCTGATAGTCTTCTTCTACGGCTGGAAGCGAGGATCCCTATCCCACGTGCGCGTGGCTTTCGAATTTCGTGCGATGGGGGCTTATCCACCGAAATGAGCGGCACTGAAAAGCAGGTGCTGCCCTTCCCGGCCTCACTTTCGACCCACACGCGGCCACCATGGGCTTCCACGATACCTTTGACGATGGCGAGACCGATGCCGTGCCGGCCAGTGCGGCGTGCTTGCCAGAATCGATCGAAGACCTGAGGCAAATGCTCTTCCGGGATGCCAGGTCCGCTATCCGCGACCCAGAAGATGAGTTGGTCATCTCGCAGCTCGCCCCCAATCGTGAGATTTCCTCCCATGGGTGTGAACTTGACCGCATTGCCGACGAGGTTCGAGAAGACTTGCAGCAGACGCTCGTTATCACCCAGGACGGTTGCGGAGTCAGTTCGATCGACCTTCTCTAGCGTCTGCTCCTTCGCCGTGATCAGCGGATCGAGCTGTTCGATCGCCTCGGCAATCACCGAGCGCGCGACCAGTCGTTCGATCTCCAAGGTCAGAATCCCGCTTCAATCTGCTTGACCTGCAGCAGATCGCGAATCAGCCGCTCCATTTGCAGCACCGACGACCGGATGTTCTCGATCTGTTTGAATGCACCTTCACTGGCGGTTGCCACCGGCAGTTGCCTCGACAAAACAGCGGTAGCGAACCTGATCGCGGAGAGTGGATTGCCCAGGTCGTGCGAAACGACGGCCAGCACGTCATCGTGTGCCTGCAGGGCAGCGTTCGCCTGCTCGCACAGGCGAGCGTTCTCGAGCGCGAGCGCGGCCCGGCGGCTCAACTCTTCGGCGAGTTCGAGATCGATATCATCGTGTTCACGGCCGGACTGCTGGTTGCAGAAGAATGCCAAAGCGCCCATGACGCGGTCGCGTGCTTTCAACGGGACCGCCATCACGGATCGCGGAGCAAGGGCGCGCAGAAGCTCCATCTCCTCAGGCTGACTGGACATCGCAGATACCAGTTGCTCGGGCGTTCGAACCAGCAGCGTTGATTTTCCACTCAGCCCGTCGGCAGGAACGGGTGATCGACACTGGTTTGCACCGGCATTCCTCGCAATTTGCGCATTTCAGGTTCATGCGCAGGGTCGGCGTGGGCGGTCACGGCGCGACGGACGACGGATCGCCCCTCGATCAGAAAGACGACACACCAATCACCCAGCGTGGGCACCATCAGGGAGGCCCACCTCCTGTGCTGAGCGAGATCTGGAATGCGGCTCACATTTCCCAGTGTGTCGAAGTTGTCAACCCAAAGCTGACCAGGAAGCGCGGATTGCTACGGAGGGTGCCTGCCCGTCTTCTGCTGAGACCCAATGAGGCGGGCAGGAAAGCGCGCAGCATTGCCAACGGAATTTCGTTGCTGAGCCGGGGTTAAGGAATCTTTGTGCGACCAGCGTTACAGAACGACAGAAAAAGATCGAATTGTGCGAGTGTAGACGAGCAAGCGGCCAAGAGTCGAGGACGCTGCTGTCGCGTGTGCCTACCCGGCGACTGACTTTACTGGCGTAAGGAAGGCTTCAATGCGCGCCCACTGGGAAACTGCATCGGCCTCACCGAGCTCAATCAGCCGGCGTGCATACTCAGTTTGGAAAAGGAGGAGACTCAGAACATCAGGACTTGCGGTTTGGAGCGTGCCCCAGCCACGCGTCAGATATCGGATAACGGCTGGCAGCCTGGCCTCGAACTCAGCTGCGAGTTTGGCCAGATCGCGCGATGGACGAAGGACCAGGATGTCGACGATCCGCATCCTCTCGCGTTTGCTCGGTGGCAAAGGCCCAAGGAGGCGGTTGAGCCTTTCGAGTCGGACAATGTCCGCGTCGATGGCATCCAGGAAGATCGAGCTGTACAGGACGCCCAGCACTTGAGCGGGCGGAGGGTAGCCAGCGACCACGCGCTGAGTGGCTTCGATTCGCGTGGGTTGGGATCGCGTAGAAATCGTGAGAATGCGGGTAGCACCAAGATGCAGCGCCGGCGATAGCGGCGCGTTCATTCGAATGCCCCCATCGCCAAACCACTCGTCACCGACTTGCACCGCGGGGAAGAGCATCGGAAGTGCGCTGGACGCCATCACATGTGGCACGGTCAGGCGTGTGGTTTCACTGCTGCGCTGCGGTCGCTGCCAGGGCTCGACGCCGCGACCTTCGATCCACGTCACCGACTGCCCAGTGGTATAACTGATGGCGGAGAGCGCGACGGCGCGCAGCACACCCCGCTCGATGTTGTCCGCGATGCCTGGCAAGGTGTCATCCGCGCCAGCCTGGAGTGCACGGTGCAGAAAGCCGCGAAGCGGCGACGTATCAACCATGCCGCGGATTGGCTCTCGCCGGTGCCCTCGTCCGCCTGAAATGAGCCGCGCTCCCCACCCGACCACATTTCGAAGGAGGGGGAGCACATCAATATCGTAGACGTTCTCCGGTGCGAGCCCGAGCCACAGTTCGGTTAGGTCATCAGCCGCGGCATGCAACGGCCCAGGATGTCTTGCCAGGTGAGCCGCGTTGACCGCGCCTGCCGAGATACCGGTCAGAATCGGAATGCGAAGCTGCGGAAACTGGCGGCCGATCCCGCGCAGGACACCAGCCTGATACGCGCCCCGCGCCCCGCCGCCGCCCAACACGAGAGCAAAATCCTCGCTGGTGCCATTCGTCGCCCCAGGTGGCGCGGTGAACGGTGCGGGGATGGTTGATGTGGGCATAGGGATATCGTGTCATTGCGGACCTCGTGGATCCATCGGGATAAGGCTGAAAACAATGGGGGGTTTCCTGACAGGAGCTGAGTGGGCGCCTCCTAGATGCGACTACGAGAAATCAGCCGTAGGCTTACTGCATCCACCGAGTTTACCGTCGTACACTGCATGTACTGGCTGCCCTCAGCGACGACGATTATCCGGCTGTTAGCACGCCTTTTCGACCCGGATTTCGCGGCGACACCGCTTGAAAGGACACATCATGTATCGATCGATCATGGTTCCGCTCGATGGTTCCGAGCTGGCGGAGTGGGCACTGCCCGCCGCGGTTCAAATTGCTCGCCGGGATTCGGCGGAAATAGAGCTGCTCAGCGTCACCCAACTGGCACCGGCAGGAATCGGTGTGATCAGTGACCGCGGCGACGGATTTGAGACATGGCGTACAACTGCGGGAGCTTCGCTCGATTATCTGACTGCAACCGCAGCGAGGATCAGCGAGTCGTCCTCAGTCGCCGTAAAGCCAATCGCTCAATTTGGACTGGATGACCCGGCGGCTCAGCTGGTCGAGCACACCCATGAGAAGGACACGGATCTGATTATAATGGCAACGCACGGCTACGGCCGGTTCAAACGTTTTTGCGCCGGCAGCGTTTCTGATGCCGTGGTCCGCAAAAGTAGAATCGCAACACTCCTGATAAGACCTGGGGAAGGCAAACCAGACCTCGAGCACGGGCCCGAATTCAGACAGATCTTGATTCCGCTCGACACGTCACCGGAAGCGGAGACGGTCATCGATCATGCGATTGCGCTGGGTGGTGTGGATGCCGATTATACGTTGATCACCGTTCTAGCGCTGCTACCCGCGCCGGCGGAAGAGCTTGCGATGTTGCCCACGTTTGAAGACGAACAGACTCGGCGCGCGCGCGAGGATGCAACGCAGGCCTCGCTTGACGCCGTTGCCGAGAGACTCTGGGTGCGCAACCAGCGTTATCGCGTCTCCAGCGTCATTCGTACCAGCAACTCAGCGGCCCGCACCATCGCCGATTACGCGGCAACGCATGCAGTGGACCTTATTACCATGACCACACACGGGCGTGGAGGCGCATTGCGCGTGATGCTGGGAAGTGTGGCCGACGCGGTGGCGCGCGAGACCACCGTTCCGGTATTGCTCTTTAGACCAGCTGGGATGAACAATGGACCGACTGGTTGATTACGGTGTTGGCAGTGTCATGCAGGGCGGTATAACAGCACGGGTACTACCGATCCCCGCATTACTTTGTCAGCAACACTGCCGATCATAAGCCGCAACGCTCCGCCACGCCCATGCGTGGTCATCGCGATCAGGTCGATAGACTGCTGATTCGCATACGCGAGGATCTCGTAAGCGACTGCATTTCCATTGACCACAGCAGTTCGGACCTTGACCGCGGGATTTCGTTCGCGAATACGTGAGGCGACTTTCTCCAATAGGTCCTGCGCTGCCGAACACTGTGCGCTACGCACATCTTCACTGATCTGGCCAGCGGCCACTGCGTATTCTGGCGTGAAGGCCGAGATGAGTGGAACCGCCTGCAGCAACGTGTATTCGGGCTCTAAACCGCCAATGGCCAGAGCATGGTCGACAATAGTTGGTGAAGCGTCGGAAGCGTCGAGCGGAATCAGCACGCTTCGCACCGTTGGTTGGACCTGCAAATCAATCGCGAGGTTACCCACCAATTTCACCAGTAGCGTCGGCAAATGGCTGTGGCGCACCATTTGATCGGCTACACTACCAAGCCAAGAGCGCGTAAACCCGCCTCGACCATGGGTGTTCATTACGATCAGGTCGTTGTCCGAATCACGAGCGTATTGCACGACTTGGTGCGCGATCGTCTCCGGGCCGGAAAGCACCTCGAAGGTCACAGGCGTGGGTATCAGGTGACGAATTTGGCGTGCGAGACCAGAAAGATAAGTGGTCGGATCATGAAGGGCGCTCTGCCACGTTTGCGCGTTGTTATGGACGCCATCGTCATCAAAGCCCGAAGGCATCATGTGCTCGACGGTAATCAAGTTGATTCCTGCCGCTACTCGCTGCGCAATGGTCAACGCACTGGGAATCGCCCATTCCGAGATCGAAGATCCATCGAGTGGTATCAGTATCGAGCGGTACATTGAGCGTACTGCTTTGGCGCTAACACCATCGGATCAACCTGATGGCCGTCCACGATTGCGCCGGCTGGTGCGGCGAGCAGCCAGTGCGAGCAGTCACTTACACTATGGGATAGGCAGGCTTGGCACTGAGACCAAGAAGCGTCTGGCCGCCATCGGTGCGCTCGATCCGAAGCGCCTGGTCCTTCCCGTGTTGGTCGGTGATTAGATCGACAAACAATCCGTTCCCGATACTACGCGTGAGATGATGCTCGGTCCCCTCGAGGTCACCCACCATGATTTCAATGCGGTGGCCGGCGTGATCATAGCTCACACCTCGTAGAGGATAATCGTGCTCGACGTTCTGCGCTCCCAACTCAACATCGTACTCCTCGAGCCAGGTCGTGCGACCTGCGTTCCGTTTCGTGAATGCGTTGAACGCGGTCACCCAGTTCTTTCGCGGAATCAGCGTATTCACATTCCCACTCCGGATTGGAGAGCTTGCGCGTCGGTTGTTGTGGTACTTGAGCAACCTACGTTTCACTGCCGGTTGGTCTGTAAGGTGTTCGCTGAAGTGCTGTCAGGGATGTGCTCTAGAAGGGACCGAACGGTTCGGTTCCAGCTCGACTCCTGTCACACGCCTGACGGGTAGGTTTCCGGGGCTTCGCCGCGTTGCCACCGCTCGGACAATTCGAGCGGCTCGACAGCGCGCGTATGGTCATGATGAAAGACCGCATCAAACTGGCGCCGGAGTGACGAATGAAAGTAGTGGCTGAGCCGTTCCGACTCCGGCCGGTAGACCACGCCGATCGCACGCTCGAGCCGGATCTGCTCCAGAAACCGAACTGCAGGATGGTCCAGCAGCAGCAGGAAACGCGGAATTCCGGTCGCATGGAAGAGCGCCTCGTAGCTGGTCGGTAACGCCGGGCGCACCCGCATCCTCTCCGGCGGCTGATCCCAGCCCGGTGCTGCAGTGACGCTGCCCTCGTAGGTCGTAAAACCGACCAGCACAGTATTCTCATGGTCTGCCTCGCGAATCAGCTGGCCGACGTTCCATTCACCGACTTTTGCCATTTCCGTGGCACGCGCATCCCCGATGTGCGAGTTGTGCTCCCAGACTACAATGCGGGCAGCCTGCCCCTTTCGCTGAAAATGCTCACGCAGGGCGTGAAGGGTATCGGCCATGTGCCGGTCGCGCAGGTTCCAGGATGTGGCTCGACCGTGGAACATCTCCCGGTAGTAGTGCTCCGCATTGGCAATCAGGCGGGCGTTTTGCTCTGCGTAAAAGAATTCATCCTCCGGGATGCGACCGTCGCGTGCGGCCAGGTCCGCGGCGCGTCGGCGCAGCTCAACCAGTTGATCCAGCGCTTCCCGTTCGCAGTTGGGCGCGATGCCAGAGACCGCGCTGTAGCCGTAGGCTTGAGAATCCTGTTGGTAGCGATCGAAGCAGGCGTAACGACTTCGGGCCCGGCGCGCGAGTTCGGGATCGACCTGGTCGAGGTAATTCAGCACCGCCTCGATGGACTCATAGAGCGCGTACAGGTCCAGGCCGTAGAAGCCAACCGGGGTTCCCCCGGTCGGTAGTGAGTCATTGTGTGCGCGCAGCCAGCCGACAAAATCGAGCACATCACTGTTGCGCCACATCCAGGTAGGGAACCGTTTGAAGTCGCCCAACGCCTGCTCGCTATCAGCATCCGCGGTAATGCCGCGGATATACCGGTTCACGCGGTAAGCGGCTGGCCAGTCAGCCTCGACCGCGACCAGGTCAAAGCCGCGCTCCTCGATCAGGCGCCGGGTCAACTCGGCCCGCGCGCGATAGAATTCGTGGGTACCGTGGGTCGCTTCCCCCAATAGCACGAAGTGCGCGTTGCCAATGCGCTCCAGCAGCGGATCCAGATCTTCTGGCGCACGCTTGAGCGGATGGGCAGCCAGCCTCAGCGCATCGATCGCCGATCGGTCCGCCCCAGCGCGTTCGTTCAGCACACTACCTCCCGTTTCCTGGCCGTATTATGCCGGCCGGTACAGCAGTACAGGGACTTCTGCGCCACGCGTGATCTTATCAGCCACGCTGCCCAGCATTAGCCGAACCACGCCGCCAGCACCGTGCGTCGTGAGCGCAATCAAATCAACGTGGTTTTGCTCCGCATAATCGAGGATGGCACCCGCAGCGAAGTCGTCACTTGAGACTTCGGTACGGACCTGGAGCCTGGCGTCATGCTGTCTCAGGCGGGTCGCCGCCTGGTCGAGCGTCGCCTGCGCGCTTTGCCGCTGCGCCACCCTCAACTCGCCGTTGACCGCGGCTGCCGCCATCACGAACTCCGCTGAATACACGGGCATCAACGGCAGCGCATGAAACAAGGTGTACTGTGCCGCCGTACCGCCGATCGCGAACGCGTGATCGAAGATGGACTCAGCGACGCTGGAACCATCGAGTAGGATCAGTATGTTCCGAAATTGGGGCTCGTCTTTCAGCCCGATCCTGGCCTGGTCGCGTGGTCGCATCAGCAGGACCGGGATCCGGCAGAGGCGAATCACGGCATCGGCAACGCTACCCAGCCAGAATCGCTTGAACCGGCCGTAGCCGTGGGTCGTCATGACAATCAGCTCGGTACCTGTGTCATACGCGTGCTGGACAATTTCGTTGGCGATACCGGCACGGCCG
>JBBDWZ010000140.1:12340-30224 GCA_040902615.1 Gemmatimonadota bacterium | reverse complement strand
AAGAAGCTCGCACGATCGATTCAAACCGGCTTGACTGCCTGGCAATGACCGTAATGCCTGCGAGATTGGCCGCCGAGCCAAAACCCAAAGCAAAGCGAGGAATCATGCTTCGACTGCGCATCACTCGCGCCCTGCGCGCGACTGCAATCTTGATGGTCGCCACTGGTCTGGCGACCGCACTCGCCGCGCAGTCCGGCATCGCAACGCCTTCCGCGTACAACACGATCAAGGAAGCCGAACTCAAGGCCGACATGTTTCTGCTGGCCGGCGATTCCCTGCGCGGACGCGAAGCCGGTACACTGGATGAAATGCAAGCGTCCATGTGGATCGGCGAGCAGTTCCGCAAAACCGGACTCGTGCCCATGGGCGACTACGGCTCCTGGTTCCAATGGTTCAACATGCGGCGCTCGCGCATCTCGACCGTGTCCAGCTCCGTTCGCATTGGTGGCAAGCCGCTCGCCTTCTGGACCGAGGTTACACCGACCTCGAACACTGCGGCCGATGTCGTCGGCACAACCGTGTTCGTCGGCGATGGCCGTGACAGCACGATCAACGTGCAAGGCCGGGTCGCCGTGGTTACGCTGGTGCCGACGTCGGCAGGCACGCGCAGCACGGTCAACACGCCCGAATATCGCGCCGTTCGTCAGGGCATCAGCCAACAGGGTGGCGCACTCACGCGCCGCGGCGCAGCCGCCGTCATCATCGTCGCCGATGAATTGGGTGAGCAGCTGTTCGACGGCGTGGCCAAACTGCAATCGCGAGGGGCGTTCACCGTGCCGGGCGGCGCAAGTCGCTTTGCCACCGGCGGTGGTCGTGCTGGAGCTGGGGCAGCTGGCGGCGCTGGCGGTGGTCGTGGAGGTCGCGCAGGCGGTGGCGCGGGTGGGCGCGGCGGGCAAGGCGGCGGCGCGGCGCCCGTGCCGGTCATCCTGGTGCGTCGCGACTGGCTGAGTGCGCTGCAGAACGATGGCCAGGGCGTCGAAATTCACATCCGATCCGAGAGCTTCGAAACGCCGTCGATGAACATCATCGGCGCCGTGCGTGGCACCGACCCACAGCTGCGCGACGAATACGTGGTCTTCAGCTCGCATCAGGATCACGATGGCGTGCGCTTCAACGTGAACGGCGATTCGATCTGGAACGGCGCGGATGACAATGCCAGCACCAGCGTCGCATTGCTGGCGATCGCGCGCGCCTGGGTGAAGCAGCCGTCCAAGCGATCCGCGCTGTTCATCTTCCATGGCGCCGAGGAGCGCGGCCTGCTCGGCTCGCTCTGGCATGCCGCGCATCCAGTCGTGCCGCTCGAGAAGATGGCCGCCCTGCTGAACGGGGATATGATCGGCCGCAATCATCCGGATACTGCGTCGATCCTCGGCGTGCAGCCGCCGCATCGCAACTCGACCGCACTGGTGCAGATGGCGTTCGAGGCCAACAATCGCACGGCCAAATTCGTGCTCGATTCGATCTGGGACCGGCCGACGCATCCGGAGGGCTGGTACTTCCGCAGTGATCATGTGCCGTACGCGCGCCTGCGCGTGCCGGCGCTCATGTACTCGACCAATCTGCACGCTGACTATCACACTCCAATGGACAATCCGGATCGCATCGACTTCGCCAAGCTCACACGCATGACGCAGTGGATGTACCTGACCGGCTGGCTGGTAGCGAATGTGAAGGAACGCCCGGGCATCGATCCGGGCTTCCAACTCGAGCGATAGAGGAAGTGAGTGCCGCGATCAAGAAGGAGTCGCTCTTGTCCAAGACATTCCTGAAGGAGCTGGTCGCCTTCATCGGCGTGGTCGGGTCGCTGATATTCGTCGGCGTGCAGATCCGTCAAAACACCATGGCGGCCCGAGCCAGCGCGTATCAGGAAATGGGCGCTTTGCTCTCTGACATCTGGTTGAACACGGCGCAGGACTCCGGCCGCGCCATGCTCACCTTGAAATTCTTTCTGGAAGACTCAGCGACGTTCACTCCTGCCGAGGAAGCCGTGCTCATCAACCAGTCGATTGGGGCATTTCGTCAGATGGAAGCCACCTGGCGTCAGGTGGAGCTGGGCCTGCTCGAACCGGACGTGCTCGAGGCCTTCGGCTGGAATCGCGCAGAGACGCCCGCGTTCACGCTGCACATGAGACAACTCTGGCCCCGAATCGGACCGCTCCTTAGCCAGGATTTCCGGAACGTGGTCGAAGCCCAATTCGGATGGAAATGACGCTCGCATGAGCACCCTCGATCGCCTCGCCGCCGCACTGGCAGACCGCTACCGCATCGAGCGCGAGCTGGGCGCGGGCGGCATGGCCACCGTCTACCTCGCCCATGACATCAAGCACGATCGCAAAGTCGCGCTGAAGGTGTTGAAGCCGGAACTCGCGGCCGTGCTGGGTGCCGATCGCTTCGTGGTCGAGATCAAGACCACCGCGTCGTTACAGCATCCGCACATCCTGCCGCTGTTCGACTCCGGCACTGCAGACGGCTTCCTGTTCTACGTCATGCCGTTCATCGACGGTGAAACGCTGCGCGACAAACTCAATCGCGAGACACAGCTCGGCATCGGTGAAGCGGTGCGCATCACGCGCGAAGTTGCCGACGCGCTGGAATATGCGCATGGCAAGGGCATCATTCACCGCGACATCAAGCCCGAGAACATCCTGCTGGCCAACGGCCGGCCGATGGTGGCGGACTTCGGCATCGCGCTGGCAGTGAGCGCGGCTGCGGGCGGTCGCATGACCGAGACCGGACTGAGTCTCGGCACGCCGCACTACATGTCGCCCGAACAGGCGACAGCGGACAAGGAGATCACGGGCCGCTCCGATGTCTACTCGCTGGCCAGTGTGCTCTATGAGATGTTGGCGGGGAATCCGCCGCACACCGGTTCGTCGGCGCAGCAGATCATCATGAAGATCATCGCCGACACACCGCGGCCGGTGACGGAACTGCGCAAGTCGGTGCCACCGAACGTGGCGGCCGCACTGGAAAAGTCGCTGGAGAAACTGCCGGCCGACCGCTTTGAAAACGCAAAAGCGTTTGCCGAGGCGCTCGTGAATCCCCTCTTCGCCGGTGCGGCCGGCACGACGGCAACACGCTCCGTTGCGATGCGCGCGCAGGACGGGCAGCGCGCATGGCTACCCTGGTCGATGGCGGCGTTGGCGCTCATAGCCGCGGCGGTGGGATGGCTGAGACCCACGTCGAACACTCAGGTGTCGCGATTCGCGCTTGCCTTACCAGACAGTCAGGCGATCAACGTCAATATCGCGAGCAATTACCGGTTGGCGGTGTCGCCGGACGGACGCGCGATCGCATACGTCGGATACGGAGAGTCGCGGAGTACCCGTCGGCTCTGGGTGCGTCGACTGGACGAACTCCGAGCCACGCACCTGAACGGGACAGAAGGGGGGATGAATCCTGCATTCTCCCCCGATGGCGAACGGGTGGCCTTCGTCGCTGGCGTCCGCCCCCTCCTCAAGTGGATCTCCGTACGTGGTGGCCCGGTCACGACCGTGACTGATTCACTCGTTGGGACGGGTGGCGTGTCGTGGGGCAACAATGGGTTCATCTATTACGCCGGAACCAGCGGCATCTTTCGCGTGCAACCGGCCGGAAACTCACCCCAACCGGTTGCGATGATCGATCCGGGAGAGCGGGTGGTTTTCCAGGATCCCGCCGTGCTTCCCAATGGACTCGGCGTGATCTTCACGATGCAGGGCGAGCGCGGATTCGAGGTCGCCGTGGTCGATACCAGGTCAGCCGAGCGACGCGTGCTCGCACGCGGAGCGCTGGGCCGGTACGCCGCTTCCGGGCATCTGGTCTACGTCACCGACGACGGGACGATGATGGCAGCGCCGTTCGATCCGAAGCGCCTGGTGCTCACCGGAGATGCGGTCAAAGTGGCCGAGCGGGTCGCGCGCAGGATATTTGGACGCGGCGATGTCGGGATCTCGGAGAACGGTCTGTTGGCCTACACCTCGAGCGCGAACCGGACTCTCCTCGAGCTGGTCTGGGTCTCTCGTGACGGTGTGGCCACACCGGTCGATCCATCGTTTGTGAAGCCGTTCCTCGGTCGCGCCACGCTCTCGTCCGACGGGAAGCTTGTGGCCACGGTCGTGTCGGACCCGGGCGGTGGACTGCCAACCATGTGGGTCAAGCAATTGGACCGCGGGCCGGCCTCGCCGCTCGGTTTGATCAACGCGACTCCCGCCTGGTTGCCCGGCACGCAGACGATCCTCTACGCGACGGCCAATGGTGGCATGGCATTGGGCCCGGCCGATGGAAGCGTTCCACCGGCGGCGTTCAGGGGAACGAACATATCCGCCGGCAATCCCGAGTTCTCGCCCGACGGCAAGTGGATCGTCTACCATTCTAAGGGAGACATCTTCGGGATTCGGACTGACAGGGATAGCGCGGTCCGCGCGCTCATCACCGGACCAGCGAACGAAATGTTGCCAACCGTTTCCCCCGACGGGCGCTGGCTCGCATATGTATCCGACGAATCGGGCCGCATGGAAGCGTACGTGCGACCGTTTCCCGATACCAAGGCGGGGCGCCATCAGATTTCGCAGGGAAGCGGGCGACATCCGCACTGGTCCCGCGACGGTGGGGAGCTCTTCTTTCTCGACGATCGCAACGCGATGATCGCCGTGCCGGTCCAGCACGGCTCGACCTTTAGTTCTGGCCAGCCGCTCACCCTCTTCGCAGCGGGCGCGTTCGAGCCTTATTTCGACGTCGGCACCGATGGTCGCCGATTTCTGATGATGCGACCCGCGGGAGGCCTCGGGGAGCGCCCTGACGACTTGATCCTGGTACAGGGGTTTCTCGCGGAGCTGAGGGCCAAGGTCAAATGACCAGCGCCTTCCAACGTCTCACGGTGGCCCTCGCCGGTGAGCATCAAAACATCGCCTACACTCGAGGTGGGCACGCCGCCGCAACTGGTCGGCCGACCTGAAGTCGATCGTACCGCGCTGGTACGGGCGCGGCGGTGCACGCCGGGCAGGATGGCTGCTCCAGCCAAGGGAGTGCCCCGAATTGGTCGTATACTTCCAACGGCGTACGGTTCGGCCACTCAATCTGACGGCAAAGCGGGCGCGAACTGGAGCAGCGATCTCATGCTCATGCTGCGCCAATGACGCATTCGTTTTAGTGGACTGTCCGACAGGTCCCGATAGCGGACCACCGCGTTTGCGCCAATGCCTCGCTATCGGAACGTGTGAGACAGACTACTGCGGCGTGATGGGTCGTCCGGATAGCCGGCGTCCCGTCAACACCGCGTCGAACGCTGCCTGGTCGCGACGCTGCATGATCAGGAAGTCCCACCCGTCCTTCATGAGCTTCGCGACGTCGGCCGGATTGTTCGCCGGATAGCCGCACGATTTCTTGAACTCCTTGCAGGCCGCGAGAATGGCCGCGACGCCGGCGTCGAATCCGGCCTGATCGCGCACGCGACGGCCCGTGGAGTCGGTCGTCGAGAACACGCCGCCGAGCGTTCCCGCGCCCGCGGTGACCATGGCGACGCCCGGATGCGCGGCGATCGCGCGCGCATTCGCGATGCCCGCCTTGCTCTCGATGATCACTCCGAGCAGCAATTCACCATTCGGGTTGAGCGGCCACACGTCGGCCTTTTGTAGGTATTGGGCCGGTGTCATTCCCCAATACGCTGCCGCGCGCTCGAAGCCGGACTCGGGGCGCGTGCCGCCTTTCGATACGAAGCGCATCGCCGAAATGGCCTGATTCACTTCCTCGACCGTCTCCACTTGCTGCATCTCGACGCCGACCTGCCCTTCGTTCAATTGATCGATCAGGCGCTGCGTTGCTGTCGCCTCGTTGCCATGGATGATTGGGATTTTGGCAACGAAGGGGTGTGTGCGTGCCGACCCGCCCGCTGCAACGATGGCCTTCATATACTCGCGATACGGCTCGACCGTGTTCGGCGAGAAACTGTTGAGGACATAGTCGCCCAGGGTGTACGCGACGGTTTCGCGGGCGACGTCGGACATCACGATCGGCGCCGGCGGCGGCGTGGTCGCCGTTGCCGCACCAGCGGCCTGGCCGCGGCCTCGCCCGCCACCGCCGCCGCGTGGCGCATAGGCCGGATTGTTCACGCCCAGTACCGGCAGCTTCTGTTGGATGAGCGGGATCATCCGGTTCATCCGATCCGCGGGCTGCGACTGACCAGAGGCAGCGTCCGCCGATAGTGCAAGGCCGATGACAGTAAAGACGACGCGATACCGCATGAAAACCTCCGCAGGGTGAAGCGAGGAAACCGAAAGCAAAAGTTGTCAGATGGGCGCCCGCTGGCGACGCCGCATCACGCGACCTCCCGCCTTGAAGATGTCGCACGGGGAACGGGACCGCCAACGCGCGCCTGAAAACGCGGCTTGTCTGCTCCCTGGCCAAGTGGCATCATCGGTTGACGGGCGCTACCGACCCGTCCCCAAGACATATCACAACCCAGGTAGGGCGATGGACGTTGCCGCCCAGCTCAACGCGGTATTGGCAGGCCGCTACAGCATCGAGCGCGAGATCGGTGCCGGCGGCATGGCTACAGTCTACCTCGCCTACGATGAAAAGCACCATCGCAAGGTCGCGGTGAAAGTGCTGCATCCGGATCTGGCCGCAGCACTCGGCAGTGAGCGGTTCCTGGCCGAGATCCGTACCACCGCCAACCTCCAGCATCCCCACATCCTGCCGCTGCACGATTCCGGCGAAGCCGACGGTTTCCTGTTTTATGTGATGCCGTACGTCGAAGGCGAGTCATTGCGCCAGCGGTTGCAGCGCGAGAAGCAACTGCCGATCGACGGTGCAGTACGCATCGCCAAGGAAGTCGCGAGTGCACTCGACTACGCGCATCGGCATGGCATCGTGCATCGCGACATCAAGCCGGAGAACATCCTGCTGCACGATGGCGCCGCGCTGGTGGCCGACTTCGGCATCGCGCTGGCCGTCCAGAGTGCCGGCGGTCAGCGCATGACCCAGACCGGGCTTTCACTCGGTACGCCGCAATACATGAGTCCGGAGCAGGCACTCGGCGAACGCACCATCGATGCGCGTGCCGATCAGTACGCGCTGGCGGCTGTGATGTACGAGATGCTGGTTGGTGAGGCACCCTTCACCGGGCCCACTGTGCAGGCAATCCTCGCTCGCGTGATGACCGAGCAGCCGCGCGGACTGAGCCTGCAACGCAAGTCGATTCCACCCGCCGTCGAAGTCGCCGTGCTGAAGGCGCTGGACAAGCTGCCCGCCGATCGATTCACCAGCGCCGCAGAATTCAGCAATGCGCTGAGTGCGCCGGCGGGCAGCGTGATGATCACGCATGCGCATCGGATCACATCGCCGGCCGGTGCGCGCAATGCCGCACGCGCCATCCTGCCCTGGGCGATCGCCGCGATCGCGATTCTCACCGCATTCGTTGCATCGCAGCGGGAGCCAGGCCGACCTGCGAACGACGGTCCGATCGTTGCCACGCTCGCACCAGAACCGGGTGACGCCTGGCGTGAAGGCGGGCAATCATTTGCGATCTCGCCGGACGGACGCACGGTAATTGTGTCGATCACGGACGGTCCGAACTCGGCGCTGGCGCTTCGCTCACTGGATTCGCTGGGCGCTCGCAAGCTGGCCGGTACGAGCGGCGCAACCTACCCGTTCTGGTCGCCGCGCGGTGATGCGGTTGCGTTTTTCGCCGATGGATTTCTGAAGACGATTCAGATTGCGAGTGGTGCGGTGCGCGCGCTTTGTCCGGCGGTAAACGGCCGCGGCGGCGACTGGAGCCGCGCTGACGTAATCCTGTACACTCCGGAGCGCGGCGTGCCACTGTATCGCACGTCACCCGCGGGCATGCCGTGCGAAAAGCTCGCCATCAAAGCACCACCGGACGCGATCGGCATTCGGCCTTATTTCTTTCCCGATGGCCGCCACTTCCTGGCGACCAGCGATGTGCGCGCCTGGCTCGGAGAGCTGAACGGCGATTCGTTGACCTGGCTGTCCGATCTGGCTCGCGCGCGCGCCGTCCTCGCGGCACCGGATTACATGCTATTTCGAGTGAGTACTGCCGGCGGGGGCGGTCCCGCCGGGCAATTCTTCGCTCAACGAATCGATGTGAAGCAGCGCAAGCTGGTCGATGAACCCACTCGGGTTGCGTACGGCGTTACCAATCCGGGCGGCAATACAGCGCTCTCCGCGTCAACCCACGGCGTGCTGGTGGGCAACCTGCGCATTACCGACCGAGCCTCGAGTCGGGTCGCTGCGTTGCTCGACCCGGCAGGCGCGGCGGCCGATACGGTGAGTGTGCCGGCCGGCACGTTTGGACCACACAGCATCTCGCATGATGGCAGCAGGGTCGCTTTCGGCGGGTGGAATATCTCGGTCCTCGACTTGGACCGTGGCATTTCCACGGTGATCACGGAAAGCCGTGACACACCGCGGGCGCCGACTTCATACCCGCAGTGGTCAAAGGGGGACACCCTCATCGCGTTCATCGCGCGAGATGACCGCATGGGCACTTCGTGGGTGCAGCTGGTCGATCTCCGCAATGGCAACGAACGCAAACTCGAGCAGACTACAATCGGCTCGCGCCGTCCCATGGTGCTCACGGATTGGTCACCGGACGGACGGCAGTTTGCTCTCGTACTGGGCCCAGGCACAGGTGTTACTGCCTGGGAGCCCCGGTTGTACACGATCGGCGACAGCGCAAATCGGCGGCTGTTCAGCGAGAACGCCGACATCGAAGAGATCCGGTTCTCACCTGACGGGCGTTGGATGGCTTACCAGGCAACCACCACGGGCAGGACCGAGATTTTCGTTCGCTCAATGCCTGGGCCCGGGTCGGCCATCCGCGTCTCGCCAGCCGGCGGACGAGTGCCCCGCTGGAACGCGACCGGCTCGGAGCTTTTTTACCTGTCGACCACCGATGCTATCATGTCCGCGGCGATTCGGACCGCTGGCAAAGTCTCGGCTCCGCGCCAGGTCGGCGGCGTCGGACGATACGGCGGTCCGATTTACTTCGATCCGAAGCGCAACGGCAACGGATTCCTGGCCACGTTTTCGACCGCCGACCCACCGACCCTCACCCTGATCGTCGACTGGTGGAAACTCCTCACCAGGACGAATGGGGCGAGATAGAGGGGGCAGCCTTGCGCCTCGAAACACCCGAATAGCACGTTGATGCACCAGCCGGTACGATCCCAACCCACCGACAGGAGATGGTGATGCGCATTTTCCGTTCAGTGCGGGCTATCGCGGCTTGCGCGCTGCTGGTGATCTTCCCGGCCGCCGCGAGCGCCACCTGGTCCGTCATCGCCGTCGACCTCGCCACCGGCCGCATCGTCATCGCATCGGCCACCTGTGTCAACAACAACGACCGCTTCCTCATGGGTGTGCAGGCGGTGGTGGTGCCCGGCTTTGGCGTCGCCGCGTGTCAGGCGGGTGTGGACGGCACGCATGCCAACCAGATGCTGGTATACGACGAGATCAGGAAGGGCACCGATCCGAAGCGGATCATCGAGTTGCTCTCGGCGGACCCGAGTTTCCAGTCGCGGCAGTTCGGCATCCTCGACCTGCAGGGTCGCAGCGCCGGCCATTCCGGTCTCAACAACGGCTTTGTGACCCAGGACATTCAGGGCCAGGTGCCCGGCACACAGATCTTCTATTCGATCCAGGGCAACATTCTGCGTCCAGGCGAGGTGGTGCCGAACGCGGTGAGGGCGTTCATCCACACGAACGGCGCAATCACCGACCGTGTGATGGCGGCGCTCGAAGTGGCCGACCAGTTCGGTGGTGACAGCCGCTGCACCTGCCCGCCGCTGCCGGCCGACGGCACCAAGCCGGCGATTCCGTGCGAAGGCAAGACATCGCACATCGCCTACATCCTGATGTCAGAGAAGGGCGACGCACTCGGCGACGGTGAGCCGCGCGCTGCGGACAACACCTGGTCGCACAACAACGGTAAATACAAGATGTACATCACGGTCGCGCAGCCCGGTCGGTCCAATGGCTCGGACAATGAGATCAAACCCGGCGAGAACCTGAATCCCGTGAAGACACTCCGCGTGCGTTACGACGCGTGGCGTAAACAACAGCCGGCGTCATTTCGATGAGCGGCCGCAGGTGGTTGCCGGGTGTGAACCGGCCCGCGATTGCGATCGTCGTGGCACTGGCGTCAATGATCCTCGCCAGCAGCACTCAAGCGCAGAGAGGTGGACGCGGCGGCGTCCGCATCATGACACTGTCTTCGCCTGCGTTCACCGACGGCGGAATGATTCCAGTCAAACATGCCCAGCCCGGGCATGATGTGTCGCCGCCGCTCACGTGGAGTGGCGCGCCTGACTCGGCCGTGAGCTTCGTGCTCATCGTGCACGATGCGAATGCTGCCACCGGGGATGGCACCGACGATTTCCTGCACTGGATGGTCTGGAACATCCCGGGCACCGCGACCTCGCTGCCCGAGGGCATGCCCCAGGGGCCGCAGATCCAGTTGCCCGGCTTTACGCCGGCGCCCGCTCCGGCGGGTGGCCGTGGCGGCGGCGGTGGTGGCGGCGGTGGTGGCGGTGTGCGGCAGATCAGCGTGAGTGGACCGTACTACCGCGGCCCCGCGGCGCCCGCCACCGGTCCGCCGCATCACTACGTGTTCGAGCTCTACGCGCTCGATGTGATGATCAATGTGCAGCCGGTCGGAATGAGCGCCGCTGCAACGCGCGCTGCGGTTGTGGATGCGATGAAGACGCACATTCGCGGGAAGGCCGTGCTGGTCGGACTGTTCAAGCGCGCCACGCCGACATCATGAAACGCTCCCTTGCGCAACCAATCGCGTACGCGCTGGCGGTCGTCGCATGGTTGACGATTGCGGGCACAGCTGCGCAAACGCCCCCCGATTTCTCCGGCCGTTGGACTTCCGAGCCCGAGGCGGCTCCGACGCGTGCTGGCGGAGCGGGCGGGCGCGGCCGCGTGGGCGACCTGGGCAGTGGCTGGGGTTCTCCCATCACGATCACGCAGGACGCCAGCAAGCTGACCGTCGAGTACATGTTCTTTGGCCGCGGTGATATGCAGCCGGCGTGGCGCTTTGTCTACACGCTGGACGGCAGCGAGACCAAAAACAGTGTCATGATGGGGCGCGGCATCCAGGAACAACGCTCGCGCACGACCTGGGACAACGACAAGCTGGTGATTACTACGCTGTATCCCTTCACCAATCCGGTCGACGGGAAACCGACGACGAGTGAAGTAAAACGGACGCTGTCATTGGAGTCGCCTGTGTCACTGGTCATCGAGACCAGACGAGCCGGTGTACTCGGCGGGCCGTCTTCCACCACGCGCACAGTCTTCACGAAAAACCAGCCCTAGTCCTCAGTCCTAATCCTGGTCCTCCTCCTTCCCAGGAGGAGGAAGTACCAGGACTGGAACTAGGACTGAGGACTAGAAGAAAGGCTGATTTCTACGCGGCGGGGTGTAAGGATCCGGTGCATTGAACGGCACATGAGGATACTTCTCCGCAGTGGCGTTGAATTCCGCGATCAGTTTGTCCACGACGCTCTTGACCCACGGGTTTGCATCCTTGATGTCGGACTCTTCACGCGGATCGGAGCGCAGGTTGAAGAGTCGCATGAGCGGCGGCACGACCATGCCGGCCTCGGGCGTAAACAAGAAGTGGAATTTCCAATCACGCCATTTCACTGCGCGCACGTCGGTCCCGCCGGCGAAGAGGACGATGCTTTCCCGATTGGAACGCGGCTGTTTGCCTTCGAGGAACGGCAGCTGATTCACGCCGTCGATGGCGCGATCGGTGGGCACGATCGCGGGCGCACCTGCGGCTGCCGCCAACGTCGGGAAAAAATCCATCTGGTGGACCATCTCATCCGACACGCGGCCAGCGGGAATCCGGCCGGGCCAGCGGATGATGCAGGGCGCGCGAATGCCGCCTTCCATCACGGTATTGTAGAAGCCGCTCCACGGTCCTGATGCTCCGCGCCAGGGCCGCCTCGATTCGGCTCCGCCATCCGTGCACCAGAAAACGATCGTGTTCCGCTCGATGCCCAGTCGTTTGATCGCGTCGAGCACCTGTCCGACGTTGTAGTCCATTTCCGCCATCGCGTCACCGATGTCACCGGCCACGGTTTTCCCGACGAACTCGGGATGGGCCAGGGTCGGGAAGTGAATCTGGGTGATCGGATAGTAGAAGAAGAACGGTTTGTTGGCCCGTACGTTTCGCTCCATGAACGCGATGCCCCGTTGTGCCGACTCCCGATCCAGCGTGCGCCGGCTGTCCAGGTCGAACACTTTCACTTTGCGCGATGGCTCGCCCGCTTTGCCCTCCCAGATGTACGGTGCCTCCATGGTCGCCGCGTTGAAGGCCGGCGACGTCGTGGTCTGGGCTTCGTTGCTGCTCAACGGAATGCCGTACCACTCGTCGAAGCCCTGATCGGTAGGGGCCCGCTGGTTCTGCAGCCAGTTGAAGCCGCCGATATGCCATTTACCAAACAGCGCGGTAGCGTAGCCGACCGATTTCAATGCTTCCGCGATGGTCACTTCCCACTGCGTGATGCCGGAGTTCTGAATGGCGCCGGTGCGCACTGCGTACCGTCCGGTCATCAGCGCGGCGCGGGATACCGTGCAGGAGAATTCCGTGTTGAAGTTGTTCAGCCGGATGCCTTCAGCCGCCAGCCGGTCAAGGCGCGGGGTGGGCACGCCGCGCACACTGCCGTAGGCGCCGACTTCACCCCAGCCGAGGTTGTCGGGCACCATCATCACGATGTTGAGGCGCGGCGGTTGCGCGCGTTGTGGACCGGCGGCGCGTTGCGCTCGAGCGGAGGACGCCAGATTCATCGCAATCAATCCGGCGATCAGGAAAACACGGGTTGCGTTGGGCATCGTGATCTCACGGCAATCAGGGTTGGTTTAGCATATCGCCGCGGGCGGGCTGGGGCCATATGTGGTGCTGGCTTGGGCAGCGCTGGTCAGCGTTCGCGGTTGGCTCTTTTGCGACGTACTACGAGCCATTCTGAGCTGGCCGGAAACGGAGTTCAAATTTCGAATTCAAATGGGAAGCTGTGCGCTGGCTGTCATCGCTTGCGTTGGGAGTCCCCGGTGCTGGGGTTTGCAGGCGTGCGCACCCAGGCGCCATATTCGCCTTCTAACTCCGGCGCTGCCGCTCAATGCATGGAGAGCCCACATGCGTCTCTTCACCCAGTTCTCACTTCACAGCAGTTTCGCAGTTGTGCTTGCCTTATCGGCGGCTGCGGCTGACGCAACCGCGCAAACGCGAGCAGGCCAGCCGCGTCGATACCAGGACCTGACCGCGCTCTTTCAGGAGTGGCGCGCCTTCCAGCATCCCAGGCTCGACCAGGGTGTGCCCGATTACACGGCGGTCGCGATGGCCGCGCAACAGCGCGCGCTCCCCTCCTGGCAGCGCCGCCTCGCTGCGATCGACACCACCGGCTGGAGCATCGCACAGAAGGTGGACTGGCACATCGTGCGCGCCGAGCTGAATGGTCTGGACTTCGATCATCGCGTGATCCGACCGTGGTCCCGCAATCCGGCGTTTTATGTGACCGTGTTTCCCAGCCAAAGTGATCAGCCCGCTCGCGAAGGCCATTGGGCGTACGGCTCGCTCGAGTTGTGGAGCTATCGTTCCCCGCTCTCCACGACCGATGCGGCGGAAGTGAGCGCGAAGCTGCGCGCCGTTCCCGCACTGCTGCAACAGGCGCGGCGCAACCTCGTGGGGAACGCCAGGGATCTCTGGAACATGGGCATTCGCAGCCTGCGCCAGCAGTCGAGCGCGCTGCAGGCCCTGGAAGGACGGGTGGTCGATAACGCGGGACTTGCCGGCGATACGCGGCGCGCCCGGGCTGCGACCGACTCATTCGTGGTTTGGCTGGAACGCCAGGCGCCAGGAAAAACCGGTCCGTCGGGCGTCGGCATCGAGAACTACGACTGGTACCTGGCCAACGTTCAGCTGGTACCGTACACCTGGCACGACCAGGTCACAATCATGCAGCGAGAGCTGGCGCGCTCGCGGGCTGCGCTCGCGCTCGAGGAGCAGCGCAATCGTGCACTGCCGCTGCTGCTGCCGATTGCAAGCAGCGAAGAATGGGAGCGCCGTTTCAATGCCGCGGTCACCGAGTACATCGGTTTCTTTCGCGATCGCGAGATCCTGACGGTACTCGACTACATGGAGCCCGCGTTGCGCGCGCGAGTCGGCCGCTTCTCTGCGGGCCCGCGCGAGTTCTTCAGTGAAGTGAACCACCGCGACCCGATCGTGATGCGGACCCACGACTTCCACTGGATCGACCTGGCTCAATTGGCCAACGCGCCGCACGCCAGCCCGATCCGGCGCGGACCGCTGCTCTACAACATCTTCATCACGCGCACCGAGGGGTTGGCCACCGCGATGGAAGAGCTGATGATGCACGCAGGCTTTCTCGATACGCACCCGCGTGGCCGTGAATTGATCTACGTGCTGGTGGCGCAGCGCGCGGCGCGCGCGCTCGGCGACTTGATGATGCACGCCAATCGTTACACGATCGATCAGGCCGCGGCGTTCGCCGTGGCCGAAACACCGCGCGGCTGGCTGCGCGCTGACGGCAACACCGTCTGGGGCGAGCAGCACCTGTACCTCCAGCAGCCCGCGTACGGCACGAGCTACTTGATCGGCAAGATCCAGATCGAGCAGCTGCTGAGCGATCGCAGGCAACAGCTGGGTGCTGATTTCACGCTGCGCCGATTCATGGATGAATTCACAGCCGTCGGGATGATTCCGATGTCGCTCGCGCACTGGGAGCTGACCGGCAGGCTCGGCGCAAGGTAGCAGCGATTGGCGCGAGCGCGCTTCTGACATCGAACCGGGGATATCGCTTGTGCCCGTGGGGCAGAAGTCACTTTGATCGCGGTTGTCTCAGTCGGGCACGCTACCTGCAATTCATTACCCTCCAAACACTTGCGCCAGAATCGGCGCTCCCTTCAAACAGCGATGGAACCGGTGGCAGAGCAGCGCAACGACCAATCGGGCAAACCGGCCGACGACAAAACCGAGGCCACACCGACTACGACGAAAGCCAGCAAATTCGTGCGGCCGCGCGCAACCAGCGATCGCACCAAACGCGCGATTGCGTTGGGTACTGCGGCTGCCGCGATGGGTGGACTGGGCGCGGCGGCAACGCGCTCGGGCGAGGCGCCACCGCAACCCGGCAAGCCTGCGCCTGGCCCGGTTGCCCTCAATGAAGCCGAGTCGTACCGCGTGCTCAATGTCAGCAAGGACTGGGACATCGAGCAGACCAAAAACGAGCAGGTCGATTTCTTCATCGACTTTCTGCAATGGCGCAATCGCGACAAGACCAAGTTGTGGCTGGAACGGTTGGGCAAATACGGGCCGATGATCCAGCAGAAGCTGGCCGAGCGCGGTATGCCGCAGGACCTGCTCTGGCTGGCCACGATCGAGAGCGGGATGAATCCGAACGCCTACTCGAAGGCAGCGGCTGCCGGGCTGTGGCAGTTCATCGAGGAAACCGGCGAGCGTCACGGACTCGAGGTCACGAAGTATGTCGACGAGCGCCGTGATCCGGTCAAGTCGACCGATGCCGCGCTGGACTATCTGTCGAAGCTGAACCAACGCTTCGGCGGCAGCTGGTACCTCGCTGCGGCCGGCTACAACACCGGAGAGAATCGCGTCGAGCGCATCGTGCGTGAGCGCGCCGGCGGACGCATGGGCGATGAGTCGGTCTTCTGGCAGATCGACAACCATCTGCCGTCCGAGACACGCGATTATGTGCCGCTCATGCTCGCCATGGGTCACATCGGCAAGGACCCGCACAAGTACGGTTTCACCGACCTCGCGATGCAGCAGCCGCTCAGCTACGACGAAGTACAGGTCGAGGCCGGCGTGCTGCTCTCGAAGGTCGCGGAATCGATCGGTGTGCCTGCGGCCGAGGTCTACGACCTGAACCCGCACCTGGTCAAGAAGATGACGCCGCCCGATCGCGAATGGTCCGTGCGCATTCCCAAGAACAAAGCCGCACAATTCGCGGCCAGCATGGCAACCGGCGGGACGCAAACTGCTGGTGGAGACGCCGCCGAATAATGTGCTGAGGTGCTGGCGGTAATTAGCGCCCGCTCGGCGCTTGGCACGGAAAATCGGCACGGAAAATCGGCACGGAGAAACCGGCACGGAAAAACCGGCACGGAAAAACCGGCACGGAAAAACCGGCACATAACGACGGCACGTAAAAGCGGCACGTAAGACGGACACAGCCATAGTGTTCAAGCCGCTGGCCGCAGTCCCGTGCCGAAGTTCAGTGCCGCAGTCCCGTGCCGAAGTTCAGTGCCGCCGTCCCGTGCCGAAGTTAAGTGCCGCCGTCCCGTGCCGGCTGTAATGACCTTGGCGGTTTCGATCGCGATTCTGATACTTACGCAGTGACTTCGAGGATGCGGAAAAGCTGAACACGCTGGCGTCTCTGGCGCTGTATGACAAGGACAAATGCGGCCACGTGATGAGTCGGCTGGACAAGTTTGGCATTTGGGCCGGCGATGTTTTCAAGAAATGCAAGGGAAGACGGGCACGTCGCGGTGGCGTGAGATCTGCCGGATATGATCCATTCTTGCTCGAGAATCTTGTCGGCCAGCCGCTCGGTATCCTTGTGAACCTCACTCTAGGGAACGTTGCTTGAGACGGCGCCGGGCGCTGCGCGAGCGACTTGGCCACGGCAATCGTGGGTTGACTCGGGCGGCGCGCAGGCCTATGCTTAGGCATATGCCACACCACTGGAGGTGGCGTGAGTGCACCGCGACGAGTCAGACTATTCAAGAACGGCCGGAATCAGGCGATCCGGATTCCGCGTGAATTCGAGCTTCCGGGCGATGAGGCGCTTCTGCACAAGGAAGGGGAGCGGCTGATCATAGAGCCGGCCCAGTCCACTTCATTGCTGACGCTGCTGGCGACGCTCAAACCCATCAAGGAGAAGTTTCCACCGATCGCCGACCGGCCAGCCGAGCGCGTTGAGCTCTGATGCGGTACATGCTCGACACCAATATCGTTTCTGATCTGGTGCGGCTGCCGCAGGGCAGGATCGCGCAACGCATCCAGGCCGTAGGAGAGCCAGCGGTTTGTACCAGCATCATCATCGCGGCTGAGCTGCGATACGGCGCCGAAAAAAAGGGCTCGGCCCGACTGACCGCGCAGCTCGAAGCCATACTTCGCGCTCTGGAAATTCTACCATTCGAGTCACCGGCCGACATCACATATGGCTCGCTGCGCACGCACCTCGAGGGAGCTGACCAGCCAATCGGTGGAAACGATCTGCTGATCGCGGCACAAGCGATTACGCTCGGTTACACGCTCGTCACTGGCAATGAGCGGGAGTTCAATCGCGTTCCTGGGCTATCGTGCGAGAATTGGTTGCGTTGAATCCGGCGCCGTGCAGGGGATGAGCAAAGATGCCGGGCGGCTGGCCGACAAAATTCTCGAGTTACGATGAACCGCCGTTCCGTGCCGACGTCCGAATTTGGGGTGGCCAACGCCGGTTGTCGATTTCGCGCCCGCTCGTTCGACGTGTCAGTAGAAGCCGGATCCGCCGGCTTAAAACTGCACCCTCGAAAGGAACAGCTACCCAGGCACACCAACGGAAAGACCAAGACTCGCGTGTTGTGGACCATTCAGAGCCTGCTCGCGCTGCCCTGCCTCCCGCAATCATCGGCGTGTTGCTCACGGTCGTAGCACGCGGTCGTTGGACGCGCGAGTGGCCGGTGCGATCAGCGCAACAGCAGGTGCAGGTCACCGAATTCGTGCCAGAGGTAGCGCTCAGATAGCGCGGTAGCGTACGCGCGTGCGATGGCTTCGCGACCGGCCAGCGCTTCGAGCATCCAGAGATGAGATGCGCTGGGCGCATGTAAACCAGTCAGCAAACCATCGCACGCG
>JBBDWZ010000140.1:0-12330 GCA_040902615.1 Gemmatimonadota bacterium | reverse complement strand
CGGTGCGGAACCCGCGCTCGGGCGTAATCACGAGGTCAGTCCAGCCACTCCCTGAGCCGACCGTGCCGTCAAAAGCGGCGACCGTCTCCAGAGCCCGCGCCACCGTGGTCCCGACCCCGACCACTCGCCCACCGCTTGTATGCGCGCGGTTCACCACTGCTGCGGTTGATGGCGATACACGATAGCGCTCGGGGAACGGCTCTTCCTCAGCCTCCAGGCTGGAAACACCCGCGTGCAGCACGATCGGTACGACCTGAACACCTTTGCTCTCCAGTCTTCTTACATGCTCGATGGTAAATGGTCGCCCCGCCGACGGCATCTCCGCACTGCCCGGCTCTCTCGCAAAAACGGTCTGGTAGTAAGGCAAAGGCCAAACCCGTTTCACGTAGCCGTACCGGATCGGTGAGCCGTACTGAGCAGCATAGCCGAGCACGGTGCCCGGCACTTGCAGCCGAGCAATCCACAAACGTGACGAACCGCGATACGACCCGATCAACGCTGCCTGTCCGCGCGCGCGCAAATGCACCACATCGCCAGGCTGTGCGTCCAGTATCGGAGCGCTACCCAGGCTGGTCCAACGCCGCAGCTCGATTACCCAGCGATCTCCCCCGAGCGGCGTCGACAGATGCAGTGCTACATCTTCGGCTGCACGGCGCGCGGTCTGCCGCACTCCGGTCAGTGAGGCGTTGATGGTCGCGCTCGCATTCACGACCAGGACATCGCCACGCTGCAGGAAATCGCCGATCCCGCGGAAGCGCGTATGGACGATCGAATCATCGCTCGCGCGCGATACCATGAGTCGTACGGCGTCACGCGTGAGTCCGCGCGCTTCAGGCGGCTTCTGCGCCGACAACTCGGCTGGCAGCTCGAATTCCAGCGGTCCACTTGCGATGCCGTTCATGCGGCCTCGATCGCAACCGGCATCAAATCGCCTACGACATAGCGCCCACTCGGCAAGTCGCCCTCGAGCAGGCGCAGGAAACCCGGCACACGCGTCTCGGGCAACGGACGATCACTTATATCCTCGCCTGGGAATGCAGCTTGATGCATGTCGGTGCGCAGGTCGCCCGGATCGGCCGCATACACGCGCAGATCCGGGTTCTCCACCGCGAGAACGGCAGATATCAAATCCAGCGCGGCCTTGCTCGCGCCGTACATGCCCCAACCTGCGTACGCATTCACCGCCGCATCGCTCGTGACATTGATGATGCGTGCGCCGGGTTTCAACGCGGCTCGCACTGCCTGAATCAACGCGAGAGGTGCGCCGGCATTCGTACGGAACACGAGTCCGATCTCGTCCACGGGATACTCGAGCAGCGGCGGCAGCGGACTCGGGCCGAGTGCACCCGCATTATTGATCAGCGCATCGATACCGGCGTGACCACGCGCCAATACGGCGAGGGCGTTGCGATGACCGGCATCGGTGACATCACCGGCGAGCGAAGCCACGTGCGTGCGCACGGCCAGCTCATCGCGAATCTGGCGCAGCGCATTCGGATCGCGGGCCGTCAGAATCAGGTTCCAGCCGCGCCCAGCCAGGCCACGGGCCAGCGCGCGCCCTAGCCCGCGTGAGGCGCCGGTAATGAGTGCGGTTCGTTCCGGGTTGTTCATGGGTGTTCTCCGTTCAAGGGTTGCCAGAGTCTACAAGTTCAAGTGAGCTTGAAGTCAAGGGCGTGGCGGGTTAGCTTGCCCAAATGAGCTGGTTGATGAACATCAGTGAGGTGGCCAGGCGGAGCGGCGTGGCTGCGTCAGCGCTGCGCTTCTATGAGGAGCGCGGTTTGATCCAGTCGGAGCGCGCGGGCTCGGGGCATCGGCGCTTTCCGCGCGAGGTGCTGCGGCGCATCGCGTTCATCGTGTTTGCCCAACGCGTCGGGCTGAGCCTCGAGGAAATTGGTGCGGAGCTGAAGAAGCTGCCTCCGGATCGCGCGCCGACCGGGCGGGACTGGTCACGGCTGTCGGCAACCTGGACCTCACGCATCGATGAGCGGATCTCCGAGCTGGAGCGGCTCAAGGCAGGTCTGACTACCTGTATCGGTTGTGGTTGCCTGTCACTGGATCGGTGTGCTTTGTCGAATCCGAATGATCGCGCGGCGAAACTTGGGCCGGGCCCGCGTTACTGGATGGGGGACCGGCCGCCCAAACGCGCGGGTCAGGGTTGAACCATGGCTGAACCCCTCAAGAACTTCTTCAGTCCAAAGATCGCAACGCGCATTGCTGACATGATCGCGGCGGTGAGTCCCGTTTTTCAAGCGAAGGCCTTTGTAGCGGATGCGGTTCGCGGACTCGACGCACTCGAGCTGGTGCCACGGGGCTGGCACATCGCGCACGCGCTGCATCGGCATCTGCCACCAGACTTCGAGAGCGCCGCAGCCATACTGAAAGCATCACTCGGGCCGCGGCTGGCCGCCACCGAGGGCAACGGCCTGGCGCCGTTCCTCTATCTTCCACACGTGTTGTTCACTGCCGAATACGGCATCGATGATCTCGAGACCGCGCTCGATTTGCAGTACGAGCTGACCCGTCGTTTCAGTGCGGAGTACAGCATCCGCGTCTTCATCGAGCGTTACCCCGAGCGCACGTTAGAGCGTTTGCGCGTATGGGCCGGCGATCCCGACGTCCACGCGCGCCGCCTGGTGTCGGAAGGCACTCGCCCGCGCCTACCCTGGGCGCCGCGCCTGCGTGAATTCCAGAAGGATCCTCGCCCGGTGCTCGAACTGCTCGAGCTGTTGAAGGATGATCCGGAGTTGTACGTCCGCCGCTCCGTAGCCAACAACCTCAACGACATCGGCAAGGATCACCCGGACATCCTGTTCGACACGTGTCAGCGATGGGGAATCGGAGCGTCGGCGGATCGGCAATGGCTGATTCGACACGCGCTGCGTTCAGCCGTGAAACGCGGCGAGTCCGGCGCACTTCAGGTTCTGGGCTACCATCGCGCACCCAGCGCACGGATCGAGCACGCCCGGATAACACCGCGCCGCGCGAAGATTGGCGGAACCGTCGAATTCTCGTTCGATCTGGTCAGCACTGCGCGCCGGAAACAGCCGTTGCTGGTCGATTTCCGCGTGTTGTTCGTGAAAGCGGACCGCACGACCAGTCCCAAGGTGTTCAAGCTGAAAACAGTCGAGCTTGCACCGGGGGAATCGATATCGCTTTCAGGCCGGCTTTCGCTCCGACAGATGACGACACGGAAACATTACCCGGGCAGACATCAAATCGATGCAGTTGTAAATGGCGCGACCTTGCCGCTCGGCCATTTCGACCTTGACCGTTAACCGGCGGCAACTCCTTTGCGCGGATCGAGGCGCATGGCCCTGGTTGCGGGGGGCAATGCGGATGCCGCGGCGAGGGCCAGCACGCCGGCGCTGACGAGCAGCAGCACACTGGCCGAACGCGGTGCAATGCCGAACACGAACGGCTGCAACACGCCGTTCAACGCGAGCACGGCGATGCTGCCGATCACGACGCCCGCGCTGCTCAGCCGAGCAACACCCAGCAGCACCGAGAAGCCGAGTCCCGCCGGTGCCGCACCAAAGAGAAGACGGAGCGCGAACTCGCGCTCGCGCGCGGCCACCAGTTGAGACATCACGCCGTAGGAGCCCAGTATCACCATGGCGCTCGCGACCGTAGCGAAAACCAGCAGTAGCACGGTCTGCAGTCTGGGTAGAGCGTTGGCCTGTTCCACCAGCGCTGCGAGCGCCACGGTATTGTTCGCTGCCAGCGTGGGATCGGTGGCGCGGAGCGCGCGGCGCACGGCGGCCAGAGTGCGTTCCGCATCCTGGTGAGACTCGACGACCAGACTGAGCTGGCCCACGGAGATCTGCGCGAACGGCATGTACGCGGCCTCACCCGGCGGAGCGCTGTATCCAGCATCCATCACGTTGCCGGCCACACCGATGACCTGGACTTCCTGCGGCGGATTGTTGCCGGCCCTGCGAAACAGGCGCTTGCCGATCGCATCCTGTTTTGGCCAGAGCCGCTCGGCGGCTGCCTGGCTCAATATGACGACCAGAGGCTGGCTGGCATCGTCGCGTGGCATGATGGCGCGTCCGCGCAGCAACGGGATGTGCATCGTTGCGAGGTAGGTCGGCGATACGCGCCTGAAATGGAACAGGAGCGGCTCGACGGTGTTCGCTGCATCCGGCGGCTCGGGGAAAAACTGGCTCCCCGTTGGTATGTCGCCAACCGGCAGTGTCGAGGTAAACCCGAACGCGACCAGGTCCCGCTCGCGCTCCAGGCTCTCCAGCAAACTGGTGGCGAACCCGGTGCGCAGCTCGTGCGTCGCATAACTGTCGGGCGGCAGTTGAACGCGCGTTACCAGGCGTTGCTGCGCGCTTAAACCGTCCGGAATCTCGGAGAGCTTGCGAAAGCTGACCGCGATCAGCGCCGCCGCGGACACGATGACGACGGAGAGCGCGGCCTGCACACACACCATCGCTTTCTGCCAGCGGATCGCCGCGGGTGACAGACTACTCGAGCGCGCGCTAGCTCGCAGCGCATCTGAAAGCGGAACGCGTCCGGCAAACCAGGCCGGCACCAGGCCAGCAACCAGGCCCGCGGCCGCGACCGCCAACGCACTCCAGACCAGTACGCCCGCATCCAGCTTCATGCGCTGAATGAAAATCGCCAGTGCAGGCGAAAGTTCGAACTGCCGGATGGCAGGCAAGGTCAAACGCGCCAGTAACGCACCGGTAATCCCGCCCGCCGTCACCACGACCAGGCTTTGCAGCACGAGCATGCGCACGATGCGCCCACCACCCGCACCGATCGCGAGGCGAACGGCCAGTTCCTGGCGCCGCTCGAAGCCCCAGGCGATCAACAGCGACCCGAGATTGGAGATGGCGAGGATGACCAGTACCACCGCGGCAGCCTGCACAAACAGCAGCGTACGATCGGCGCCGGGCAGCAGCACCTGGCGCACGCTCTGAAACGAGGTTCGAAAGTCGCGATTGTTCGGACTCGCCTCGATTGCCTGCCGCGTCAGTGCGTCCGCTTCCGGCGCGGCGGCGGCCTCGCTCATACCATCCTTCAGCCGACCGTAAATCGTGAGCGTTCTGGCGCCGGTGATCGCCGTGCGCCATTGCGGCTGGATGTCGAAGGGCAGCCAGATCTCCGTCCTGGGCAACGGGTGCGTGAAGCCCGCAGGCATCACGCCGATCACAGTGTGCGCGCTGCCGTTGATGACCAGGGTGCGGCCGACTACGGCGGGATCGCCAGCGAGTGGGCCCCGCCACAATCCGTGACTGATGACGACGACGCTGGCCGGAGAGGGACCTTCCTCCTGCTCCGTGAAGGCACGACCCATGACGGGCGATACCCGCACGGTGGAAAAGAAACTCGAGGTCACGCGCGCCGCCTGCAGAGGCACGGCATCGCCCTTGTGATCCCAGCTCGCCACGGTCTGGAGAATGCAGCCCACGTCCGCGAACACCCGCTGCGTTGCGCGAATGCGTTCGTAGTTCGGGTACGCATCGGCGAACACGACCTCGCCGCGGCCAGGCAGCTCGCGCACGGGCGCAATCACGAACAGCCGATCCGCCGCGGGCAAACCGAAACTGCTGAACAGGAACGCCCGCGTCGCTGAATAGGCGAGTGTGTTCGCGCCCAAGGCCAGGCCCATGGTGAGGACGGCAACCGCGAACGCCGCCTTGCGTCGCGCCAGAAATCGCATGCCCGACTCGTGAATCAGCCACTGCAGTGCGCGTGCCACCCACATCGCTTGTCATCCCTGCCTGAGAAATATGCAGGCGAAGGTAGCAACTGATGCGCAGCCCGGTCGAACGCATTTTTTCGATGATTGTGGTGAACGGACTTCATGCCTGGAATCAGGCGGTAGAAAGCTCTATTACCGTGGCAACACATCAGCGTAGATGTCGCCCAGGCCGAGGGTGCATTCGATGGAATCCAGTTCCACGGTCTCCTCGAAGTCACTGAATTCGGTCATCATCCAATCGCGCTGGCCGTGCCGCCGATACCGCTGCACATGCGGTTGATCCTGTGCGATCAACAGATGTTCACGAAGGGTTTCAACCCGGCGGTAGTGCTCAGCCTTTCGTCCGCGATCGTATTTCTCGGTTGTTGGAGACAGGACCTCGATCAGCAACGTCGGATTGAGCAGCGTGTCGAGGTGTCCGTCCTCCATTTCAGGTTTGCCACACACGACCGCGACATCCGGATAAGTGTAGAGCCCGCTGGCCTGCACCTTGACCCGCAGGTCGCTCGCAAACACGCTGCAGCGCCCGCGCAATCGCGGAACCAGCAGAGCAACCAGGTTCGTGACAATCAGGTTATGCTCCTTGCTGGTTCCTGCCAGGGCGAATACTTCACCTGCATAGTATTCGCTCTTGGTCACGGCGAGGCGCTCCGCCGCGAGGTATTCCGCGGCAGTAACCCGTGGCTTCGGTTGCACGGACATGCCATTCCTTCCCGAGGTTTCATCGGGCATCGTGTGGTCCGTGCTCATTAGTCGTATTCCAATTGCGGGCAAGCCATGGCGATTCGGGACATCATGATAGCGAGGCAGAACCGCCGCCAGAGCCCACGCGTTCGGCAGCCTTTTGGCCTTTCGACACTCCGTCGAGGAATCAACTCCTCATGAACCGTGTTACGGGCCGCGATCCGCGATCCGCGATCCGCGATCCGCGATCTATGCGTGCGCTTTGAGGCCGGTGTGCAGCCGATTCTTCTGTTGCGACCGGTCGTCGAAGATCCAGTTGGGACCATGTTGCAGCAGTGCAAGGAAGTCGCGCAGAAAGGGCGGCTGCTCGGGCCGTTTCAGCACTGCGGCCTGCCAGTAACGGCGCAGCCCAAACTCGGTCACGGGCAGCGGAACCACGCGTCCGGCTCTGATCTCGGGCGCGACGCTCCAGCGCGTCACCACAGAGACGCCTACACCGGCCGCAACCAGCGCGACGATCGCCTCCGTGATGCGCACTTCCGTGACTCGCCTCGGCATCACCTGGCCGGGTGTGAGCACGCGGCGAAACAGCAGCGATTCCTGCGGCGCATCGCGGTACACCAGCAGATCCAGTTCCCGAAAATCCGCCGCCGTCACATGCGAGCACTCCGCCAGCGGATGCTCCGGCGCGACGATCAATACCTGCTCATCCTCGAACAACGGCAACACGTCGAACACGTCCGGGTCGCCGTTATCGTAAGTCAGCGCAATATCGACTTCCCCGCTCGCCACCGCATCGAGCGCGCGAGCGCCGCACTCCGGCAGTATGCGGAATTCGATGCCTGCATGTTTGCGTTGGAAGCGCGGCAACACCAGCGGCAGCCAGTGATAGGACGTATAGCATTGTGTGGTCAGCCGGATCTGGCCGCGCGCGCCCGCGGCCATGCTGCGCAGATCCTGCTCCAGCTCCGTTACCTGCTGCAACGTGCTGCCAGCCACCTCGAGTATCCGCTGGCCCGCTTGCGTCAGCACCATCCGCTTGCCCACGCGCGTGAACACGGGTGCGCCTGCCTGCCGCTCCAGATCGGCCAGCTGATGACTGAGCGCGGACTGCGTCAGATACATTCGTTTCGCCGCGGCCGTGAGCGTGCCCGCGGCGGCCACCTCCTGGACCAACCGCAGATGCCGCAGCGACAGACTCATACATTAATCCGGTTCATGCAAAGAGAACGGAACTGCCTGCGGAAGTAATACCCAATGCGTGGACTGGCGTCAACGCAATCCAGCGATGCATGAATCACACTTCATGTATCGATTACCAGATTTCATGTCACTGCGATGTGGGGCAGGTCAGGCTCCGTTGCTGAATCCGGCGTTACTTCACAGCCACAACGTTCCCTCGCTTATGCGAACGGCATGGCCGCCCACGAAAATGTTGGCCTTGCCGTCTGTGCCGCGGGCGAAACGTGCGTGCAACGTGCTGGGTCGTCCCAGCTCGATGCCTTGCGAAATGGTCCAGTGCTGTTCGGAGCGATCGGGCGCAAGCGAGGCCATGAATGCGGCGAAGGCCGCCGCCGCCGAGCCGGTCGCGGGATCTTCCACAACGCCCAGCGCAGGCGAGAACATGCGCACGCGGACATTGCTTCCTTCGCGTCCGTCCTGGAGCACGTACAGATAGATTTGCGGCGCCCAGGTCCCGCGCAGCGTCGCCGCCCAGCGCGTGTTGTCGAGCCCAGCCCGGCCCAATGCCGCAACATCGGTGAGCGGCAAGACCAGGAACGGCAGCCCAACTGACGCAGCGCAGGGTGCGGGCGCGTTGCGGTCGATGTCAGCAGGTGTAACCGAGACGAGTGCGGCCAGCTCAGTGATGTCAAGCAGCACGGGCCGCACTTCGACGGGTTGCGCCACCTGCAGCTCGGCAAAGCACGATCCACGATCGCAGCGCACGTCCACGTGCACGGGCCCGACGCCTTCTTCGAACACAAACCGACTCTGCTCGGAGGAAGGCGTAGTCAGCCCATGGAGCAGAAGCGCGGTGCCAACAGTTGGATGTCCGGCAAAAGGGAGTTCGGCGGCCGGTGTGAATATGCGCACGCGCTGTGTACCGCCAGCCTGCGGTGGAAGAACGAATGTGGTCTCGGAGAGGTTGAACTCCCGGGCGATGCTCTGCATCTCGTCGGACGTCAGCCCGTCAGCGTCCGGCACAACGGCCAGCGGGTTTCCGCCAAAACGCGATGTGGTAAACACGTCGAGCGTGTGGAATCTGAACGAACGCGAGGTCGTCACGGGATCTCCTGTCCGGGCCGGGGGCGGTCAAGCTTAGGCAGCCCGCGACAGGTGCGTCCAGCGCGAATTCCTAATGGAAACGATTAGCTCGGCGACGTGCCTGAGTCTCTACCGGAGTCTCGCCATCGCCTTTAGAAACTGCCCGGTGTAACTCGCGACCCGCATACCCAATCCGCACTCGCCTATAATGACCATCCGGCCATGGCTCGTCTGTTGTCAAACGTGAATAATGGATCGAACACTGCTCGTGACGCCCCATGCTGAACCGTTGTCGCCTGGTTGGTTTTGCTGGAGTCCTCTGCATTGCATTCGTCAGATGCTAGGAAATGCCCGGGGCACGGTCATCGACCGACCTTGTCACATTGTACTACACTGTAGTATGTTAGGAAATAGCCTTGAAACGTCCGAGCATCATGTTCGTGGAGACTCGGATCTTCACGCAGCGGATCATTGGCTCGGGTCTGGAGCGATCATTGCGCGACCTCCAGTTACTGCTCGTCAACCAACCCGACGCAGGCGATCTGGATCCGGGTACCGGCGGGTTGAGGAAAGTTCGAATGCCCGATCCGTCGAGGGGCAAAGGGAAACGCGGTGGCGCCCGAGTTCATTACTTGTGGCTACCCGAAGTTTCAGTTGTTTACTTTCTATTCGTATACACGAAGGAGGAAGCGAGGAGGCTGACTCCGGGGCAAAAACGCGAGCTTCGCGCGGTTGTTGACGCCATCAAGAAAGAGTGGACTGGAGAGGATTGAGGTTCATGGAACGGAAACTGTTTCAAGAATTGCTCGAGTCGGCCAATGAAGCGCTGGCTCACGCCAAGGGTAAGCGAGATTTGCGGACGAGCATTCTTCCGCCTCCGCCCAAACCCATGGGGTCCAGGGATGTGCGACGATTGCGCGAGCGACTTGATGCGTCCCAGACCATGTTTGCAGGATACCTGAACGTGAGCACGAAGCTCGTGCAAGCCTGGGAAGCAGATCGGCGGACGCCGGAAGGAGCGGCGTTGCGGTTGTTGAGATTGGCGGAACAGGCTCCGGAACTGCTGCTCAGCGGAACGACCAGCGCTACGCGAAAAAAGGACTTGAGCAACTCGAGGAAAGCGTCGGCGTCGTCACGTCGCTCGGCAAAACGGAAGACGGCATAGCGACGCTCTACGGGTCCATTTCTTTATTCCTTCTTCAGTCTCGACTTCGGGAACTGCCCAGTATACGACGCTTTGCTGCGCGATATCTTCCGGCGTGCCTACCGCAATTACTTCCCCGCCCGCGTGACCGCCTTCCGGCCCCAAATCGATCACGTAATCGGCGGTCTTGATCACATCGAGATGATGCGACAAACTAAGAGGTGACAATTTCCGGAGTACCCCAACCATAGCCGGGGCAGCGTTCACCTGGAGAACGTACGGCTTTGCCAGCGGAAGACCGAATCGGCATTCCGCCGTGAAGACTGTGATAATACGGCCTTTCGCCATGGCCAATGTCGCAAGAGTAGTCTTGTGAGGCCTAACGCCCGAGCTAACCTGCGAGCGAATCAAATAAAACGCGAGCGAAGCGAGCTTCCATAAATCGCTCGACAGGTTCAGCGATCGTTAGGTGGCAGGCACGAACAACCATCCTGAGGTCGGTGTTCCGAGACGCAGCCGCGCTTGAGCTGGTCGTGCTTCGGGCCGCACGATGGGTATCATCGTTGCGACATGCTTGGCACGCGCGGGGACGATTCTCAAAGCTTCTCACTTATTCTCGCTGGCGGCACCCGAGCCTATCGGCTCACCGAAAGCAAGCACAAGACCATTGAGATCTTCGATGACGACCTCGCGTACATCGTAGATTCGGTTCGTCGGTCCTTCCCGAATCACGGCGCCATGCTCGCGAAACTCGGCGGCAAGTTGGTCGACGCCGCTGACTCTGAAATAGGCATCGTACGCCCCCAGCGCGCGAATGCGCGGATGACTCGAAGCGCCAGGCGGTAGGCGGTTGAAAAAGAGTTCAACATCATCGCGCCCCACGGCGCCCCACTCGGGCGGGTCTGCGACAAGGTCACCAACGGCAAAACCGAGGCGATCGCGGTAATAGTGCACCGTGGCGAGAACATCGGACACCGAGAACTGAGGAACCGCCGCGGCGATGCGCGATCGTGTCGCTGTATTTGTAGACATGGAATTGCCCCCGATGCGAGTTCTGCCACCTAACGCCAATAAGGATAAGTTGCGGGCCCCGCCAGCGGCCAGATGCTTGAACTGCTATACAGGTGTTGCCAGTCGGATGCTGACTTGGTGGATCCTTTGCCAGCAGCTTCGCGTTCGGAACCGCTATACAACTGGTGCCACTCAGCACTGTTGAAGTAATCGGCCCGTCAACATCATCCGTTCGTTAGACGGCGCACTCGACGCCCCGAGTTGCCCTTACCAATCGCGCATGAGTTTGTCGAGCTCCGGGAGTGCTTCCTCTGGAATGTCGTGGCCAGGCGGAGGCTCCAAATACAGATTGTTCATCGCGAGATGCATTGAACGGTCCGAGCCGTGCTTCATCGCGAGACGATGGTCGAGGGCGACGTGATTTGGTTCGCGCCACTTTCGATGACGCGACTCACGATCCCAGCTCTGTTCGATCTCACTGCGGCTAAGTGTTGGCCAGCTTTCAAATTGGTCAAGTAAAGCGACGACGTGCGGCGAGTTTCGTAAGGATTCGCGCAATCGCGAGGTGCTCTCTCGGCCGAGCAAGCGCTCGATGTACGCGAACTGCTGATGTTCCGAGAACATGCCAATCGGGCCACCAAAACCAAACTTTGTGACCCGCGATACCGGAAACAGAATCATCGGGTAGGCGAGGATGTAGCTGAACGTAATTTGGGTAACCAGTGCTGAAGCCCAGATCAGATAGAAGAAAAACGTGTCCCGAGACATACGTTCTATGCCACGGCTAACCGTGACGATTGATTCGTCGAGACCGGGACTATGATTGTAGGCACTCGCACCTTTATAGATGTGAAGGAGCGTCTCCACGAGACGGGCGACGCGGTCGGTTGGGACACCTTCAGAGCCGGGCAATTGTGGTAGGGTCTGCTCTACAGCGTTTCGGAATGGCGGTTTGCCAGCGCCGATTTCCAGCCACTGATAGAATGGCTTGTAGCCGGATAGTTCACACCGGGCAAACCAATAGAGATGCAACACTGACAACTCCAAAAAGGGTCTCATTAACGTAAAGGCGGCTAAGACATTCTTGTCCAGGAAGGAGACCGCGCTCTCGCGAAGGTAAACGAGGCTTTGAAAGTAGCAGTAATGACGGTTTTCAACTGGATCACCCGGGTGCGCAGCGATTGCCATGACGTCTTGAAATTGGGTATAGGCAGCAACAGCGTTCCGCAACCGAGTCAATTCGCTCTGGTAGACGCTATCAGCCGGTTCAGCTGCCACGTCGCGCGCGAATTTCTTCAGATCATTTTCAGGAACAAGCAGGAGCTGCCACAATGGAACGTCCGGTGGAGTATCGTGGAAGTGCTCACCGAGGCCGATAAAACGAAACTCGCCTTCCGCTTGAAAATGCTCGTCTAGATTGTCAGGCCCCATGGTTGCTCGAAGTGTCCGAATGTGTGCGCCGTCTAACGGATATTGAGAGCACGCCCCTTGGTGCTACCATGAAGCTGTCGAA
>JBBDWZ010000139.1:0-30348 GCA_040902615.1 Gemmatimonadota bacterium | reverse complement strand
CGTGACCGCGGATTCATGCGCGTGTTGCAGGATGACGGTATGTCGCTGCGGCTGCCCTGTCCCAATTGCGTGCAGCGCGACGGACCGGTCATTCGGGGCGCGGAGGCGGTCTACACACTGCGGCGCGTCTTTGCGTATCACAACTTCGCCGGTGCACCACAAGCAGAAGTGGATCGCGCGGCCAGCGGAATTCAGTCCCCGCGCGCCATCGCGACTATGGCGGCCAGTCTGACCAGGGGTACCGGCGCACTGGCCTCACTCGACGGAACTGGCGCATTGACGCTCGAAATTGCGTTGAACGATCAGCACGAACGCGGCCTGCTCGAGCTGGAGCTGGCCGAGCTTACCGCGCGCTGGAAGGAAGAAGAAACCATTGCGGCAATTGTCGACGGCGAATTGACACGCCTGTCACGGTAGCCGGTGGGTGGCCGCTTCCGGCGGCCTGCCCTATCTTTGCCAGCCTCGCAACGAGCTGAGAGGGTACTGCATGCTGGATTCGATTCGAGGGTTCTTCCAACGCAAGATGGAACCGGATGGCAACGGTTCTACCGGCGGCACCGAGGCTACGTACAAGCTGCACGTCGCAGCTTGTGCTCTGCTGCTCGAGCTGGCCTATGCGGACGATCAGTTCAGTGAGTCCGAGCGGACCCACATCGAAGCTGTTTTGCAGCGGCATTTCGATCTCGACGCCGAAACCGCGCAGTCGCTCATCGAGCTGGCCGATGCTGAACGGAAGTCTTCCACCGATCTGTACCAGTTTACATCACTGATCAAAACCCATTACGACCTCGGCCAGAAGACATTGCTCGCCGAAATCATGTGGGGCTTGATCCTGACTGACGGTGAGATCGCCCGCCACGAAGGGTACCTGCTGCGGAAAATTGGGAATCTGCTCGACCTCAAGCCCGGCTATCTCGCTCAAGCCAAATCCGCCGCCGCTGCCCGCCTGAAGTAATCGGGGCCGCGGCTACTGGCCCGCGGTCCGCCGCTCGTCACTCAGCAGCATTTCGAACACCTTCCGCCGCAAACCGGGCGGTGCCGCTTGATGGCACTGCCGGCCGAGAAACTCCATGAACGCATTGTGAAAGTCATACTGCGGGAAACAGGCCTGACAGCGCTCGAGATGCGCCTTGATCAGCGTGGTCCGCTCCGGCGTCAGCTCTCCGTCGATGTACTCCCACAGCTGACCCATGACGTCGTTGCAGGATGCACCCGGGTGTTTGTTCATGCGCGTGGCCTGCGGATGTAACCCATCTCGAGTGCGTATGCGCGCAGCAACTGCTGCAGCAAGCGCCGCCCGCGAAAAATCCTGCTCTTCACCGTGCCCTTCGGCACGCCCAGTACTTCGGCAATCTCGTTGTAACCCAGGCCTTCCACATCGCTGAGCGCGACCGCTTCACGGAACTCGGTTGGCAGCGTGTCCAGCGCGCGGATCACTTCTTCATCGACCAGCGATTCAAAGAAGCGCTGCTCCGGATCAAACGCGGTGTCGTGAAATACATCGTGCGCGGCAATGGCCCCCAGATCAGTATCGAGCTCGGAGTTTGTCGATTCCGGCAAGCGCGCCTTCAGCTGCTGCTGCCGCAGAAACACGTTTCGGCAAATCGTAAACAGCCACGAGCGCGCGTTGGTTCCCGATTCGAAAGTGTCCCACGAGCGAAACGCCCGCAGAAAAGTCTCCTGCGTCAGGTCCTCGGCTTCCGCCTCGATACCACCGGTCAGGCGCAGGGCAAAGCGATACACAGCGTCGAGCCAGGGCAGTGCTTCGGCTTCGAACCCGGTATTGCGCAGCGTTACGGAAGAAAGATCGGGTTGCACAAGCGAATACTGCTGGTTGTTGGGTCCACGTGGCTAGACCGGGTTGTCACTGGGCTGTCATCGTCTGGCAACGGTCCGCCCCCATGGATCGCCAATGGATTCGGTCCGGAACGCCGTCGCAGGAACACAAGTGGTTGCTGGACAACGACCTCGCCACATACCGACAATCCGGGAACTCGGCGCGGCTCGTGCCGCTCAATTGTAACCCGTAGCATCATGACCTGGCGATCACGATCACGCACTCCAGCATCAGGCAGCATGAGTCAAACTACGAGCATCACCGCCCGCATTGGCGCGCAAGGCTACCGCACGGAAATCATCACCGGTAGCCATACCATTATTGCCGACGAGCCTATGTCTGCCGGCGGCACCGACCAGGGACCAACACCCTACGATCTGCTGGTTGCTGCATTGGGTGCCTGCACTGCGATCACACTGCGCATGTACGCCGATCGCAAGCAGCTGCCGCTCGATGAAGTCGTCGTGCGTTTGCGGCACGGCCGCAATCACGCTGAAGATGATCGCAACTGCGAGGATTCCCCAGTCCGCCTCGATCGCATCGACCTGGAACTGGAGCTGAAAGGCGATCTCACCGACGAACAACGCGCCAGGCTCATCGAAATCACCCCAAAATGCCCCCTACACCGCACACTCAGCGCGGGCATACGTATTGTGTTGAAAGAGTAAGCGCGCCGCGGGCGCGACCAAAACTCCCGCCGACGCGCCTCCGAGCCGTCAGCTTGCGTTGACCTCCCGATTCCAGCGCTCGATCCCGCCGGTGAGGTTCCAGACGCGGCGAAAGCCGGCCGCACGCAGCTGTCTGACTGCATTTGCGCTGCGGCCACCGCTCTTGCAGTGCACGATGACATCGCGCTCGGGGTCGATGCTGGAGAAGGCGGTCGGCAACGTAGCGAGCGGTACCAGCCTGGCCGCGTCAATCCGAGCGATCTGCCATTCATTCAGCTCACGAACGTCGATCAGATCCAGATCATCACCGCGCTCGAGACGCACAGCCAGCTCCGCGGGCGCAATCTCCGGTATTTCATCGCCGGGTGCCTCGGTCGTCACGCCGCAGAACTGGTCGTAATCGATCAGCTCGCGGATCTCATGCGTGCCGCATGCCGGGCAGTTGGGATCCTTGCGCAGATTCACGGTGCGGAATCGCAATGACAATGCATCGTAGAGCAGCAGCCGGCCGATCAATGGCTGGCCGATGCCGAGCAGCAGCTTGATGGCCTCGGTCGCTTGCAGCGTGCCGATCGTGCCGGGCAAAACTCCCAGTACACCACCCTCTGCGCAGCTCGGCACCAGTCCGGGCGGCGGTGGCTGCCGGAACAGGCAGCGATAGCATGGTCCGGTCCTGGTCGCAAAGACCGAGACCTGTCCTTCGAAACGGAAGATGCTGCCATAGACATTGGGGATGCCGAGCAGCACGCAGGCATCGTTGGTCAGATATCGTGTCGCAAAGTTGTCGGTCCCGTCGATGACGATGTCGTAGCCTCTCAGGATCTGCAGTGCATTCGACGATGTGAGCCGGGTCTCGTAGGTCGTCACATCCACGTGTGGATTGACATCGGCGATGCGTGCGCGTGCGGAATCCAGCTTGGGCCGGCCCACGTCGCGAGTGCCGTGCAGCACCTGGCGTTGCAGGTTGCTCTCATCGACAACGTCGAAGTCCACGATACCGAGGTGGCCGACGCCCGCCGCGGCGAGGTATAGCGCGATGGGCGAGCCCAGCCCGCCGGCACCCACCAGCAACACGCTCGCCGCTTTCAGTTTCTGCTGGCCCTCGACGCCAACCTCGGGCAGAAGCAGGTGCCTGCTGTAGCGGTGTACTTCCTGTTTGGTCAATCCGATTTCGTTGCTCATGATGTCACCCTCCTGCGATCGCCGGAACGATGGTCAGCTCATCACCATCCTGCACCGATGTACGGAATCCATCGCGTATTCGAATGTCGTCATCGTTGAGGTAGTAGGTGACGAATGCGTATGGCTCGCCCTGCTCGTCCTTGAGTCGCGGCGCCAGGCCGGGATAGCGGGTCGAGGCTTCATTCACGATCTCGCCGACCGTGTTGCCGTCCAGGTCGAGTGTGCGGCGGCCGTCGGTCAGACGGCTCAACACCGCGGGCAAATGCACTTGCACGGACATGTTGGTTTCCTTTCCGATTTAGTTGTCGTTCGACCCGACCAGGGCCGCGACTTCGCGTATGCGTGGTTCGATCACCGGACCGCAGTCGATGACCGGCGCGATGGCGTCAATGGTCTTGAGTCCGTTACCCGTTATGCAAAGCACGACTTCATCGCTCGGGCGGAAGTGTCCGGCCTTGGCCAGCTTGAGCGCCGCCGCGAGGGTTACGCCGCCCGCGGTTTCCGTGAAGACACCGGACGTGTGCGCGAGCTGCTGGATGCCATTGACCAGCTCAGCATCGGTGACTGCAGCGGCCCAGCCACCACTTTCCCGAATTGCCGCGGTGGCCAGCAGTCCGTCGGCAGGATTTCCGATGGCCAGGGAACGGGCAACGGTGTCGGGTACGACCGGCTGGATGGTTGCGCCGCCATTCTCGATCAGGCGCACGATGGGCGCGCAGCCATCGGCCTGTGCGCCGTACAGCCGAGGCAGTGTGCCGCTCACCAGCGCCGCGTCGATGAATTCCTGAAAGCCTTTGCGCAGGCGTGTGACCAGCGCGCCACCCGCCATCGGCGCAACCACCGCGTCCGGAAGCCGCCAGCCCAATTGTTCCGCAACTTCGAACGCCACAGTTTTGCTGCCCTCGCCGTAGTAGGTGCGCAGGTTGATGTTCACCAGTCCCCAGCCGAACCGATCCGCCACCTGCGTGCATAGCCGATTCACATCGTCGTAAGTGCCGCGCACCCGCACGAGCTTGCAACCGTAGATCGCGGTGGCCGCAATCTTCGCGGGCTCGAGGCTCTCCGGTATGAAGATCCAGGCCGCCAATCCCGCACGCGCCGCGTGCGCGGCTACTGCATTGGCCAGGTTTCCGGTCGATGCACAGCCGATCGTGGTCAGACCAAAAGCCGCCGCGGCATTGATGGCCGACGCCACCACTCTGTCCTTGAAGGAAAGCGTCGGGTGCGAAACGCTGTCGTTCTTGATCCAGACACGCGTGACGCCGAGCAGCCGGGCCAGCGGCACCGATTCGATGAGCGGTGTGCAGCCCGTGTCCAGTGAGTGAATCGGCGCACCCTCGAACGGCAGGAACTCGCGGTAACGCCAGATGCTGCGCGGCCTGCTCGCAATCGTGGAGCGGTCTGGCAATTGACGGGCGGGATAAATCGGCTCGAGCGGACCGAGACACTGCTCGCAGACTGCAATCGGTGCAGCTTCGTGCTCGTGGCCGCAGACGTGACAACGCAGCGGCAGCGCCCGAAGGCGCAGAGCCGGACGTTCCAGTGTGGCTGTGCTCATATCGCCGCCGCCTTCAAGAGTGTGTTTGGTTCTGAATCGGTTTGCGACGACACAGGCTCGGACAGCGAGTACCAGTGTTCAGGACCCGGGAACCGGCCAGCGCGCACATCCTCCGCATACGCGCGGAACGCATCTTCCACGATCGCGCCGACGTTGGCGTATCGCCTGACAAATCGCGGCGCAATGTCGCCGACGAAATTGCCCAGCAGATCGTGTGAGATGACCAGCTGCCCGTCGAGATGCGGGCCGGCACCGATACCGTAAACCGGTATGGTGACCGCCTCGCGGATGTAGGCGGCAGACTCCGGTGGAATCGCTTCGAGCAGAATGGAGAAAGCGCCCGCTTCCTCCAGGGCAATCGCATCCTCGCGGATCTGATCGGCAGCATCGCGGGTCTTGCCCTGCACACGATAGCCGCCCAGCAGCGCCAGGTTCTGCGGGGTCAGGCCGAGGTGGCCCATCACGGCAATTCCCGCATCCGTCATCGCGCGGACGCGCCTGGCCACGCGCTGGCCGCCTTCACATTTCACGGCGTCACAACCGTGTCGTATGAAAGCGCCCGCGTTCAAGACCGCGGTTTCATCGGCTGGCTGATAGGAGAGAAAGGGCAGGTCGCCAATCACGAAAGCGCGTTTGGCCGCACGCGCCACCGCACCGGCAAAAACCAGCATCTCCGGCATGTCGATCTCGACCGTCGAACGCAGGCCCAGCATTGTGTTGGCCGCGGAATCACCGACCAGCAGCAGGTCCGCGCCCGCGCGATCCGCGAACGTGGCCGTTGGGTAGTCGTACGCGGTCAGAAAAACCGCTCGCTGGCCGCGCGCTTTCAGTGACCGCAGTGTGGCGGTCGTTACTTTCGCTGGCATATGGCTCGCTCCAAAAAAGAAAACCGGCGCCTCACTCGAGTCGCCGGCCGAGCCAACAAATTGCCAGGAATGCAGACCCACATCCCCTGGAAACGAATATGCCCGGACGGTGGAGCCGCCGGGCAATCGCGTTTTAGCAACTTGTTTAACGTGGCTGCAATAGGCGGCAACTCACCACGGTGTGACAATTGTGAAACGCAGTCTAAGGCTCCTCCGAAAGGCTGTCAAGAGCGCCTTCGATATCGCCGCTCCGTACCAGGTTGCGGAACCGAGTCACCGGCTTCGGCTCTTCGAACGGGATCGCGGCCGCGGCTTCCAGCGCCTTCACCATCTTGCGAGCCGGTCGCTTGAGTTCAGCCGCCATTTCCGGATCCTGCTCCTCCACACCCGCCGCCAACTCCTGCATCACCTTCTCGAGCTCCTTGGCCAGCGCCAATGCCTGTTGCTCGAGAAACTCCATTTCCTCCACCGTCAATTCCCGATCCGCGTTCAACAGCTCTTCTACGTTCATGATTCCGCCCAGGCTGAAGTTGCTGCGAAGATGCGGTCTCAGCCGGGGCGTCAAAATAGCTGGAGCGGCCAATTTTTTGTGTGACTCTATTTCCGGAAAGCTGCATGGTAACCGCCATCTTGACCTGCCACGGTTTGCGCTTTTAGTCTCACAGATGCCTCGCTTCTCAGCGGCAATGCTCGCGCTCGTGCTTGGCGGGTTGCCCGTGCCAACTTCAGCACAGGCAGCACTGGCCCAAATGGACAGCCTCGCAGAGACTTGCGCGAAGAATGGCGTCACCACGCGGCCGGCGCGCTGCGCGTTCGTCTCACCCCGCGTAACAGCGCGGCACAATGCCTGGCGCACCGCCATTGAGCTCGGCACCGTCTATGGTGGCGTGGTTGCTGCTTACTTCGGTGATGGCCGGGCACGGCGCATTGACCGCAACGTGTTGGATGGTTTCACCAAAATCTTCTCGCTCAAGCGTATTCGCTTCGACGACAACCACTTCGACTTGAATAACATCAGTCATCCGCTCGGTGGCCTTGTGTATTACGGCATTCCCCGCGCGAATGGTGCATCGGCAACGCGCTCGTTCCTCACGCTGCTGGGCGCTTCCGTGTTTTGGGAACAAGTAGTGGAGCTACAGGAAATCGCGAGTATAAACGACCACATCGGCACGCCGATTTCGGGCTGGGTGCTCGGCGAATCGTTTTTTCAGGCGCGGACGCTTTTCCGACGCAGTCAGCCGACGCTCGTGACCCGCACGCTGGATACCACCCTGGGCGTGCCAGTTGTTTTCAGCGAGTTACTCAAGCAGCGGCCCCGGCCTGAGCCGGCTTTGCTGAGCGATCATGGAATTGCCGATGACGCCGAGCGCCGCATCGAGCTCTATCTCGGATTGTCCGACCGTAGGTCCGAGCGCTTTCTATCGGGCGCGCACCTGGAGTTTGGCATCGAGACTGAGGTTCTAAATGCCGGCCGGCGGAATCTAGCCGACGATCGCACCGGCTGGCTGCATGGCACTGCAGCAACGCAGTTCAACCTCGGCTTTTCGGTTCAGGATGGAAAGCTGAACGAGGTGCGCACAGTGGCCAAAGTAATGCCAGCTGGATGGTATCGTCACAACGTCTCGCAAACCGCTGGCGACACATCCGGCTATACACTGCTGTTAGGACCGAGTGGTGAATTCGAGCTAGACATGCTCGGCGACGATAATCAGCTATACATACACCGCATCGCCGCGTATATGCTCGGAGCAACGCTGGATGCCGAAATGATTCACGCTGGCGTGCGTGCGCGCGGCGTGATCGATGCCTTCGCCAATTTCGCGCAGGTGGGAGCATTGGGCCGGATTGACCGTCCGGCCTCGCATCTGCCCGATGAGGGATCGGCCTTTCGCGTCAACGGCTACTACAATGCCCTTGGGCCGACCCTGGCCGCACGCGGATCGCTGACCTGGCGTACTCTGCGCCTGCATAGCGAAGCGCGGCTGCATCGGCTCACGATGATCGAACGAACCTGGCTCGATCGGAATCCCGATAAAGCAACCAACATCAGACCGAAGAGCGACGACTGGACCACGCTTTCGATCGGATTCGCGGTTCGCGCGCATCGCAACTTCGAGCTGTCCGTACAACGCCAACAAAGAACCTGGGTCGGGTCGATCGCTGACTTCGAAACCGCGAAGGTTGAACGAAGCTGGTGGACTCGTATGAACGTTCTCTTCTGATGCCCAATCTCCTTGCGCCTATTCCGAGCGGAGGGCCTGCAGCGGGCTCACGTTCGATGCACGCCGCGCCGGCAGGTACGATGCGAGTGCCGTCACCGAAAGCATCGTGAGCGGCACTAGCGCAAAGACCAACGGATCCCGCGTCTCTACCTGGAAGAGCAAGGACTCCAGCACGCGGCTGAGTGATACTGCCGCGACCAGGCCAATGGCTACACCGCCTGCCGCGAGTACCAATCCCTGGCGCAAGACCAGCGTCCGCACTTGTGCCGGGATCGCGCCCAGTGCGATCCGCACGCCAATTTCCTGGGTTCGCTGACTGACTACATAGCCGATCACGCCATACAGACCAATCGCGCCCAGCAGCAGTGCCACCAGCGCGGCGATCAGGATGATCGTCATGGTGAACGCAGTATCGGCCAGCGATCGATCCATTACCTGCTGCATGGTGCGCGCGCTGGTGATAGGCGCCGCCGGCGCGGCACGTTTCACTGCCGCGCGGGCTGCGCCGATGAGCGCGGCCGGATCGCCGGTGGTCCGGATGACGGCAGTCATTATGCCGATGCGAGCGCCGGGGACATGCGTGGTCATCGGCAGGTACGCCAGCGCGCGCACATCTTCGCTCAGTCCGAACGTGCGCACATCTTCGACGACACCCACGACTTCGATCCACGTCAGCGAGTCTTCTCCGAAAGCGAGTCGCTCGCCCACGGCGTTGCCGCCCAGGTGCAAGCGGGCAAAGGTCTGGTTCACCAGCGCGACCGCGCGATTCTGCTCGTGGTCGGCGCGTTCGATCGCTCGGCCCTGCACCAGGCGCGTGCCGATCGACGGCAAATAGTCGTCCGTGATGATCGCGTACATCGCGACCGGTGGTAGAGCGCCCTCCTCTCGCGGCTTCGACTGGATGCGGAACGACCCACCATTGATGCCGGAGGAATTGAGCGGCAGTGCGTTGGTTGCCGCGGCATGCTGCACACCGGGCAATGCGTTCAGTTCATCCACGATTTGCTGGTACCGCGCTGCCGCCACCGGCTTGCTGACTTCATCGCCCAGGCTGATACCGAGCGTGAGAACGCCATCCGTGCGAATACCTGGATCGACCGCGCGCAGATTCGCAAAGCTGCGCAGCATCAAGCCGGAGCCCGTAACCAGCACGACTGCCAGCGCGATCTGCGCCACAATCAGCGACTTGCGCACGTGATTGCGCTCGCGCCCGCCGACGAAGCCGCGGCCGGCGCGCACGAGCCCGTGCAACGATCGCCGCAGGTGCATGGGCAGCGGCATCAATCCGAAAACGAGGCCGGCGACCGCACCAATCCCGATCGCGAAGAGAGCGACCCGCAGGTCGACATTGATTTCGGAGAGTCGCGGCAACTGCGGCGGGCTGGCAGCGACCAGCGCGCGTACCGACCAGTAGGCCAGCACCAATCCCCAGAAGCCACCACTGATGCCCAGCAGCATGCTCTCGGAAAGGAAGGTTGCGGCCACGCGCGGACCGGTTGCACCAAGTGCAAAGCGTACAGCGATTTCACGCTGGCGGCCTTCGGCACGGACCAGGAAGAGGTTGGCTACACTGGCGCAGGCTACCAGCAACAGGAATCCGACCGTGCCGAGTACGACCCAAAGCGCAGTTTTGGCATCACCCACCAGTCGGTCGCGGAATGATGACACACTCACCGACCAGCCGGCCTTCTTGAGGAATTCGGGCGTGATGTCGGGATAGAGCTCGGGCAAGCGCGAAATCAGACGCGTCGCTTCGGCCTGCGCGGTTTCGATGGTCGCACCCGGTGCCAGCCGCGCGATGTGTCCAATGCCAAACGCGCCAAAGCCTTCATTCGGATCGAAATGCATCGGCACAACCAACTCGTTTTCCCAGTCCGGGTGCTGGAATTCTTTGGGAAGAACTCCGACCATGGTGGTCGGCCGATCGTTCAAACGCACGACTTGCCCGAGCACAGATGGCGAGCCGCCAAAATGATTCTGCCAGCCGCGGTAGGTCAGCAACGCAACATCCGGCGCGCCGCGCACTTCGTCCGCCTCCGTGAGCCTGCGACCCATGATCGGCTTCAGCCGCATCACGTCGAACAGGGCCGGCGTTACACGCAATACCTGAACACGCGCTGGCTCCGCCGTGCCCGTGAGATTGCTCGCCGCATCGACTACGGCCGCCATGCTGGAGTAGCTCCTGGCAAACTTCTGAAACAGCATGACGGTGCCTACTCCACTTTCCAGATCGGGCAGGCTCAGGCCGGGCGCGTGATGTTGGATCCACACCATCCGTTCGGATTCCGAATATGGCAGAGGCCGAATCAGCACCGCATTCACCACCGCGAAGATCGCGACGTTCGCACCAATCCCGAGCGCCAGCGTCAATACCGCGACGAAACTGAAACCGGGCCGCTTCATGATCGAACGGCCAGCCTGTCGAAGCTCCTGAAACAACAACTGCATACGTTCTCCCAGCGGCAACTTTGCCGCGGCAACATCACTGAGTTGTAGCCGCTCTCCCAACGAGCGACCAAACAGATCGAGGACCGCGCGCAGCAGCGCGCTCAACACCGCTACACCGCCGCGCCGATCGTGCGCATCGCGGGCGATCGCCCGAAAATCATCCTGCATGTCCTGACCAAACCCGTCGTACAGCGGCCCCGGCAGCGCGAAAATGCATAGCCGATATACGCGCGCCGCGAGTCGGACCGACCAACTATCCACTGCTTCGCGCATTACGCCTTCGCCACCGCGCGCGTGCCCTGCGCAAAATCAACGATCGCGCGCAACCGCTCGGTTTCCGCCGTCAGCACTCGCTTGCCCAATGCAGTCAGCTCGTAGTACCGGCGCCGCGCATCGTCATCCGGGTCAGCCTCACCCTCGAGCGGAACGATCAGGCCCGCGTTCGTCAGCTGCCGTACGCTGCCGTACAGCGTGGCCGGCCACAGCTTGATCCCGCCCCTGGTCAGCTCCTCGACCGCGGTCCGAATTGCATAGCCGTGCCGGGGCCCATCGGCCAACGCCAGCAGGATGTGAAATGCCGCCGGCTTGAGCGGCAGAAACCGCTCGGTCGCGTCTCGTTTCGCCATTCGCAGGTCTCCGGTCTTCAGTACGTTTCTATATAGATATAGTTTCATACTGTTTTTCGGCAAGCCCGAGGCCCCAAAAAACGTACGGACAAGAAACGGGCGCTGAGGGCGATTGGTTGATCTGGCCGAGCAGTCGGGGAAGCGCGACCATAAGGGCAAATGCGCTTCTCCTCCTGGTTACCGGCCCTGCTGCTGCCGTCGTGGGTGTTGGCTCAGACGCCAGCGGCAACGCGATTTCGTGAAGCCGCGGATTACTCCCGCGCGCACGCCGGTGATGCTGTACTGGTTCTGCACGCCGATCAGATCGTGTTCGAGGAGTACCACAACGGGTACCGCGCGGACACGCCGCACATGCTCGCGAGCGGCACCAAAAGCTTCTCCTGTGCGATTGCCGTCGCAGCGATTCAGGACGGCTTGCTCTCCTCGTTCGACGAGCCGGTTGCCCTGACGATCACCGAATGGCGGGCCGACTCCCTCAAATCAAAAATCACGATCAGACACCTGCTGAACCTTTCGAGCGGGTTGCCTGCCGGCCCGAGTGGATTCGAGGGAATTCGGCGCCAGCGCAACGCCGATGCAATTGGGCTCACCCTGGTGAGCAAGCCCGGTGAAACGTTCCGGTACGGCTCGTCTCATTACCATGTTTTCGGTGAGGTGATGCGTGGAAAGCTGAAAGGCGAAGCCACCGGTGCCTATCTGCAGAGGCGCGTGCTCGATCGAATTGGCCTGACCGGACTCCGCATCATTCCGGATCGCGAGGGCCAATCCCACCTGCCTGGAGGCGGATTCGCGACTGCGCGCGAATGGGCGAAGTTCGGTCAGCTCATGCGCGATCGCGGTAAATGGAAAGGCAACGAGGTCCTCCGGCCCGCCCTGCTCGAGCAGTGTTTCGCCCCGAGCCCGGCCAATGCCGATTACGGTCTCACCTTCTGGTTATCGACCAATGCGCGGAATGATTTGATCGCGGATGCGATGCGGGCGCGCGGACGGGGACGGGGACAAATTGTAGGTAACCCTGTTCCTGTGATCATGGCGGCGGGCGCACAGAATCAGCGGCTCTACATACTGCGCGATCTCGATCTGGTCGTGCTTCGGTTCGGCCGGCAGGATCTGACTTACGACGATGCCCACTTCCTCACGTTGATCCGCAGGAACTAGCTCCCGCCAGTTACCAGAAACCAGATCGCAATACCCGCAGCGGCCAGGACCAGCAGCTTCAGGAAGAATCCCGCCACTTTGAACATGATTCGCACGGCCACGAGGCCGATGACCACTGCGGCGATGATCCAGACTATCGGTAAGCTTTCCATGCCTGCCAATCTCAGCCCGTCTGGTCCGCATCAGCAAGTTGACAGAGCCTCCGTTGGCGTTATACTTTGCAGTACAAAGTACTTGACCAAAGGACAGATCCGTGCAAGCTTCAGCGATGGGATCGACGATTCAGGACCGCGAAAACATGACTGACATCACGGAGTTCCTGTTTCCCGCACCGGCGCCGCGCACAGTCGGCGGCATCGTGCGGTGGTGGGAATCGCGCCGGCTGAAGTACAACCTGATGGTAGGTGCCGCGGGCCTGACGTCGACGGCCGTTGTGGCGATCCTGACATTTCTGCCGCCCGACGCGCATGGAATGCAGGGTCCGATCGGTGAATTCCTACCGATTGCAGTGGTGTTTGGCGTTGCGGCGAATATCTGCTATACGCTCGGGCCAATGGTCGAGTTGATGCTGGAAAAGCTGTGGGGCCGCCGGGCGTTGCCGACTGGCCCCACGCTGTTTCGAATGGGTCTGACCTTCTCGGTTGGGCTGGCCCTGCTACCGACCCTGATCGCCGGCTTTGACTGGGCCTTTCGAATCCTGCATTCGCTGTTTTAGCGAGGAGCATAAAGCGACGAGCGAGGAGCGACGAGCGACGAGCTTGCCTCGGCAAGCGGGCACGCGCTGGCAACGCACAGCCTTCCAAGTACGTTTCGGCGCGTAACCGCGGCGCTCTTACGAGCGCGCGCCCCTAACTGAAGTTGCTCGTCGCTCGTCGCTCGTCGCTCCAAGCTCGTCGCTACTTTCCGGTCAGCGCCTTGATCTCTTTGGGCAGATCGAAGGTTGCCTTGTCGACCGGCATGAACATCATGTTGGTAACGCTCACAACCTGCTCGACGCCCATGGCGGACTGCTTCATTTGGGTAGGCACCTGTTGTCCGTCGAACGTTTTGTACTCTGTGATGATGCTGGTTGCGTCGATTGCGCCCATGGGTGTTTCGGTTTTGCGGATCGAGCCGATGTTGAGCGCGGTGCTCACGTCGTAGAACTCGAAATACTCCTCGCCGTTGTGCAGGACGATCTTGACTTTGTAGGCGTCCTTGCCGCCGAAGCTGGTCTTCTCAACGGTCTCACGTGTCTTCACGTATTTGTCCGGTGTCAACACGGCCTGCAGGTCGGACTGCTGCTTGATCTGGTCGAGCTGTTTGCCGGTGAGCAGCATCGGGCCCTGTGCCGGGTGGATCTGCCATGCGGTTATGCCATCGAAGCCGGTGCGGATCTGGCCAATACCCGGGAACTCGATGACGGTGAGCAGTTTGCCATCCGAGTTCCAGGATTCGACGTTGCCGCTCATGCCGGCGGCCGGCACTTCGAATTTGCCGGTAAAATGCATGGATGCGTGTTTTTTGATGACGTCAGCGCCGCCCATGGCTTTGACGTAGAGAGCGTGGAGGTCCTGCGCGCTGGGTAGCGACGCTGCGGCCGGCTGTTGCGCACTGACTGGCGCTGCGATGATGGCGCCGAGTGCGAGCAGGCGGACGGTGCGGGTAACAATCTGACTCATTGCTTATTCTCCGTAGTAGTAGTGCGTCGCTGCGCGCGGGCCTGGGCTGCGATCCATCGTTGGGCCGCGTCCAGGACGGGGTCACGACCGGCGAGCAGGTCCGCGCGCTTGACTTCGACCTGCTCATCGGGAACTACACCGCGACCCTCCAGCAGAGTGCCGCCGGGCAAAACAAAATCGGCGATGGCGTGATACAACACATCGCCGCTGGGCAACTTGTTCATGGCAGCGGGCAGAACAGCACCCATCGAGCGCGAGCCGAACACGCGCACGCGGCCGATGGTCTGCATGCCGCCGGCAAAGACCTCCGATGTGCTTCCGGAAAGCTCATCCGTCAAAATCGCGACCGGACCGCTGAACGGGACCACGCGCTCACCGTTGATGCTGACGCGCCTTGGGTTGATGCGGAATTCGAGACGGCTGCCGCGGCTGCTCATGGTACCGAGCACATTGGCGGTATCCACAAAGTGGCCGGCCACGCCGGTCGACATGAAGCCGACACCGCCAGGATTGCCCCGCAGGTCAATGATGAATCCCTGCGTTGTGCGATAGCGATCTACTGCCGAGTCGATGCGCACCGTCAGTGGCGTCATCCACACGTTGAATGAAATCAGGCCGATCCTCACGCCCTCGTGCATCAGCTGCCGGGCATCGAAGCGCGAATAGAAGGTCGGCAGATTGCCGAGCTTGAGTGGTGTGCCGGCATCCTGACGCCGGGTCAGGACCCGCGTGACCGTGCGATTGCCTGCATCGAGTAACTTCAATTCTACATTAGAACCAGGCGCTCCGCTCATCCGCGCCTTGGCGATGCTCGCCGTAACTGCCTCCATGCTGCGATGTGAAGGATCGCGCCTGGCACGGGCTACCATCGAGTCTACCGTATGCTCGCCGACCTGGCGAATGATCCAGCCGGTCTTGATGCCGGCATCGGCGGCGGGACTGCCGGCATCGACTCGAGTGACCACGATAGCATTCTGCACCCAGCGCACATCCAAACCCAGGTCGCCGGCACCGCCGGTCGGTGCATCCTCGGCGAGCTGCTGCGGGATGATCGAGAAGTGGGATTGCTTGAGGCGCTGCAGCATCTCGGTCAGAACCGCGCGCAGCTGATCGTTCGTGGTTGCGGCTTCTGCTTTTGGACGCAGCTCGTCGCGTACGCGCCTCCAGTCGACTCCGTTGAAGGTGGTGTCGAAGTGGGTATCGTTGATGATCTTCCAGGCGGAATCGAAAGTCACGACTGCTGGCGGTGTTTGCGCCGGCAATGGCGCGGCCGCGGCGAGCAGCGCGGCGACGGCCAGAGGGGCGAACAGCGCGTCTTTCGATTTCTTCATGAATTATCCTTCGAGGACGCGCCGGACATCCGGTACACGGCGGCGACTAACGTTTACCCTGCAGCCATCCAGAAGTGTCAACACGGCCAGACCTTCTCCGCTCGATTCGATGCGCTGAATTCTTTCGATATTGACCAGCTCGGCGCGGCTCGCGCGCACGAAAGAGCCGGCGGTGCGTTCTTCCAGCTCGTTCAGCGTGTAATCGCAGGCGAATCGCGCGCTGTCGGTCTGCGCGAAGACCCGGCCCTCTTCGGCTATGAAGCGGTTGATGTCGCGGTAACCGAGCAGCCGATGACCGGTCCCATCGTTGACCAGCACACGGGCCGCGCGCGTGGATTCACCGACCGCGGTGGTCAGCCGCTGCAGCAAGTCGGAGGAGAGCTCGACCGGCCGGTGCGCATCGATGCGGCGTTGCGCACGCTCGAGCGCATGACGCAGCCGATCCAGCGTAACCGGCTTGACCACGTAATCGAGGGCTTCGTGCTCGAAGGCCTTGAGCGCGTATTCGTGGTATGCAGTCTGAAAGATCAGGAGCGGACGCGGCTCGGGCAGGTGTCGGGCCACATCGAAGCCATCGACTTCGGGCATCGAGATGTCGAGCAGCAGCACATCTGGACCGCGCTCGCGCACCAGCTGCAGCGCCTCGACGCCGTTGCTGGCTTCACCTGCAATCTCGACATCCAATTCCTCGAGCATGATGCCCAGCCGTCGCCTTGCATTGGGCTCGTCGTCCACGATGAGTACGCGCATTTCAGTTTTCCGTTGCCGGAATGACCACGGTCACCGTGCTACCGGTTGGCGAGCTCACAATGCGCAGATCATGGCGCGCGCCGTACAGCGTATTCAGGCGCTGGCGCAGATTGCCGAGGCCCGTGCCTTCTCGATGACGCGCGGGAAAACCAATGCCGTTGTCGGTCACGGTCAATTCGACGTCGCCATTCTGTCGCACGGTCGCGATCGTGATGCTGCCGCCTTCCAGCCGCGGACCAATGCCATGGCGCAACGCGTTTTCAACCAGTGGCTGCAATGCGAGTGGCGGCAGTGATTGTTCCGCGGTATCGGGCCCGATCTGCCAATTCACCTGCAGACGGTTGCCGAAGCGCTCCTGTTCGATCGCCAGGTATGCGCGCAGATAATCGATTTCCTCGCCAACCGTACCGGACCCCGCGCGCGATCGATCGAGTGTGCGGCGCAGCACGTCAGCCAGGTGCTCGACCGTCGCTTCCGCGGCGCGGCCATTCGTGCGGACCAGTGCGGCTACCGTGTTCAGCGCATTGAACAGGAAGTGCGGATTCATCTGCGACTGCAATGCGGCCAGCTGCGCTTCGACGGCCTCGCTCCGGGCCTGTACCGCGGCCTCGGTCTGTTCCTCTGCGTGACGGTGCAGGAAGCGCGCGGTGAGGTGGACGAAGCGCGCTGCGAACACGACATAACCCATAACCAACAGCGCCAGTGCTCCCAGCAGCGGACTCTCCGGAATCGCCGGTAGCAGAACACCCACGCTGATCGACATGAGCACGACCGCGATCAGCGCCAGGAACGGGACCCCGACCATGGCGCGGTGATAGCGGTGTGATTGGGCCCGCGGCATCGAGAACGCGGTGCATTCCCTGCCTTGGCTGACCTGATGAAGCACCTGCGCCACGACCAGGAACGTCAAGCCGAAAATCGCGAGGAAGACCGCAATCAGCCGATGAATTTCCGGCCTGGCCGTCTCGAACAGGTCCAGGATGACGACCAGGATTCCCAGGTCGATAATCAGGAAGGACAGGATCAGCGTCCGCCGCGCCTTGGGCGGCGCACTGCGCAGCTCGCGCAGAATCACCCGCCAGGTGCTATCCCCATCCGTGCGAGCAGCGCGTTCCGTGGTTTTCGGCATGGCTCCAAATCTCGCGGCTAACCCCAAGAAATCAAAGCAGTTCCGATGGGTGGACAGGCGGGGTGGGCGAACGGTCTTATAAAGCGATAAACGGTGCTGGCCTTATCCCTACCTAGTCGGGGAGTCCTTAGTCCTACACCTAGTCTTCCTTACTCCTCCTTCCGGCCCGGCCGAGGAAGAGGGAGATTTTTCTTCACGATTTCGCCAGTAACCGGGCGGCTCGGCGGCCACTGGCAACGGCGCCGTCGACTGTCCCGTTTCTGCCTTCGTCACTCGCGGCTTCACCGGCCAAGTACAGCGTGCTTTGAACCGGCCGGGCGAGCCGCCGGGAGGCATCTTTGCCGCCGACTGCGGCATAGCTGTAGGCGCCGAGTGCAAACGGATCGCGCTGCCAGTCGTGAGACCACGAGGCGATGAGGTGCCGACGGAGAGACCGCACGTTCATGCGGAACTGTTCGGCGAGGATCCTCAGTGCAAGGTCACGCAGTTCATCGTGCGAACAGCCGGACAGGGCCCCGGCCTTCGGGCCGCCGGCCCAACCAGTCAGGAGTGGTACACGCGCAGGATACGCCGTCCACCAGACTGGAATGGGCTGCTCGGTCGCGTGCACGAAAGCGAGGTCGTGCAACGACCGCTCACCCACCAGCTGCTTGCTGCGTCCCTCCCAGAATGGCTCGTTGAACAGCAACGCAATGCGCAGCACGGATCCCGTGGCCAGGAGTGTTCTGGTTTTTTCGATGGCAGGCACCGGCGGATCAAATGCGATGGTATCGGAATGCAGTACCGCGAGTGGCACCGTGATGATGGCTGCGCGCGCGGTCCAGGTACGGCCATCGTCCGCGCTGACCTGCACCTGACCACGTTTCCATTCAATGCGGCGCACGGTTACGCCCAGTTGAATGCGCTCGCCGATTCCTTCTGCGAGTGCGTCGGCGATTCGATCGTATCCATCGATGATGCGGGACTGCCGCTGCTCCTGTGGATCTTCGCCGGGTGCGCCCTCGGCCAGCGCTTGCGTGCTGGCGATAGCGGCGTCTGCGCTGTGAAAACCCTGCACGAATTCGAGGGCCAGTTTCCGCTGGCGCGCGAGTTTACGGCCGCCAGGTTTGCGATTCAGGAATTCGCGGAACGATTCATCGCGAGAGCGGCGATCGATCTTGCGGAATACCAGGTCGAGCTCGTGCCAGAAATCGGCGAGCTGCCGCCAATTGCCGTTTCGCGAGCGCCAGTGCTCGCCATCAATGTCGACGGCGCGGAGCTGCGCGCTGCGAACGATTTCCAGCGTCTCTTCCGCGGGCCCGTGCATGAACTCGGCACCCAGCTCGATCGGGACTGCGCATCTCGGATCGCGGATCGTGAAGATGCGGCCGCCCATGCGATCGCGAGCTTCCAGCACGATGAAATCCAGGCCTGCCGCTTTGAGCTGTTTGGCGGCGGCCAGCCCGGCCGCTCCCGCACCAATCACGATTGCATCCAGCATGCGGCGCGGGAGCGCAAGTCGTGCGCCCGCGCCGCATGCAGCCCTTTCCACTTGCCGGCGGTGGTAGCCCGGGCAACCTTGGACCAGAATTCAGCAAAGGCGGTTGCATGTTTCCGGTTACCCCGATAGCAGCAAGGCGTGGCGTCGGCGTGCTGGCATTTTCGGTATTGCCGGCCCTGGCCGCCGGGCAGACGGTGCGCGGCAAAGTGATGAGTGACTTTGGCAGAGCGATTGAAGTTGCAAACATCACGGTCCTGGCCGGAGCAAACAGCGAAGCAGTCGTCACGCGCATCAGCCGTGATGGCACATTTCTGTTCGACCTCGCCAAGCCGGGCAATTATCGTCTGCGGGTGGAAGCGCTGGGCTACCAAACCCTCACCAGCGACGAGCTTACGCTACCCGTCGAAACCGTGGTCACGGTCGAGCTGCGCTTGCGCGTGAATGCCATCGCATTGGAGCCGCTAAGGATCGTGGCGGAACGCAAGGAACCCGGGTTCATGCGTGACGTGCGACATCGCCAGCGGGATGGCTGGGGCCAACTGGTCACGCGCGAGCAACTGGATGAAGCCCGCGGCTCGATTCTGCCCGAGATCTTGAGAAGCCGCGGGCTGCGCGTCGAATCAGTATCGATCCCGGGTTCGAGCCGCACCGTGCCAATGCCCATGGCGAACCGGTCGGCGCAAGCGAGACGCATGGGCTGTTACGCCGCACTCTACGTGAATGGCGCCCGTCAGTTCCCGCTGACCATCGACTCGGAGGAAGGATTCTCGCGTGCCGCTGAGTTGATGGACATCCGGCCGCATGAAATCGAAGCGATCGAAATCTATAAGGGACGGATCGAAGCCCCGCCGGAGTTTGCTGATTCGACATCCAACTGTGGTGTGGTTGCCATCTGGCTGCGCACCGGTGCTGAAATGTTCGCCGACGCCGAAGAACTCACCGGTGAATTGTCGACGCCGCGGGTAACACTCAGCGTGGGCGGGGGCAGTCTCGGGTTTTCCGGGTCGCAGGCTCCCGAAAGAACGGTTTCGGTCGAGGCGGCCATTTACTGGCAGACCTACCAGGCTTTGGATCTCGGACTCCACGTACGATACGCAACGCCGCAGATACCAGCGCAGACCGCCGAGAGCATGACGCAGGGAATGGATCGCGAGATTTACGCGGTGCCGCCCGGTACGCGACCCATGAAATTGTGGACGGCTGGATTCGACTCGCGCCTCGAATTCAGGTCCGGTGCGCGCGTCCGACCTCTGGTATCGGCTGAATTACTGGTTGCCGGAAGAAGCTTCGCTGTCGACAACCGACTGATCCACGATAAGCCGATCGAATTCAGTTCACTGGGGTGGGGCATCGGCGCCGGTGCGGGCGCTGCGTTCGACGTCATCAACTGGTTTCAGTTGGAAGCCACGGTCGCCCACGAGCGGTTAAGCTTCAGCAGCTTCCGTGCGCTCGACTCATCATCCTTGAGCACGGCCGTGCAATGGTCGGCCACATCGCTGCGCCTGCGAATCAACAAGCCGTTCTGGCGCGACGGTACCTAGCCGGAGATTCACTCCTTCATGATTGCTCGCAGCGGACTGCCGCGAACGGCGCGCCGTGCGGGCAGGAATGCGGCGACTGCGGCAATGACCAGCATCAACACGGCAAGCTGGGTGTAAGTCAGAACATCGGTGGGTGTGACGCCGTACAGCATGTTCTGGATGAAACGGGTCAGCAGGACCGCACCGAGGACGCCCAGCGCAATTCCGGGCAGAGCCAGGCGCACGCCCTGGTTCACGATCATGCCGATGATTTCGCTGCCTCGCGCGCCCAGTGCCATGCGCACGCCGATTTCGTTGGTGCGCTGCTGGGTGGCAAAGCTGATCAGGCCATAGATGCCGATGGTGGCCAGGATGAGTGCGATCGCGGAAAAGCTGCCTAGCAACACCAGGTTGAACCGCCGCTCGACCAGCGTATCACCAATCAGGGTTTCGATCGATGCAGCCCAGTAGATCGACTGCCCCGCGTCGACCTCCCAGAAGCGTGCACGCAGCGTGGGCAGCATCTTCGCTGCATCGGTTTGCGTGCGTATGATGAAGGTCAGGCTGCCACTGCCCGTTTGCGCCAGCGGCCTGAACACTTCCGGTCGGGCCTCGCTGTCCAGCGTTACCGGCCGCACATCGCCGACCACACCAACGACCTCGTAGGTCTGCGGGCTGGCCATCACGCCGATGTTGATCTTTTTGCCAACCGGGTCCTCGCCCTGGAAGAACTGCCCGGCCACTGTTTCATTGATGAGTACGACCGGCAATCCACCCATGCGGTCACGCTCATCGAACATGCGACCTTGCTTCAATGGTATGCCCATCGCGCGGAAGTACGTCGATGAGGCAATGGTCGTGTAGGCAGTCGGCTCGTCACCGGCCGGCACCGGCCGGTGTAGAATTCGCAGTTTCGACGATGCATCGATCGCGTGTGGGTGGAACGGCAGGGAAGACACTACGCCGACATCACCTACGCCGGCCAGGGTTCGAAACGCCTGCTCGAATTGGGCGATGCGTTGCAGGCGCAGCTCAGGAGTTGGATTGCGATCCCACAGAAATGTCTGGAGTGTGACGCGATTGGCTGGATCGAAGCCGAGATCGTTCTGACGGAGATTGCTGAAGCTGCGGATCAGCAAACCGGCCCCGATTAACAGAACGAGCGCGAGTGCGACTTCCGAGATGACCAGCGCGCTGCGCAGCCGATTGCTGGCGCGACTGCTGGTCAGCGACCGGCCGCTGGCGCGCAGCGTCGACAACAGGTCTGGGCGGGAAAAGCGTACCGCTGGTGCCAGGCCGAACAGAAATGCGGTCGTCAGGGTGATCAGCGCGGAGAACCCCAGCACGCGGGCGTCCATGCCCAGCGTGTCCACACGCGGCAAGTTTGGCGGACTGAGTACCACGAGCGCGCGAATCCCGAAGTAGGCAAAACCAACGCCGAGCAGGCCGCCGATCACCGCGAGCAGAACGCTCTCGGTTGCCATCTGATGCAGCAGACGGCGGCGGCCCGCACCGAGCGATGCACGCACCGCCAGCTCTTTGCCGCGTTCGGCGCCCGAGGCCAGCAGCAGGCTCGCCACATTCGCACACGCGATCAACAGGACAAAGCCAACCGCGCCGAGCAATGTCAGAAGGGCCGGCTCCACTGGCCCGAGCAGGTGCTCTCTCAGCGGTACGAGGTTTACGCCGGTGTGATCGTTGGAACGGGGATACTCGACTTTCAACTGGCTGGCGATGCGTTCCAGATCGGCGCGCGCATCGGCCAGGCTCACGCCCGGGCGTAAGCGGCCGACCACGCGCATGTACGCGCCGAATCGCTCGTTCAGGTCGTAGTCGCTGAGCGCTTTCGGAACCCAGAAATCCGCGATATCCGGATATTTCACGCTGGCAGGCAGCACGCCCACGATGGTCGTGGCCTTGTTTTCCAGCAGCAGCGTGCGGCCAAGAACGTTTGGATCCGAATCGAAATGACCGCGCCAGTACCCCTCTGATATGAGGACCACTGCAGGTCCGTTCGCTACGTACTCCTCCGGTGAAAACAGTCGTCCATGGAGCGCCTTGACGCCCAGCGCCTCGAACAGTTCTTCGGTCACCGAATTCGTCGGGACCGCGATCGGCGGACCGTCGGTCGCCAGATCCACGCTCCACGGCTCCCACAAACCCATCGCCGAGAAACTGCGGCTACGCTTCCGCCAATCCACGAAGTTGCCCGAAGACACTTCCTGCTTGCGAATCCCCTGCACCTCGTCGGTCTCCCACACCGTCATCACGCGATCCGCATCCAAGTAGGGCAGCGGCCGGATCAGTACGTGATCGGTTGCACTGAAGATCGCCGTGCTGGCACCGATCCCTACGCCCAGCGTCAGCCCGGCCAGCACAGTTACCTGCCAGCGGCGCCGCAAATGACGAAAGCCGTGCACGATGTCCTGCTTGAGCTCGTCCAAATAGCGACGCCGCTCGCCCTGCGATTCCTTGCGCTGATCCGTACTCACACAAACCTCCCGTGTCTCATCCAGGTCGCCGAACTGTCGCAACGCCTCACGACGTGCTTCGGCTGCATTCAGCCCGCGCTTCTGCAGCTCCGCCACGCGCATCTCCAGATGAAAGCCCAGCTCATCTTCCACCTCCGCACGGATCTGCGGACGCCGCCGCCGTATATGCCGCCACAACAGGCGACGATCGAATGCATCGCTCATACTGTCTTATGCCGTCGCACAGGATTCACTGCTCGTGAATTCGTAATCGTTATCGTACTCGTGGTCGTGCGCGTGCTCGTTCGTTCATCCGTTCATTCGTTGATCATCACGCCGGCTGCAACACCTTGAATACCGCCTCCGCGTATCGGATCCAGCTGGCCTGCTCGGCCTGTAATTGCTTGCGGCCCGCAGCAGTAAGCTGGTAGAACTTGGCGCGCTTGCCGTTGTCCGCATGACCCCACGCCGCATCCAGCCAGCCCTTCTCTTCCATACGATGCAGACACTGGTAGAGCGCGCCATCTTCCACGCCCAGCGCACCATCCGTTTTCTGCGCGATCCGGTCCGCGATCGCATAGCCATGCAGCTCGTTGCCGGCCAGCGTCTTCATGACCAGCACGTCCAGCGTGCCGCGCAGCAGCTGTGTCGCTTGAGAGCTCATGTTCTCCTTATTGCCTTAGATACTGTGGCAATCTGTAGGGTTGTATGCGCCCGGTCAAGCCCGCTGCGGTGGCTAGCCGACCAGCGCCCCAGTTCCGCCAGGCGGCGAGGAGCGCGGCTTCTGATGTGTTGAGTGAGGTCAGTGTAGAAGTTATTGCCGAATCAGTCGCTTGAGCTCCACGCGAACGCTGTCCGCTTGGCGGACTGTGTAACGCATTGAGATCACGGCTCCTGCGAACGGAATGTTGGCGACCACAGTACACTCGACCGCAGATGCCTCGCTCGTCTTGTTTTTGAACACTTCCAACGGCGAACAAATCGATCTTGCGTACTACAGTCCGCTTATGCTGCAACTTCCGGTGGATAGCGGCGTGACCCAGGGCCATGCGCACGCCGATCGGCGATGGGGTTCATGGCCTTCGTAACGCGCGATAATTTTTGAGATGGCGAATGGCCGCCATCGGGTCGCCGGCGGCGTGAAAGATACCCGCCAGGTTGTAATGCGCATCGGCGAGTGTGGGATTCAGCTGCAGGGCGGTTTCGTAAGCCTTCACGGCTTCGCGAGGATGTCCGAGGTCCTCGAGCGCGAGACCGAGGTTGAAAGCGGCAGTCGCGTGTGGCGCGTAGAGCAGCGCCAGCCGGTACCGCTCGGCGGCTTCGGTGACGCGGTGCTGCTGGTGCAGGAGCCGGCCCAGGTTGACCTGCGCGTCGGCGTGCGCGGGATCCAGCTCGACTGCCTGCTGGTAGGCAGCCTTCGCCTCATCGATCGACAGCGCCTCGAGCTCAATGCCGCGCTGATACCACTCCTCAGCCTCGGATGTTGTGGTCATCCGCGAGTCGAGCGAGCGCACGACAGCGCGCGGGCGCGGGAACTCGATCTCCAGCTGGTTGGACTCGATGTCCCAGGCCCGTTCGCCATCGCTGACCACGATGCGATCGCCGTGGGCTTCGATCTGATAGGATGACAGCGGCTGGTCTTCCGGCAGCTTCTGCTTGAGACAGCCGAGCGCCCGCTCCATGCGCTGGTGCGGGACGCGCGCGCGGCGCAGCGATTTCGCGGTGCGCAACAGCACGACATCCTGGAAGCTGAAGTTGTAATGACCCAGACGATTACGTTGCGGGACGATGAAGCCGGCCCGGGCAAGCGTGCGCACCTGCGCCGGCGGGATACGAAGTAGTCTGGCTACTTCAGTCGTGCGGATCGCTTATTCTCCGGAAGCCTTTTTCCTCTGCGACTTCTTTGGGGCCTTGGTCGCGGCCTTTTTGGCCGGCTTGCGCTCTTTTTCTTCCTCTTCTTCTTCTTCTTCTTCTTCGCTCCTCTGACTGGACGTACCCTTGGCCAGGCTGGCTTTCAACGCTTCCATCAAGTCGATGATCTGCGTCTTCGGTGCTTCCTCACTCGCTTCGGTTATGTCTTCACCCTGGATCTTGCGATCGATCAGCTCGAGCACGCGCTCGCGCACGTCGTCCTTGTACTGCTCGGGCAGAAACGCGTCGGTCTTGAGCTGCTCGATCAGGTTTACCGCGAGCTTGAGCTCCGTGTCTTTCACATCACCAGATGGAATCGGCACTTCGTCCATCGAGCGGACTTCGTGTGCGTAGTGCAATTGCTCGAGCACGATCCCGTTCTTCATGGGCGTCAGCAACACGAGGTACTGTTTGCCGCGCGCCGCGTAACGACCGAGCGCTGACAGGCCGGTTCGACGCATGGCTTCGGCCAGCAGCCGATACGCACGATCGCCGCCTTTGTCAGGCCCCAGATAGTAGGGCTTGTCGAGGTACACGCGGTCCACTTTGTCCGCCGGGACGAACTCGACGATCTCGATGCTGCCATCGCCGCGCTCCTCGAGCGCTTTCAGCTCTTCGGGCGTGAAGATGACGTATTTGTCCTTGGAGAACTCGTACCCCTTCACCATGTCATCGCGTTCGACTTTCACGCCATCACGCGCGCAGATGTACTGCTGCTTCAGCCGGGAGCCACAATCCTTGTGGATCCAGTTGAAGCTGACGCCGGCCGAGTAGTCGGACGCGGAGTAGAATTTGACCGGTACGGAGACCAGGCCGAAGGAGATGTTGGCGGTGCCTATCGCTCGTGCGCTCATTCCGTCAGTATGGGTTACAGGCGCGGGACACCGCAAGAAAGCCGAATGCCGGGGCCTCGGATTGCGGATCGCGGATCGCGGATCGCGGATCGCGGTTGCGGCGGACACTCGCGCTGTGCCGAGGATCACTCCCCTACACGCGCTCGCTACCGAGGCAGCCGGGCGCCGTCTCGGGCTGCGATCCTCGATCCTCGATCCTCGATCCTCGATCCTCGATCCTCGATCCTCGATCCTCAAGTCCGCGATCCGCGATCCGCGATCCGTAATCCGCGCCCCTACCGCTTCCGCACTTCCACCCGGTTCTGGTTGAACACCGGTATGAGCAAGCGTCCGCGCTTCGTGTCGTACCCGATGTCCGCTGGCGACTCCATGTTCTCGAGAACCGTGGTCACCTGGCCCTGGGGATCGACTTTGTAGACGGCCTTTCCTTCCCAACTCGAGACCAGTAGCGACCCGTCGAGGAGGCGCACCAGGCCATCCAGCCCGCCTGTGGGCAGGGTTACTACATTCTCGACTGCACCGCCATCGGCTTTGACGCGGTGAACGACCGCAGCTCCAAACGGCACGATCAGCACGCCCTCGGGCGCGATCGCGAGACCGTTGGGCCCGTGCAGGCCGGTCGTCTTGGAAACGGCAACCGCGCGGCCAGCGTCAAAGCGATAGACCGCATCGGTTCCCGCGGGCGAGAAATCGCCGTTCACGCCCGTGTCACTTACGTACAGCTTGCCATCCATACCGGTTGCGAGATCGTTCAGGAACTTGACACCGGGAATGCCGCGGGCTGCCAGGGACGAGCCGTCATTGCGATTGAACGCGCGTACGGAATCGATGTCGGCAACGAACAGCGTGTCACCCACGATCGCCAGGCCTTTGGGTGCGTTGAGCGTGACGTTGTCGGCGGCGCCGTCGATCCACTTGAGGGTTTGCACGGTGCCGTCCGGGGACACCCGGCTGATGAAACCGTTGTCATCCTTGTCGATCGGCGCGCCGTTGATATTGGACACCAGGTAGACATCGCCAACTTCGTCGTAAAGCACGGATTCGGGCGTGCTGAAGCCGGCGATCGAAAGCGAATCCGAGGCAGCCGGCGCTACCGCAACACTGTCGGCCGCGGTGTCTGGGGTGTCATCGGCGCCGGTGCAGCCGGCCAGTAGCAGACCAATCAGCAGTACAGTCGAAGTTCGCATGGAGTCTCCCGGTTGAAAGAGCCGACAAGATAGATTGGTCGCTGTGCCTGAACGAGACCCCACTTCCAGCGATTCACTGTCCGCATATCGGCGGAAACGCTCAGCTCATCGCACGCCCGAGCCGTTTTCCGGCCGCCGCAGCGAAAGTGGCAACATCTACGTCATTCAGAAGCACGCCGCCCGCCGTCTCCACTACGATTTCCGGCTCGAACTGAACGATGTGCTGCTTTCCTGGGCGGTGCCGAATGGTCCATCCAGGAATCCCGCGGACAAGCAGCTCGCGGTTCACGTCGAAGACCACCCGATCGAATACGCCGAGTTCGAAGGCATCATTCCGGCCGGCAACTACGGAGCGGGCGCAGTGATCGTCTGGGATCGCGGCCGTTTCGACTGGCTGGAAGATCCGGTGACCGGCCTCGAGAAAGGCAAGCTGCTCTTCGAGCTGCGTGGTCAGAAACTGCGCGGCCGTTGGACGCTGGTGAAAATCAAGAAAGCCGAGAAGGAATGGCTCTTGATCAAGGAACGCGATGCCTTCGTCAGCGAAAACGGTCAGGACCTGCCGCAGGACTCGGTATTGTCCGGCCTGACTGTCGATGAGCTGAAGAGTGGCCACTCACGATCCCGGGAGATCCAGGACGCGCTGCATGAACTGAAAGCAACGCGCGCCACCATTCGCGCCGCCAATGTCGAAGTGATGCACGCCGAAACCGCCGACAAACCGTTCACCCGCGCGGGCTGGCTGTTCGAGCTGAAGTACGATGGGTATCGCCTGCTCGGCGAAAAATCGGGTGACCATGCGCTCCTCATCACACGCAACGGCAACGATGCTACCCAGACGTTCCCCGAGATCGCGCGGGCAGTCGCTGCGCTCCCCTTCGAACACATCATCCTGGATGGCGAGGTCGTCGTCCAGGACGATGATGGCAAGCCCAACTTCCAGCGACTGCAGCAGCGCGGACGTTACCTGCGTGAGATCGACGGCCGGCGCGCAGCACTCGAGCATCCCGCAACCTTCTTCGCCTTCGATTTGCTCGCCGTCGATGGTTACGATCTGCGGTCATTGCCGCTCACCGAGCGAAAACGGCTGCTCCAGCGGGCACTGCCCAGCTCCGGCCTGCTGCGCTTCACCGAGCACATCGAAACGCGCGGTGAGGATTTCTATCGCGCCGCAGAGCAGCTCGGCCTCGAAGGGATCGTCGCCAAGCGAGCGGACTCCAAGTATCGCGGCATCCGTTCCAACGACTGGCTCAAGCTCCGTATCGACAAGAGCGATGACTTCGTGATCGTCGGCTACACCGCACCACGCGGCTCCCGCACTGCCTTCGGCGCGCTGCACCTCGCTGTTTATCGCGATGAACAGCTGACGTATGCAGGCAGTGTCGGCTCCGGATTCACCGACAAGCTGCTCAACACGATCAAGAAGCAGCTGGATGAACACGTCGTGAAGAAAGTGCCCTTCGCTGGCGGGCCTCCGGGCAAAGGCCACACCTGGGTGGAGCCGCTCTACGTCTGCGAGGTGCGCTACAAGGAATGGACCGATGAGCCCTTGCTGCGTCACCCCGTTTTCCTGCGCATGCGCGATGACAAGCGGCCGGAGGAGTGTGGGGGGGCCAGGGACGGGGGCGGGGGCGTGGGTTTTCCGGACGCGGGTGCGGATCCGGACGGTGACGCTGGAAACATGGATGCCGACGCGGACGCGGTTACTGAGGTAAAGGGCAGAGGAATAAAGCGGGGAATAACGAAGCGCGGCAAGCCCAACGTCCGTTCCACGCCCCCGCCCCCGCCCTCTCCACCAGCATCAGAATCGCCGAATTCAGCGTCCGTTTCCCAGCGGTCGCCCCAGGTAACACTTACCAACGTGGACAAGGTCTTCTTCCCCGAACACAACCTGACCAAGGGCGATCTGGTTGCGTATTATCGCGCGGTTGCGCCGTGGCTGCTGCCGTATTTGAAAGAGCGGCCGGTCACGCTCACGCGGTTTCCTGATGGCATTCACGGCAAGTCGTTTTTTCAAAAGGATGCGCCAGACTGGACGCCGGCCTGGGTGCGTACCGAGCTGATGTGGAGTGAGGAAGCACAACGCGAGGTCAGGCAATTCATCTGCGACGATGAACCCACGCTCGTGTACCTGGCAAACTCGGGCACCATCCCGCTGCACATCGCATCCAGCCGGCTGGGTTCTCTCGAGAAGCCGGACTGGTGCAGCCTGGACCTGGACCCGAAGGATGCGCCGTTCGAGCGCGTGATCGAAGTTGCTCAGGTAACGAAGGCCCTCTGTGATGCGATCGGGCTGCCGGCGTTCGTCAAGACCACAGGATCGTCGGGACTGCACGTTCTGATTCCTGTGGCGCGGCTGGTTACGCACGAGCAGTGCAAGCAGCTGGCAGAGCTGCTGGCGCGCGCGATCGTCGCGCAGCAGCCCGACATCGCAACCATCGAGCGGGTCATCAGCAAACGCGCCGGCCGCGTCTACGTCGACTTCGGACAGAACGGCCATGGCAAGCTGCTGGTGTCGCCATTGTGCGTGCGGCCGATTCCCGGTGCGCCGGTATCGATGCCGATCGAATGGGCTGAAGTACAGCCCGGACTGACACCAACCCAGTTCACGATTCAAAACGCGATTGCGCGTCTCCATGAACGCGGCGATCCGCTCCGCGCGGTGCTGGCAGTGAAACCCGATTTGATGGCCGCCTTGTCCAAACTGTACGAGCGACTATGAAACAGCTCTTCACCGGCACCAGCGGCTTTGCCTACAAGGAGTGGAAGGGCAGCTTCTATCCGGAAGATCTTTCGGACAAGAAGATGCTGCCGTTCTACGCCAGTCATTTCGGTACGGTCGAAATCAACAACACCTTCTATCGCATGCCGAGCGATACCGTGCTGGCGGACTGGTCATCCCAGGTGCCCGCGCATTTTCGCTTCATCCTGAAAGCCTCGCGGCAGATCACGCACAACAAGCGGCTCAAGGAAGTAGCCGAACCGGTCGAGTATTTCCTGAAGACTTCTGCTGCGCTGGGTGAGAAGCGAGGCCCATTTCTGTTTCAGCTCCCACCCAACCTGAAAAAGGATGTCGAGCGTTTGAAGACGTTCCTGGCGCTCCTGCCCGTTGACGTGCGCGCCGCTCTGGAGTTCCGCCACGAAAGCTGGCACGATGAGGACGTGTTCACTGCCCTGCGCGATCGCAACGCCGCGTTGTGCATTGCACACGTCGATGAGGAAGAAGGCGCGTTGCAGACCCCGTTTGTGGTCACCGCCGATTGGGGGTACTTGCGCTTACGGAAGGTCGGCTACGGCCCCGGCGAGCTGGAAGATTGGGCGGTGCGCGCAAAACAGCCGTCGTGGGGAGACGTCTTTGTGTTCTTTAAACATGAGGATGAGGGCACTGGACCGAAATTGGCGAAGCGGTTTGAACAGATTAACGGATCAACGAATTAAACGGTCAGAGTAGGAATCGCGATTACTCGCGACCCCCTCTACAGATCCGGACGT